>NZ_JQKS01000028.1:0-18549 GCF_000746145.1 Methylobacter sp. BBA5.1
TGGCGGGTAAATTGTAGGTGCGAATTCATTTATGCCCTATGGGTACTTGTGCCCTTCAGGGTATTCGCACTATTCGCAAGCTATGAATGCTCTGCAAATTTTACTCGTCAGAACAAGGCTGACTGAGTACTAGCCCGGATATTTCATGAAACCACAGAGAACACGAAGAACACGAAGAAAATCATGGCATTATCATTTCTCACAGATAACTTCATGAGCTCATTATGAAATATTTGCAATTAATTGAATTGAAAAGCCTTCGTGTACTTCGTGTCCTTCGTGGTGAAATATTCAGGCTAGGTTGGTTGTAGCAGGGTGGAATGATGCAAAGGCCGCGGCCGTGAGCCGGAAATCGGCCCAAAGCCGCAAGCATGCCGTGCAACCCGACATGGCTGTTTGTATTTCAATCGGCTAAAGCGGCCAGACGATTCTCCAGTTCGGCGGCGACCAGGGCATCGTAATGGCGCTGCAAAGCGGAGTCGCTAGGACGCGGAAACAAAGCGGCTTCGATTTCACTTTGCAGATGAGTCAGAAAATGCCGTCTGAGCATTGAGTCCTCAGGGATTTTCGGCTTTGAAACGGACGCCGATCCGGATTTGCCGGCGGCGGATTTGGAAAAATGTAGCATGCTGTAACCTAAAGGCAGAAAAGCGCATGCCGCAATTAAAAACATGACGAGAAATAATAGTATGACTTCGAACATATCAACACCTCGTTAACCAGGAAAAAAACGCCCGGATATACACCATTAGGAGGCTGGCAATCCGGCAATTCCCTAGGAAGCAAGTAAAATGCCATGCTGATTATTATTTATAATGCATTGATTTTATTATGGATTTGAAGATTTTTGGAGGTCGTGCGTGGTGGCTTTCGAAACAATTTGTCGGTAATCCCTCAACCGATCCAGGGAGCGGGTGGCGATGCGCGCAAAAGCCGGTTCAAGCGGGAGTTATAGTGATTAGCGCGTCTGATTCTTAATTCATGGCCTTAAATCCGCTGACTTGGATCAATTCGTTGATACGTAGTAAAATTCCTGGTTTTTCACGTTCGAACGGCTGCCGTGTGAGGGCAGCGCCCCATGCATCATTGCAGTGCGTTTTCTGGAGTCGGAATTTGGCTATCCCAGTACAACCTTCATTTTTTCCTACAATTTTCTATCCGCTCAATCATGAGATTTGCACCATGACTCAACCTAAAAGCAAAATCGTTCGCATTGCTACAAAATCCGATGGGAAAACCACCTTATCCGCCGCCCAAAAACAATTCAATAACCTGACCAAAAAGATTGATCGCCAGAAAAAGCGCCTGATCGAGTGGAAAGAAACCATTCCCTTGTATTACCAAAAGGTTGAGCGGGAATACGAGCCTGCCGTAGAGATCTTATATAACCAGAAACTGGAATGGGTGCGGTTATTGGATCAGTTTTACGGTAAGTCACTGTTTAAAAAAACCGACAAATTGAAAATGAAGCAGCTTATTTGCGAGGTATGCGAGCAGTTGATTCCCGAGTTGAATAACGATGAACCGAAGTCCTTGTTCAATAAATACAGTGACGATGATTACGATACCCTTCATCAAGAGACGGAAGCCGCGGTTGGCGAACTGATGAAAAGCCTGGCGGAAGGTATGTTCAATGTGGACTTGGGGGATGACGTCGATATCAGTTCGCCGGAAAAATTCCACGCCCACTTGCAGGAAAAGCTGCAAGAGCAGGCGGAAGCCCAATCAAAAGAGCAACCGGCGGAGCCGGTTAAACAGCGTAAAAAAACCAAAAGGCAATTGGAAAAAGAAGCGCGCCAAAAAGAGGAAGAGGCATTGGCGAGCAAGTCGGTCCAGGAAGTTTATCGGAAATTGGTCGCCACACTGCATCCCGACCGCGAGCCGGATGCACAGGAACGCGCCCGCAAAACGGAGTTGATGCAGCGCGTCAATACCGCTTACGGCAAAAAAGACTTATTGCAGTTATTGGAATTGCAGCTGGAAATCGAGCAAATCGATCCGGCCCACTTAAGCCGGATGGCCGACAGCCGTTTAAAGCATTTCAACAAAATACTGAAAGAACAATTATCAGAGCTGGATCAGGAAATCGATCAAATTGAAGGGGCGTTTAAATTGCAATTGGATCTGCCTTTCTATGCGCTTCTATCGCCCAGGCAACTGATGGCAATGCTGGTGCAGGATATTAAAAAGCTACAGGCGGACATAACGGTCATTCGAAAAGAGATTGAAACCTTTCAGGATCCTGCAGCGCTTAAAGCATGGCTGAAAAGCTATAAAATGCCAAAAAAATCAGTGCCGGATGATTTTGATGATTTCTTTTTCGACGGCATGATGCCGTTCGATTTTAAGTAAATCCCACCTCATGAACCACAGGGAGTTCAGGCGAATCCGGGGGCGGATAGTGGTGAAATATTCAGGCTAATGCTTCCCAGCCGGAAAATTTTCGGTATAGTGGCGCGTTTAGTTGAATCTTGCTGTACAGTTGTCTAAAAATGCAGAATAAATACATACGTTTATTAAGTCTTCTCCTGATTGTTCTATTAATTCCCCTGGCAGTTTGGTTGCGACCCGGCAAATTCGAAGAAGCCGATCTCAATTCCCCTTCCACGCAGTCCAGGCTGGCCAGACCGGCCGGCTTTGAAAAGCCCTGCAAGGACGAGCATCCCGAATGGCGCCAGGCCCAGACTATCGACGGCGTCGAGATCGCCGAATCGCTGGCGTGCAGTCCCGACAATCCGTACGACATCGCCGCCTTCGTCAAGGGCGTCAATAACGTTTCCATGCCTACCCAGATGAGCACGCATCTGTCTGAAGACGCGCTGACCAAAACCGACGACCTGGACGGCGACGGCGACCCCGATATCATCCGCATCAAGCTGGAGGTCATCGAGCTTAACGGCAAATCGCCCGACGGCGATTTTCTGATCCCCGGTTATGATGTGTTGCCGGGCGTGCAGCCGGGGCTGTGGGTATTCGCGCCCAAGACCAGCGACATGGCGGTGAAGCATTACGGCTCCAACCAGGCCAATTATTTCCTGCGCGCGCCGTCGCCGGTGATTCGCGTCGAGCAGGGCGATCAGGTCTATATCACCCTGGAAAATACGCATTACTTTCCGCACACGATTCATTTGCACGGCGTCGATCACCCTTGGAGAACAGCGGACGGCGGCGAAAACGACGGCGACGCGCACGGCGGCGACATGGCTGTTTTTCCGGGCGACAGCCACACGTATGAACTGAAGCCCCGGACGGCCGGCACCATGCTTTATCACTGTCATGTGCAGACCGACAAGCACGTCATGATGGGCATGGCGGGCATGTTCATCGTGGAAGAGAATCGCCCGAACAACTGGCTGCAGACCTTCAATATCGGCGGGGGGCACGTGCGGCATCCGTCGGTCGGCGTCAGGGCGGAATATAATCAGGAATATGACTTGCATTATCAGTCCGTCGACAAGCGCCTGGCGAAAATCATCCAGGAAGCCAACGATCCGCGTCTGATCGAGAAAAAAATGAACCGCGAATTCAACATGACCGAATCGCGGGAAAACTATTTCCTGCTGAACGGCCATGCCTTCCCGTATACGCTGCGCGACGACCTGATCGTTACCGGACCCAATGAAAAGATCAAATTGCGCGTCGCCAATACCCAGAACTCGGCCGTGGCGCTGCATTTCCACGGCCATAAGGCCACGGTCACGCACTACGACGGCATCGAACAGCCCGAGGCCATGCAGATCATACGCGACGTGGTCGACATTTCATCGGCGCAGCGCGTCGATATCAAGCTGGACACGACCAATGACGGTCTTCATAACGATGGCGAAGGTGTCTGGATGTTCCACGATCATGTCGAAATCGGCACGACCAATGACGGCGTGGAGCCGGGCGGGAATATCTCTCTGGTCGTATACCGCGATTACATTGATGAGCAGGGCATGCCGAAATTGCATGACGGCGCCTTCGATCGGTTCTTCACCAGTGCTTACTACGCGCGCCAGACCCCGATGTGGGCGACGGGCGAATTTGCGCAGCTGCTGGGCGAAGCTGGTCCTCTGGCCCCGAATTATCTGAAAATCATCGCCTTCGGCCTAACGGTCGGGTTGCTGTTCGCGCTGGTGTTCTACCTCGTGCGCGGCTTTAAGAAAGGAGCAGCGGAATGAGTTTTGCCAAGCATTTGATTTTATTGATGGCGCTGGCCGGCGCTCAACCGGCTCTGGCCGCCATGAACCATAACGGCATGATCATGGACGAAACCGGCATGATCATGAACAGCAATACCGACAAGTTGCCGCGCGACTGCCAGAAAATCGCCGGCGACGTCAATATTACGGTCCGCGCCGGCCATAAATACGCCAGGAAATTCAACGGCATCATGTACGCGTTCGACCAGCAGCAGTGGGAAGCGCCGCCCTGTTCGCGCATCAACGTCACGTTCATCAACGAGGACAAGATCCGGCACCAGTTCATGATTCACGATCTGCCGGGCTATATCTACCCGCAAGGCATGTTCACGATGGAAATCTACGGGCCGGGCGAGAAGACGGCGTCATTTATCGTGCCCAGCCAGCGCAAGACCTATCTGGTCCATTGCGAAGTGCCCCAGCACATGGAAAAAGGCATGAAGGCGCAGTTGAAAGTGGACGGCGGCGATGGCGATTTGCCGAGCATTCCGGGCCTGTCGGCGGCCGTGATACCGGAATCCTATGAGGTGGACTGGGATAAAAGCGCCTGGGGCGCCTTGCTGGTTTCGTTTTTTGCCGGGGCTGCGGTGCTTTTACTGCTGAACAGGATCAAGCGCTAGAGCAATCAACCCTTACTTGAAAGCAACGATTGTTGTGAAAATTGAGTTTTGTTATTGACAGGCCTGCCTGAAAAATATAGTAGGGTACGCAGTGCGTACCTTTTCCAGCGGTTCCGGTGTAAACCATCCCAAAAGGTACGCGATGCGTACCCTACCGGAATTATGAATACCGCTGGCGTCCTGCCGGTCAGTGAATGGCTTGTCTTTCAAGGCGGCGAATGCCTGAAGGTAATGTTTTCGACTAATGAATAAATGCGCTAGCCTGGAGCGGAAGGTTTCTGGATAGGGAAGAAAAAGAAAAAAAAAGACCACCAGAAATTGTGGGGGGGTGGTGGGAGGTGGTCTTTATAAAGTAGAGACAAAATTGTCGAAGAGCATGGGAGCTATTGCTCTTCGACGGTGGTTATACTAGCAAAAGGCCACTGAGGAGTTTATTCGTACGAATACTTATCCTGAATATTTCATCACGGAGAACACGAACGCCTCCAGGGACAAGAAATGATCCCGTCATTTCTCTGCATTCACCCCATCCATGGGGATTATGAAGGCGGTAGAATTGGGTCTGGAACAGCAATAGAGGACGCGAAGGCTTTGAAATTCAAATATTTACCCATGTTTCCGTAGTAATTCATGAAGTGACGGGAAGAAAATGACAACAACTTGATTTTCTTCGTGTTCTCTGTGGTTTCATGACATATCCGGGTTAGGTCTTTGTATGATAACGTTTATCATCAGCCGCGCTGGTCCGGATTGGTAAATCCGGCATTCCGGCCCGTTCAAGCCGGGCTTTCGCTAAGTAATGAGCATGGAATAAATCAAGGAATTGTAGGTGCGAATTCATTCGCACTGTGCGGATACCCTGAAGGGCACAAGTACCCATAGGGCATAAATAAATCCGCACCTACACCGGAAATTCATCCGCGCACTTGAGGAAGTTATTTTATGCGCGTTCCTAAAGCTCCGAGCCAGTCTATATGCTTTTATTGCAGAGGTTATGCTCATGGTGCGAATGAATTCGCACCTACGTTGGAAAATCTCCGTGCGCTGGGAAGCTGTCCTCCTGGAGCGTTGGCGTAAAACGGCGCGGGCTGAATGGCTCGGCCGCCAGAATGCAGCGCACCGGTTCATGACGGGTTGGCTTTGACCGGCCTGATTCCCAGATGGTCGATCATTTTTTTCAAGACTTCTTCAGCGGTCAGGTCGTTGAGACGGATGCTTTGGTCGTCGGCCCGGGTTTCGATCAGGTAGGGGAATTCCAGGTCGAGGCCATAATGGTTCTCGCGCTGGGCATAACTGTAAACATAGGCGGACAACTCCCGGCGCGTGGGCGGGTATATGATACGCACCGCCTTTTCGTTCAGGAGGCTTTCGTCCAGCAGCATGAATCCGTTCGGACCGACTTCATGCTGCAGCATGATGAGAATGGCCTTGATGGCGGGGTCCTTATTCAGGCTCCAGATATTTTTTACCGTTTCTTTCATAATTCATTCCAGTACACGGGCGGGGCATGCCAGGCGTTTTTCACGATGGCCGGCCGGAACCCGTTACGGGTAAGGGGTGAAGCAGGCAAGCCAGGGGCGCTATTGAAACAAGGATGAATAGCCTTCCTCCATTAATACCTGTTTGACCGCCCGTCGCTTGAGCATGCGCCGGTAATGGGCCAGGCAGTGTTCCGGCAGGTTGATGCCGATGCGTACCGCCCAGAATTCGCAATAAAAGAGCGCGGCGTCGGCGATGGAGAATTCGCCAGCTACGTAGGCTTTGCCCGCCAGTTGCTTGTCGATGATGGCAAAGCCTTTTTTGACAATGGTTTCGCCCTGGGCCTTGGTGCGTTCCATATCGGCTTCGTTAAAGGCGTAATGGTCGGTAGTGAAAATACGGGTAAAGCCCTGCATGTGAATGGCGCTGACAACGTAGTTCATGGTTTCGAGCACGAATGTATCGCCGTCCGCATCGCCCGGCATGAGCCTGGCCTTGGGATGGGTGCGCGCCAGCCAGTAGGCGATGGCACAGAATTCGGTGATGGCCGTGCCGTCGGGTTTGACCAGGGTCGGGATCGTGGACTTGGGATTGATGGCCGTGTAGGCCGGTTTGAATTGATCGCCGGCCGGCAGGTTGACGATATAAGCCTCGAAGATGAGCTCCAGTTCTTCCATCAGGATATGGATGCCCGTCGAGCAGGAACCGGGGGTCATATAGAGTTTCAGGTTCGCCATCGCGCCTAGCCCATCAGTTTTGCTTTATTGGCATCCATGAATGCGACGGTGACCGTGCTTTCGCCGGCGGCCTTGGCGGCTTGTTCGATTTTACTCTTGGCCATGTGGCGGACGAACACGGGAATTTTTTCCAGGCGCTTGAGCGCCTCTTCATCCCAGGGCAGTAACTCGTTGTTCATGTGATTCTCCTTGGCGGATGGGTGACGATGGTCGTGCGCCGCCGGGTGGTCAGGTAAAAAACGCGCTTGAATTTTTTAGGGTGATCCTTTCTATATTTTTCCATCCTCGAACAGCCCCCGTTGCCGGATCATTGTTTTGAAGCCTTTCATGACGGGACGGGAAATCATGGTCTCCGCCAGAACGCGTTGTTCATAAATAAAGTTTTTCATCTCATCGGTGAGTTGGTCGCGGGCGCGGGCGATCAGCTCATGCAGATCATCGCCCAGCCGTTCGCCGCGATGGGTTTTCACCTGATCATAAAGCAGTGTCATGATGATCTTTTCCTCCGTCTTCATCTTGCATTTGCCGTCGAGGATTTTGAGCATTACCGTCGTGGCGCAATCCACATGCTCGGGGGACAGGGGATTGGCCGTCGCCCAGCGGGCGACATAATCCGCTAACGCCGCTTCGCCGGTACTGGCAGGGCCGGCGTCCATGCCCGCATCCTGGCGGGATAGGTTGTCCGGTCCGGTGGTTATGATAATGGTTTCATTCATGCTGAAGTGCCTAGCAAACAGGATGCCAGCTGTTGAGCGGAACCTAAGTTTATTAGGGAGGAAATGAGTCGGAAACCGGTTAAAGCCTGCGTCCCGGCGGAGAACCTTGCCTGGAAAACCATCCATCAGGCAGGGCGAGAGGCCGGGCACTTTGTTGTATTTCTTGCATTCCACGGGCGACACAGAGCTTTATATTGTCGTAAATGCGACCAGGCGCGCGAACGGCAGCACGGTAAACCTGTCACTGGCCGGAAGGCGCCAGCACCTTACGGAAGGTCAGGTTTATCCGTTCCCGACTGACATTTTTCTGCATTGGAATGCTGTGCAGCCAATGGTGCTGGAAATCAGGCTGCATGACTAATAATGAACCGCTGCGCAATAACACCTGACCCTGTTCGAATGATTGTTTATGACGGAAGGCAAACTGCCGCTCGGCGCCGAAAGTCAATGAGGCGATAAAGGGGCGGTCGCCCAGTTCCGGTTCATTATCCGCATGCCAGCCGACGTAATCCTCACCGTTCCGGTACAGATTAACCAGAACCGAATTGAAACGGTCATTCAGCAGGTTCTCGATTTTTGCCCGGATAGCGTATAACAACGGCGTCCATGGCCGGGTTTGCAGCAGGTTGTTACTGTAGCTGTAGACAATGCCCGGGTCGGCATGCCAGGTCTGCAAACGGGGCAGGGTAAATTGCCGTCCGGCGACGGTGTATCGGTTATCGGGCCAATTTTGTTCCCGCAGCAGACGTTGATAAAGCCGTTCGCTTTCGGAAGCACTGTAAAAGGCTTCAATAAGCTCAAGCTCGGCGCAGAAAAACTGGTTCATGCCCCCACCCTTGATTTACCCTTGAGACCGCGTATTCAGGTGCGCGGCCAGCGCGCTGTCCATGGTCGTGACATGCAGTTCGAACCATTGCGGCAGGCGCTCCCTGGCAAACGAGCGTCCGAAGGCGATCATGCCCTTATCGACCCGCTTCTTGAATTGCTTGAATTCGCCCAGAACCCGCAGGTGTTCCCCTTTATGTTCGGTTTGCGCCGGAAAAGCCGATTGTTCCATGAGCCGGTTCTCTCGCTCAAAATGCTGCTCGGTATGTTCAAACAATTCCTGAAACAAGGCCGGGAAATCATTGTTATCGGCGGTATTCAGCCGGCTCAGCAGCATGACGAATTCATCATGATCGTAATCGATCGGATCATGGCCGACCAGAATAAAGCCGTTTTTTTCGATTAATGGTGTCATCTAATAGATACCTTCACGTTCCAAAATTCAAGGGGGGCGATTCAATGATAAGCAGATTTTATGCCAGCCTTAGGATTGTGGCGGCCGGTTGTCGGCGGATGCATTGTAGGGGCGGACCTGCGTGTCCGCCCTGTTTCGGGTGCACAATAAATTATCGGAGAACCGCTGGCCAAAGGTGAACCGTTGGGCAAGGGCGAACACACGGGTTTGCCCTTGCCTGCCTGTTCATTTTACGAGCAATCGCACCTAATTGGCGTGGCATGCACCAGCGTAGCGCACGCTATGCGTATCCTGCGCATGCCGTTAGCAAACAGACAATCAGTAATTCACTGTTGAATCAATGTGTTATATATCATGGCATAGCCCTTGCAGATTGCATGCATACACGTATTCACATGAGATATTGAGGTGGTCATGAGCATGAAACAAACACTGGTTGTCATCGGTAACGGTATGGTTGGGCAGTATTTTCTGAGTGGTCTGATGAACAGTCCGGCCAGGGAACTTTACGACATCGTTACTTTTTGCGAGGAGCCGAGACCGGCTTATGACCGTGTTCATTTGTCATCTTTTTTCTCGGGCAAATCAGCTGAAGATCTGGCTCTGGCGGATCGGGACTTTTTTGACCGGAACGGCATCAGCCTGCATCTGAACGAGAAAGCGGTAAAAATCGACAGAGTCAATCAAACCGTCACCTCGGCGAAAGGCGAGATTGTTTCTTATGACAAACTGGTGCTGGCGACGGGTTCCTACTGCTTTGTGCCGCCGATACTGGGAAACGGCCGGCCGCAGTGCCTGGTTTACCGCACCATTGATGACCTCGAGGCCATCGCCGCCGCGGCCGAAAACGCCAAAGTCGGGACCGTGGTCGGCGGAGGCCTGCTGGGGCTGGAAGCGGCCAAGGCGCTGAAGGATCTGGGGCTGGAGACGCATGTGATCGAGTTCGCGCCGCGCCTGATGGCGGTTCAGCTCGATGAAACCGGCGGCGCGCTGTTGAAGCGCAAAATCGAGGAGCTGGGCGTGATTGTCCACACCGCTACCAATACCCGCATGATTACGGAAGGCGAGCGCTGCGTGAACAAGATGTCCTTCGCCGACGGCGGCGAACTCGAAACCGATATCGTGCTGTTCTCGGCCGGCATCCGGCCGCGCGACGAAATCGCCCGCGATTGCGGCCTGGACGTGGGCGTCAAGGGCGGCATCGTGATAAACGACCAGTGCCGCACGTCCGATGAATCCATTTATGCGATCGGCGAGTGCGCGCTCTGGAACGACACGATTTTCGGCTTGGTCGCGCCCGGTTACGCGATGGCGCGCACGGTCATCGACGACCTGGCCGGCGAGGCCGCCGCCTTCACCGGCGCCGACATGAGCACCAAACTGAAGCTGATGGGCGTGGATGTGGGCAGCATCGGCGACGCGCACGCCAACACGCCGGGGGCACTGGTTTACAGCTATCAGGACGGCGCCCGGGAAATCTACAAGCGTCTGGTGGTCAGCGAGGACAGACGGCAACTGCTGGGCGCCGTGCTGGTCGGCGACACGTCGGATTACGATACCTTGCTGCAATATTGCCTGAACGGCATTACCCTGCCGGAAAATCCCGATTCCCTGATCCTGTCGCATGACGCCGCGGCGCCTGCCGCGCTCGGTCCCGATCTCCTGCCGGCTTCGGCCCAGATCTGCTCCTGCTACAATGTGTCCAAGGAACAAATCTGCGGGGCCGTGCAGGCCGGATGCACCACCGTCAACCAGCTGAAAGCGGAAACCAAGGCCGGAACCGGCTGCGGCGGCTGCGGCGCTCTGCTGAAATCGGTGGTGGACAGCGAGCTGACCAAGCTGGGCTTCGAGGTCAACAACCACCTGTGCGAGCATTTCCCCTATACACGACAGGATCTGTACAACCAGATAATGGTCAAGCAGATCAGGACTTTTGCCGAGTTGCTGGAACAATTCGGCCAAGGCGACGGCTGCGATATCTGTAAGCCGGCCGTCGGCAATATTCTTGCTTCGTACTGGAATGAGTACGTTTTGAAGCAGGAGCATCTGGGATTGCAGGATACCAACGACATTTTCCTGGCCAACATGCAAAAGGACGGCACTTATTCCGTGGTCCCACGCATCAGCGGCGGGGAAATCAGCCCCGACATGCTGATCGCGCTGGGACAGGTCGGCAAGAAGTACAAACTCTATACCAAAATCACCGGCGGCCAGCGCGTCGACCTGTTAGGCGCGCGGGTCGACCAATTGCCGGCGATATGGAGCGAACTGATCGCCGCCGGCTTCGAATCCGGCCATGCCTACGGCAAAGCCCTGCGCACGGTCAAATCCTGCGTCGGCAGCACCTGGTGCCGTTACGGCGTCGGCGACAGCGTCGGTCTGGCGATCGAGCTGGAAAACCGCTACAAGGGCTTGCGCTCGCCGCACAAGATCAAATTCGCCGTCTCGGGCTGCACGCGCGAATGCGCCGAAGCGCAAGGCAAGGATGTCGGCGTCATCGCCACCGAGAACGGCTGGAACCTCTATGTCTGCGGCAACGGCGGCATGAAGCCGCGTCATGCCGATCTGTTCGCGACCAATCTCGACAAGGAAACGCTGATCAAATACATCGACCGTTTCCTGATCTTTTATGTACGCACCGCCGACCGTCTGCAACGGACATCGGTGTGGCTGGAAAACATGGAAGGCGGCCTGGACTACCTGCGCTCGGTCATCATCGACGACCGGCTGGGCCTGGGCGAGGATCTCGAGCAGCAAATGCGCCGAGTGAGGGAGACTTATCAATGCGAATGGAAAGCCACGCTGGCCGATGAGGAACGGCTGAAACGGTTCCGCCACTTCGTCAACAGCGATCAGGCAGACGATAACATCGTGTTCGTCGAGGAGCGCGGCCAGATCCGGCCGGCCGACGAACAGGAACGCAAACACTTTAAGTTACTGGAGATAGCATGATGACTCAATGGGTAGATATTTGCAGTGTTGACGATTTGCAGCCGCATGCCGGCGTTTGCGCCCTGGTTGCCGATCAGCGGCAGGTGGCGGTTTTTTACCAACCAAACAAGGCGGCCGTTTACGCGGTCAGCAACTACGATCCGATCGGGCGCGCCAACGTGCTGTCGCGCGGCCTGATCGGCGACATCAAGGGCCAGCCGATGGTTGCCTCGCCGCTGTACAAACAGCATTTCAATCTGGAAACCGGCGTGTGCCTGGAAGATGAAAAAGTCGGCATAACCGTTTATGGCGCGCGCATCGAGGACGGCAGGGTCCGTATCGGTTTGCCGGCGGAATCGGACAATGAACTATAACGCGTATCGATGAGACCGGAGCAGGAGCACTTATGAACAGCAAGAAACAGCGACTGGTCGTTATCGGTAATGGCATGGCGGGCATGAAAACCGTGGAGGAACTCCTGTCCGCCGCGCCCGACCAGTATGAAATTACCGTGTTCGGGGCCGAGCCATACGGCAATTACAACCGCATCCTGCTGTCCTCGGTGCTGTGCGGCGAAAAGACCATCGAGGAGATCGTCATCAACGACCGCCAGTGGTACGCCGACAACGGCATCCGCCTGCATGCCGGACCGGACAAGGCCGTCGTGCGCATCGAGCGCGGCCTGAACAGGGTCTACGCCAAGGACGGCACCTGCGCCGAATATGATCGGCTGCTGATCGCCACCGGCTCCAGGCCCATCATTGCCGATATACCCGGCAACGACCTGGAAGGCGTGATCAGCTTTCGGGATATTGTCGACGTCAATACCATGCTGGACTACAGCCGCAGCCGGCAAAGAGCGGTCGTGCTGGGGGGCGGACTGTTGGGGCTGGAAGCGGCGAGCGGCTTGGCGCGGCGCGGCATGGACGTAACTGTCATTCACAACTGCGACGTATTGCTGAACCGGCAGATGGATCGTCAAGCGGGAGAGATGCTGCGAATGGAGCTGGAACGGCGCGGCATCGGGTTCAGGATGGCGGCGAAAACCGAGTGCTTGCTGGGCGACGACAACGGGCATGTCCGGGCCGTGCTGTTCGCGGACGGCGGCGAACTGCCCTGCGATCTGTTCGTCATGGCCATCGGCGTGAAACCGAACATGACGCTGGCGCGCGAGGCGGGCCTTTATTGCGAACGCGGCATCGTCGTCAACGACACGCTGCAAACCTACGATCCCAGCGTTTACGCGGTCGGGGAATGCATTCAGCATCGCGGCGCCACGTTTGGCCTGGTCGCGCCGCTGTTCGAGCAGGCCAAAGTCTGCGCCAATCATCTGAGCGCCCACGGCATGGCCGGCTATGTCACGCTGCCGACGTCGACCAAGCTCAAGGTGACCGGCATCAACCTGTTCTCGGTCGGCGATTTTACCGGCGACGACAGTTGCGACAGCATCCGGTTTACCAACCCGGAACTGGGCATCTATAAAAAGCTGGTGATCGATGACAACCGCATCATCGGGGCCGTGCTCTACGGCGACACGGTGGATGCGCTGTGGTATCAGGAACTGCTGGAGCAGCAGGAAAATATCGCCGGCATCCGGGATGGACTGATTTTCGGCAAGGCTTATCTCGACGGCAACCGTCCAATCCTGAAGGAGGCCTGTTGATGGATGCCCTGGCGACGGAAACGATAAAAACCACGTGCCCTTATTGCGGCGTCGGTTGCGGCATTGAAGCGCAGGTCAACGCGCAGACCCGGCAGGTGCGGATTCAAGGCGATCCGGAGCATCCGGCCAATTTCGGCCGGCTCTGTTCCAAGGGCTCGGCTCTGGCCGACACGCTGGAACTGAAGGACAGGCTGCTGCAGCCCAGGATTCAGGGCCGCGACAGCAGTTGGGACGAGGCGCTGGGCTTTGTGGCCGGCGGGTTTCTGGGCATGATAGCCAAATACGGACCGGAATCGGTGGCCATCTACGGCTCCGGCCAGCTGCTGACCGAGGATTACTACGTCGCCAACAAGCTCATGAAAGGCTTTATCGGCAGTGCCAACATCGACACCAACAGCCGGTTGTGCATGTCGTCCTCGGTCGCGGGTCATAAGCGCGCGTTCGGCGCCGATACCGTGCCCGGCTGCTATGACGATTACGAACAGGCCGAACTGTTCGTACTGGTCGGCTCCAATGCGGCCTGGTGCCATCCGGTCAGTTTCCAGCGCATCCGCGCCGCCAGGGAAGCCAACCCGGCGGTAAAAGTCGTGGTCATCGATCCGCGCCGCACCGCCACCTGCGATATCGCCGATCTGCATCTGCCGCTGGCCAGCGGCTCGGACGCCTTGCTGTTCAACGGCCTGCTGCATTATCTGCATGAGCAGGATGCGATCAGCCACCGCTATATCGACGCGCATACCGAAGGCTTCGCCGACACCCTGCGGGCCGCGGCGGCCGGCATCGACCAGGTGGCCGCCGGCTGCCGGCTCGATCCGGACGATGTACGGCGCTTCTACAGCTGGTTTGCCGGCCATGAAAAAGTCATGAGCCTGTACAGCCAGGGCGTCAACCAGTCCTCGTCCGGCACCGACAAAGTCAACGCGATCATCAACTGCCATCTGGCCACTGGCCGAATCGGCCGGCCCGGCATGGGGCCTTTTTCGCTGACCGGCCAGCCGAACGCGATGGGCGGGCGCGAAGTAGGCGGCCTGTCGCATCAGCTTGCCGCGCATATGGATTTTTCCAGCGCGGCGGACATCGAACGCGTCGCGCGCTTCTGGGGCAGCCCGAATATCGCGCGCAAGCCCGGCTATTCGGCCGTCGAACTGTTCGATGCCATCGACGAAGGCAAAGTCAAGGCCGTATGGATCATGGCGACCAATCCGGTCGTCAGCCTGCCTGATGCAGACAAAGTCAAGCGGGCGCTGCAGCGCTGCCCGCTGGTCGTGGTCTCCGATTGCATGGCCCGGACCGACACGGCCGCTTTCGCCCATGTGCTGCTGCCCGCGCAGGGCTGGAGCGAGAAAGACGGCACCGTTACCAATTCCGAGCGCCGCATCTCGCGGCAGCGGGCCTTGCTGGATCCCGCCGGCGAGGCCAGGCCGGACTGGTGGATTATCACGCAGGTTGCCCGGCGCATGGGCTTCGGGCAGGCGTTTCCCTATCAGAGCGCGGTCGAGATTTTCCGTGAACATGCGGCCTTGTCCGGCTATGAAAACGATTGCGAGCATGGGCGCCGCGATTTCGATATTTCCGCGCTGGCCGGTCTAAAGCCCGCGGCCTACGAACAATTGCGGCCGATACAATGGCCGGTCAATCAGGCGCATGCGCAGGGCAGGGCGCGCCTTTTCGAGGATGGGCGGTTTTTTACCGATTCCGGCAAAGCCCGGTTCATAGCCATTGCGCCCCGGGCGCCCGCTAATCCGCCCGATCAGGACTACCCGCTGATCCTGAATACCGGCCGCCTGCGCGACCAATGGCACACCATGACCCGTACCGCCATCGCCGCCCGGTTAAATCAGCACAGGCCCGAGCCTTTTGTCGAGGTGCATCCCGACGACGCGCGGCGCTACGGCCTGGAGAACAAATCCCTGGCGCGCCTGGAAAGTCGCTGGGGCGCCATGATCGCGCGCGTGCAGGTCAGCGACGGCCAGCAGTCGGGCAGTGTTTTTGTGCCCATGCACTGGACCGGGCAATACGCCAGCCAGGGGCGCATGGGCGTGCTGATCAATCCGGCGCTCGATCCCGTCTCCAAACAGCCGGAAAGCAAGCATACGCCGGTCCGCATCCGGGCCTGGCAGCCGCGCTGGCAGGGCTTTATGCTGTCCCGCGCCGAGCAGGCCATCGACGGGCCGGAATACTGGGTCAAGATCAAGGGCAAGCAGTTTTATCGTTACGAACTGGCCGGCGATACCAGTCCCGGGGAGGATTGGCCGGCCTGGTTGCGCCAGCATCTGGGGGATGCCGGAACGGCGGCAAAATGGCAGGAATTCCAGGATACCGGCGCCGGCAGTTACCGAATGGCGCAGGCGGTCGATAACCGGCTGGAAACCGTGTTTTTCGTCTCGACCGATAACGGCCTGCCCGAGCGCAGCTGGCTGACCGGCCTGTTCAACAAGCCGCAGCTGGCGCCGGAGGAAATAACCGCGCTGCTGACCGGCATGCCGCCCTTGGGCACGCCCGATACCGGCGCCGTGGTCTGCTCCTGTTTCAACGTCGGCGAGAAAACCCTGCGCGCGGCCATCCGCGAAAAAGGCCTGAAAACCCACCAGGAAGTCGGCCGCTGCCTGAAAGCCGGCACCAATTGCGGCTCGTGCATACCGGAGATCAAGGCGTTGTTGTTGTAGGTTAGCCGGGTTGGCGCTTTGCGAACAACCCGGCATTTGGTGCCGTAGAAATGCCGGGTTTCTGTCGAATGCGTGTCAAGCCTGTGCTGCGCCTACCGCTTTGGCCAATTCGGCCAGCAAGCTTCGCTCGTGCTCGCTGACCCGCTCGCCGCCGAAGCCCAGGAAGTCGCCTTCTTTCGCGGCACTGGCGACCTTGTCGCCGAGCGTGACGAGGAAATTCCTGTACGCGGCTATATCTTCAGGCGATCCTTTTTGCCGCAAAATGTCGAGGGCGGTTCGTGATTTGGCGATTGCTTCCTTGCGATAGGCGGCCTGGATGTCGGCAAAACTGTCCCCGGTTTTTGCCAGGCCTTTGATTGACTCGAT
This sequence comes from Methylobacter sp. BBA5.1, assembly GCF_000746145.1. Taxonomy (NCBI): domain Bacteria; kingdom Pseudomonadati; phylum Pseudomonadota; class Gammaproteobacteria; order Methylococcales; family Methylococcaceae; genus Methylobacter; species Methylobacter sp. BBA5.1. Next base: position 16,603 of record NZ_JQKS01000028.1, read on the forward strand.
CGATGCCTTCACCTCCTCCTTTCCGCAAACCTCACGTAATAGCTGGTTGCTGCCTTTCAAGGCGTCAACAATAGTCCCGGACGGTGCTATTGCCTCGGCGATGCTTCCGAAAATCCCGCTGCTACCGGCAGCGGCGACCGCAAGAACGACAAGATGAGGAGCATCCCGCAGAACTTCCCATTCAACAGAAGAAAAATCGGTTTTTGTGCTCATGTCAGTTCTCCTTGAGTTGGATTATTTTATATTCTGATGTTATGCACGGACGGTTTTATCCCGTTTGCCGCGCCGAGCACCGGAGCTTTCGCCGAGAATAGCCCGAAGGGGCGCGGCAGGGAAGCCGCGCGTTGCCAAAGGGACAGGAGTCCCTTTTGGCAACCCTCGGCGAAAGCGAGGAGCACAGGGAGCAAGCGGCAACGGGCGGGCGGCCTGCTGACTCGTGCCATCCAGGCACTCGCGCTACGCGTGCTTCGCATCCAAATCTGCTCCAGGCAGATTTGTCTTTGGTTACTTTCTTTTGGCCGCGCAAAGACAAATTCGCCAGGAGCGAATTTGGTCAGCTTTAGCTGACCCGAAGGGAGAAGCCCAAGGATGGGCTTCTCAGCGTAACTCGCCTTCGGGTGCGATAAACCCGATTAAATCAAACCGTCGCGCTAGCGACACTTTATTAAATCAATCTAACTTCAACTGACCGCGTAACATCAGTTATATTTATCAAAATATTATATGGATTTTTACGGAGCGATAAGGAACCAGCCAGAAACAGGGCGACAGGCAGGGTCAAGAAACGGATGCATTTAACGGCACCAGACTCGCGTTTCATCGGATTAATCGACGTAATATGAAATGATCACAGGTGGCGAGCGCCTCGGATTGAAACGCTCACTTGAGAACTTTTTTCGCACGGCCGAAGCGGGCCGTTGCTTGCCCGTTCGTCATTAATCACGCTGAGCTATTGGCTTGGGTTTCCAGCTGCAGGGCGAGATCCTTGGGGATTTTCAGGTGTTCCGCAAGCTGGTCGAGATAAGCGCGTTCGTGATCATTGACCTCGCCGATGACCAACAGCGAAGCCAGGTAGATTTCGGACGCGGCTTCGGGACTATCCGCCGCGGCGGCTACATCCATGGGATCGAGCGGCTTTGGCAGTTCTGCCTTGAGCAGTTTCGCAGTCGCGTTATCCAAATCCAGTTTGGCCATCAAACTTTCAATTTTGGCGCTTTCAGCGGTATCGACATGTCCGTCGGCTTTCGCGGCCGCGATCATGGCCTTGAGTAGCGCCAGACTTCTCTGTTCGGCCTGCTCGTCCGACATGTTCTCCATGGATGCCCCGGTTTCTGAAATTGCCTGGCCCGACTGCTGGTTCTGCCAATTCTGATATGCCTTGTAAGCGAGGCCGCCGAGCGTGCCGAGCGTACCGAGTTTCAGACCCCTGCCGGCGACGCCCCGTCCCGTCTTGGTGCCCAGCAATAGTGCCAGCACGCCCGCTATGGCGGCGCCTTTTCCCATCCCCGAAATCGCCGCCTCTCTTTCCGGGCCCTCGGCGGGGAGGTCCAGTTTATCTTGAGCAATAGACTGACCTTGCTGTGTGAGTTCACGGCCCGCATTTAAAATTTGTTCGATAAAGCCTTTAGTATCCATCACTTTTCTCCGATAGGGTGTTAATGACATGGGTAATTTTTTATACCCGGTGGATAACTTTATTAGCAACGGGATGTGGCAAAACCGCTATACAGTCTGTAGCTTCCAGGCGGTAAAAACGCGGTGTCAGTGGAGATCCTTACCCTCGTTAAAATGCGAATATCGATCCGCCGGTCTTCAGCAGCGTCATTGAGGGAGAGCGGATGCCCGCTGCGCTCACTTGGCTTCGATCCGTCGGGTTACGCCAGAGGCTAACCCGACCTACGGTCTTAAAATTCATATCCCTGCTTCGTAGCTCGTAGGTCGGGTTAG
>NZ_JQKS01000028.1:18559-65898 GCF_000746145.1 Methylobacter sp. BBA5.1
AACGCTGGCTCAGCGAGGACGGCGTTTACCGGATCATGATCACGCCCCGCAAGGATCTGAATGATGAGAACAATCTGCGCGAGTTCGTCAACGAAGTCCGGCAGCTGGCGCCCGACGCCACGGGTTTACCGGTCATTTACCTGGAATCGGGCAACGCGATCGTGCAAGCCTTTCGGCAGGCACTGATCAGCGCGCTGGCGGCCATCGTCCTGGTATTGCTGCTTACCCAGCGCAGCATCAAGGATACCCTGCTGATTCTCCTGCCCCTGCTGATGACGGCCATCCTGACCGGCGCCTCGACGGTGATCATGGACAATCCGTTCAATTTCGCCAATATCATCGTCATCCCGCTGCTTTTCGGACTCGGCGTCGATGCCGGCATCTATATTGTCAACCGCCTGCGCAATCCCGATCAGGAAGACAGCGTATTGAATACCAGCACGGCCAGAGGCGTGGTGTTCGGGGAAATGACCACGCTCTGCAGTCTGGTCAGCATGGCGTTCACGCCGCACCTGGGTCTGGCGAGCATGGGGCAACTGCTGGCCATCGGTTTGATCCTGATGATTATTTGCACGCTGATCATATTGCCGGCGTTTGCCTATCAAAAGGCGAGTGCTTGAACGGAGCCGAGATTGCATGGTTTCACCGTGGGGGGCCGGATGACTGGCATGGTCGGTAAATTGAAAATATAAACGCCAAAAAGCCCGGGAGTTTCCCCGCCGGGCGATTTTCCACTCTGGTAAAAAGTGATTATTTCATCATTGAGCGTCTGAAATTATTATCCAGCTTGCTGTTGGTATCTTGGGCCAATTGGGCAGCCCGATTGGCGGCGGCTTCCGCGGCTCCGGCCCTTGCGGCCGCGTCAGCCGCGGCAGTTTGGGCATTGGCCGCATCAGTCGATGCCTGTTGAACGGAAGCATTCAAGCCATCAACCTGCGACTGCAGGTTTTCTACATCCGAAGTCGTTGCGCAAGCTGTAACCAGACTGAAAGCCAGGGTGATTATTGATAATTTTATTACTTTTTTCATATTATTTTATTTACTGAACATTATTATTTTAAAAACATTTTATATATCCAATAACCCGATAATACTTAATCCGAGTTATTTGAATATATTGTCATCCTGAAAACTTAATTCGAACTTAACCCGGCGAGTTTAAGAATAGTATCAAGGTAGATATTGCATAACTATTAACCCGATCGTCATTAAACACCGGCCGAATTGCAGCCTGAAACGATTGAGGCAGGAAAAAGCGCTTTTAATCAGTTTAGGGTATAAAAGGTGAACCCGATCAATAGCAAGGCCGTAGGGTATACATCGCATACCTTTTCGGCCGTGTAATGAATAGACGGATTTTAGTGAATGAAGCTCCGTAGGTCGGGTTAGCGCAGCGTAACCCGACACTTTCGTGCCCGGCTGCGCCCACTTGGCTTCGATCCGTCGGGTTACGCCAAAGGCTAACCCGACCTACTGTTTATTCATGACCTATACCTTCGTAATCAATGCCGTCTCGCCCCCAATCGGGCGGATATGTGCCTGCTTCAACATAGCGGCGAAAACTGGAATACGGCCAATCGATTGGCGATGACGCCAAACCGTGTTTGACCGGGTTGTAATGGATGTAATCGACATGGCGCTGAAAATCGGTTTCGTCGCGTATCGCCGCATTGCCGGATCGCAATGTTTGGTAAATCAGGTTTTGATCATGCACCAGCGGGTAGCGTAATCGCTATCGCCGGGCGGCAATGTCCACAAGCAATGTAAATGATCCGGCATTACTACCATCGCGTCGATCTCGAACGGGCGGGATTTGCGTACGTTGAGAAATGCGTCGCGCAGGACTTCGACCATTGCCGCGTTGTTAAACACCGGTCTGCGATTTTCCGTGACTACGGTAAAGAAATAACTCCCTCCTGGAATGAATGCGCGTCGGTATTGCATGACTATTGTCCGGTTACGCTATCGCTAAAATTATTCATTGCAGATCAAATCTCATGGCTCCGTAGGTCGGGTTAGGATTTGGCTAAAAATGACTTCCTGAAACTGGAATCCTGCATAGGATGTGCAGACCAAAAGTAGGCGCTCTAGGCGACGCAGTGAAACGCATCGCTCGCGAACGATACCCTAAAGGGCACAAGTGCGCCTCCTGTCGTCGGCGCATCCTATGTTTAAACAGGTAAATTATTTATGACCAAATCCTTACTGACCTGTCAAGCCGGCCCCTGTTGATTATTAACCAGGCTTTCCAGTTCCCTGTTCAAAGCGATATAAGGCAGCAGATTGAGCGGCGGGACCGCGTTGATTTCCAGATAGATGCGCCGGTAGCGGTTGACTTTCTGCTTTTCGCGCGGCTGTTCGAAGTATGCGGTGCAGGTTTCAGTTTTTTCGGCCGCCATGGCCTTGACCAGCTTGCCTACCGTGCGCTTCATGCCTTCCTTTAAATCACTGGCGACTCGTCGCTCCCAATAGTCATGCAGGGGCATCGCCGCCAATTGCGCCTGGATGCCATCGAGCCCCAGATAGGCGCTGATATCATTGAACAGCTTCAGGACGGCAATAAATCCCTGCCCTGTTTCGACGGACAGCGATACGATCAGCGGAAAATCCTCAAGACTGCCGATCAACAGGATGCGCCGCGCGAGCGTGTCGGGCACGCCTTGCTGCCGGTAGTCGTCAAACCGCGCTTTGAATGGCTCGGTTTCGACAAGGCCGGATTCGTTAAAATGCGTTTCATATTCGATCAAATAACGGCAATAGTCGCTAATGGTCCGCTGGGTCGGCCGGATTTTTCTGCCATGGATCAATGCCCAGCGACAGAAACCGGCCAGAATGTTTTCCAGCTCCCGCAACAGCGCGTACTGCCTCTCGGCATCCAGCCGATTGTCCAGCGCATAAACCGCCCGCCGGAAAGCATCGCCGTCCAGCACCCGGTCAAAAGTCAGGTAACAGGTGACATTATCCATGGTATTGATGTTTTGCCTGTCGATATCGAGACTTAAAAAACCGCACCCGGCCTGATTGATGATTTTATTGCTGATGAAGGTCGACTTGATTTCGTTAGCCAGCGCATGCTCGGACAGGTGCTCTTTATAGCGCTCATTGACCTGTTCGGGAAAATAGGCCTGCAGGTAACAGTCACAACATCCCTCTTCCAGCAAAACGATCCGGTCCTGTATCTGCTGGGTCAACTGCATTTTAGCGGCCGCCATCAATACGGCCAGTTCCGGCCGGGTCAGGGTTTGTTTCGGCCGGGCTAATACCGGCTTGGTTTGCGGAAAGGATTCGACCGCCCTGTCGAAAATGCCGGCGGCTTCCAGGCGTTCGGCCAGTTGCAGGAAAATCATCGGGTTCTCGGCGCAGCGCCGCACATCGAGCGACAGGCAAAGACTCTGGGCGTAATTATTGGCTAAAACCAATTGGCAGACCTCATCGGTCATGCTGACGAACAACTGCTGATAATCGCTGATGACGCTTTTCTTTTGCAATCCCGTCAGCAGAATTTTCAAATTGACTTCATGGTCGGAGGCATCGACGCCTGCCGAATTATCGACCGCATCGGTGTTGATATGGCCGCCTTTCAGGCTGTATTCAATGCGCGCCTTCTGGGTAAAACCCAAATTGGCGCCCTCGCCGACCACGCGCGCGCCAAGTTCCGCCGCATCCACGCGCACGGCGTCATTGGCGCGGTCGCCAACGTCCTCGTGCTTTTCCGTGCCGGCTTTCACGTAAGTGCCGATACCGCCCAGCCACAACAACTCGACCGGCGCGGCCAGCAGGTAGCGGATCAGCGATTCGCCGTCCAGGGTGCGGTAGCGCACGCCCAGCCATTTTCTCAGCTCGGCGGAGATTGGAATATCCTTGGCCGAGCGCGGATAGACGCCGCCGCCCTTGGAGATCAGGAGGCGGTCGTAATCGTCCCAGCTCGACCCGGGCAGTTCGAACAGGCGCTTGCGCTCGTTGAACGGCGCATCGCCCGGCATCGGATCGGGATCGATAAAGATATGCTGCCCGCTGAAGGCGGCCAGCAAGCGGATGCACGGCGACAGCAGCATGCCGTTGCCGAACACGTCGCCGTCCATGCTGCCGATGCCGACCACCGTGAACGGCTCTTTCTGGATATCCTTGCCCAACTCGCGGAAATGGCGTTTGACGCATTCCCAGGCGCCGCGTGCGGTAATACCCAGGGCCTTATGGTTATATCCCCGGGAACCCCCGCTGGCGAAGGCATCGCCGAGCCAGAACCGGTAGTCTTCCGAGACCGCGTTGGCGGTATCCGAAAACTGCGCCGTGCCCTTGTCGGCGGCCACGACCAGATACGGGTCCGCGTCATCATAAGTCACGAGTCCTGCCGGCCTGACGACCTGCTGCTCCTCATCATAATTATCGGTTAAATCGAGCAGACCGCGTATCAAGGTGATATAGGCTTTTTTGCCGGCCGCTTTCAGGTCAAACGGCCCACCGTTTTTCTTGACGACAAACCCGCCCTTCGCGCCGGTCGGGACAATCAGCGCGTTTTTGCTGATCTGGGTCTGCATCAGCCCCAGAATCTCGGTCCTGAAATCGTCGGGACGGTCGGACCAGCGTATGCCGCCGCGGGAAATCTTGCCGCCGCGCAAATGGATGCCTTCCATATCGAACGCATGCACGTAAATTTCATGCTGTGGCCTGGGGGGCGGCATGTCGATGATGCCGAGACTGTTGATTTTAAAGGCGATAAAATAATCCGGCCGATTGCGTCGCAGGTGAAAATTACTGCGCATGGTCGCGTCGATCAGATTGAACAGCGTACGCAAGATCCGATCGTCGTTGATATTGGACACCGATTCGATGCCTTCCAATAACCGCAGGCGCAACGGAAACAACACCTGGTCTTCCCTGAGCATGAAATCATGCCAGGCCGGATCGGGCCTGAAGCGGGCTTCGAAATATTTGAACAGGTAATGCGCAACCCGCGGATTGTTCAGCAGGGCTCGATGCAGGCTGGCTATCGTGGTTTGATAGCCCAGTTGCAGATAATAATTGCGATAAGCCCTGAGCACGTCGATATCCTGCCAGTCCATGCCGGTCATGATCAGCAGACTGTTGAGCGCATCGTTTTCGGCCTTGCCGTCCAGTATCGCCTGAATGCACTCCAGCATGCGGCATTTCAGTCGATTGAAGCTGACGCCATGATCCTTGGCGGCCTTGATGGTAAAGCTTTTGATAAACAGCGGACTGCCTTCCAGCGTAACGTTAAACTGTACCTGGTCCATGACCCTCAGGCTCATGTTTTCCAGCACCGGGATATACTCGTCGAGAAAGCGTTCCTGCCGGCTGTAAAAATGCAGCCGGTAATGTTCCGTTTCCCGATAAGGGCCCAACAGACTGACGCGTTGATTGCCTGACGCCAGCACCTGTTTTAGCTGCAAAATATCCTTGATCGCATAGCGCGGCGACACCCGCGTCTGGTACTCGGCGGAAAACAGCGACGGGTATTTCTGCCACAGCCGGCCGTTGGTTTTCCCGCCGAAGACCCGTTCCACCAGCCGCATGAAGGATACCGACCAGGGCCGTGCCAGACGGTTTAACTGTCCGTCCAGCTTGTCGACGTTGATCGTGGTCAGATCCTGTTCGGGAGTCAGCACCAGTTGCAGGCCGATATAATTGCCGCCCGGAATGGTTTTTCGGCTGGACTCCAGGCGACTGGCCAGTTCCTTGCACAATAGCTCGTACAGCCGGGTCTCGATACCGTCTTTATAAAGCACGACCGGAACGACAATCAGGGCGGATATCCTGTTCGGGCTCGCGCTTGTCAGGATCAGCAATTTGATGATTTCAGGACGGTAAAGATAGCGTTTCAGCGACTGCGCGATTAAGTGCAATTGGATGTCGCTGGACAGGAAGGCTTCGATTTTCGGGAACAAATCGAATATTTCCTTGAGCTGGAAATATTCATGGCTGTCCCGGTACACCTTTATGGCATGCAACGTCTGGTTGATTTTTTCGCTCAGCGCGGGAATCGTGCTGATGGTCCCGTTCAGCTCCACTTCGTCAAACAGGCCGAAAAAACTCTGCTCGACCCATGAGCCATCCGCACCGGCTTGCCGGAAACCTATATAAACCAGCGGCTGGGCGCGGACAATCGGGCTGATGACCGGAATGGATTCAACGATAACGTCGGTTTGCCGGGCCAGCAGTTTTTTCAGACAACGGGGAAAATCGGCATCATAACAGGCATAAGGCGCAATATCGGTTAACGCGTCTTCGGCGCGCTTTATCATGTCCTGCTCGGGCAGCTCCGAGGAAAACTGCTGGCAGGCGACAAAGATGAACGCCTCGTCCTTGAGCCAGTCGATAAAATCGGCGTATTTCTTTAGCGAGGCGATTTGTTTCAGCCCGTTCAGTTGCTCATGAATCCCTGCACGGCTGCGGTCGACTTTCAATGCCGCGGTAATCGCCCTGGAAATACCCTGCAGCAGCAGGGCATCACTCTGTTCATCGATATAATCCAGCCGGATGACAATCAGCAATTCGCTGCCGCCCGAGATCACCTCGTTTTCCAGATACAACACGTGGTTTTCATGACGCCTGACGCTTAAAACCGGATGCGCCAGCAGCTCGATAGCGATGTCCAGCTTGGCCTGCAAAGCCATGATCGAATCCACGACATGCGGGACATTCTGGCAATTGACCAGCAACAGCCGGCTGTCGTTACTGTCCAGCGGAATGGTTTTTATCGCGGCGGTTTCGGTCCTCGATTCGATAAATTCCAGCGTCTGGTCGATCAAATCGGCCAGCAACGGGACCGGAAGCGTGATCAGATAACTGTCCGGGAACAGCAGATAATCCGCCAGCTTTCTTAAAAGCCGGCGTTTTTGATAGTTCTTATGGGTATCAAGAAGATGCTGAACGGCCACTATTTGCTGCCGTTGCCGCGTCCCTTTGACCTCTCGGTCATCACTTGTCAGCAATATATCCAACGATCCAGTCTCATTTCAGGTATTTGACAATCTCTAGCACATTGCAGTCATCCTGCCGCGTGTACGTCACCGAATCCATCAAGGTCTTGATAAAAAAGATGCCCATGCCGCCCTCCTTGGGATTCTCAAAATCCGGTATCGGCACATTTTCCAGATCAAAGCCCTGGCCATGATCGTAAACCTTGATGATAACGGCGTCCTCCTGAATTTGTATCGTTATCCGGACCGTGTCCTCGGTATTTTTATAATTGGCATGCTTGATGGCATTGATGGTCGCTTCGGTCAGCACCAGGTTTAAATGATAAGCCAAGGCTTCCCGGTCGCCCTCAAAGGTTTCCAGATCCTTGCCTATGCGCTCCCCTATACTACCGATCAAATCCAGATATTTGGTCTGTGTCGGAATGATTACGTCAACCTGAATATCCGAACTGCACATACAAAGCCTCTACGGTTCATTTTCAAATGCCTCATTTAAATCGGCATAAATTTCAAAAACCCGGTTTAATCGGGTCAATTCAAACATCGACAACACTTGCGGCTGCAAATTGGATAAAGCGAGTTTACCTGATCTGGCGGCCGTGTTTTTATAGCCGGACAATAAAGCGCCCAGTCCGGAGCTGTCGATAAACCGTACAAGCTCCAATTGGACGATTATATTTATCTCGCCCTGCTCAATCATGTCCAGAATATATTCCTTCAATTCCCCTGAATTATGGGCGTCTATTCTTTCAGCTTGAATAAAAAGAACGCTATAGCCATTCATTTTTTCCAGATTCAATTTCATCGTTTTTTTTCTTTTGTTCCAGATTAATCAACAGGTCTGCCGGCTCGCGAATGCCGGCGCCGCTTACAACGTCGTTTTTGTTCTTGTCATGTTATCAGTGTAGCTAATTTAACGGTTGAAACCTCATCCATCCAGTTAATTTTTGAAATATCCCTTGTGTTATTAGTCTAAAATCCAGTAAAAAGTTCATGATTTTCAGACCGGACCACAGGGTGACAACCGTGAGTCAAAACGCAACAGACGCGTTACGCGCCGCTATCAATCAGGCCTATCTGGCCGATGAACAGGACATCATCAGGACCCTGTCAGCCGGCCTGACCACGTATGATGCCGCTGCCGTCAGCGCCTGCGCCGAAACCCTGGTGACCGCGGTCAGAGCGCCCAGCCACCGGCCCACCGCCATCGAAGCCTTCCTGCACGAATACCAGCTCAATTCCCAGGAAGGCATTGTACTGATGGGCATTGCCGAAGCGCTGCTGCGCATTCCCGACAGCCAGACGCAGGACCAGTTTTTACAGGAAAAACTGACCGTTGCCGACTGGCAACGCCACGTTCAGCACAGCGATTCCTTCTGGGTCAATTTATCGACCCGCGCCTTACTGTTCACCCGGCAATTTGAACAGCAGGTCGCGCCCTCGAGCCAGCACTGGTTTCCGGTTTTCGAGCAATTGCTGTCCAGAATGGGCGCGCCGGTCATTCGCAGCGCCCTGAATCAGGCCATGCAGCATATGGCCCTGCAATTCGTGATCGCGGACTCGATAGAACAGGCCGTTGCGCGCGGCGAGCAACAATCGCTCTACCGCTATTCGTTCGACATGCTGGGCGAGGCCGCGCTGACAGCCGCCGATGCCGATCGTTATTTCCAGTCGTACGCCAAGGCCATCACCACACTGGCCGGACATGCCGGTAACGACGATATTTATGCCAATCCCGGCATTTCGGTCAAATTATCGGCGCTGTGCCCGCGCTACGAGCCTTTGCAACGGGTACGCGCCGTCAACGAGCTCACGGACCGGCTGCTGCATCTGGCCAATCATGCGCGCGCGGCCAATATTTCCCTCACCGTGGACGCCGAGGAATCCGAACGCCTGGACATGTCGCTGGATATTTTCGCCGCGGTTTTGGCGCACCTCGATGGCTGGCCGGGCCTGGGGCTGGCCGTGCAGGCTTACCAGAAGCGAGCCCTGCCGGTCATCCGCTGGCTGGCCGCACTGGCCGAATCCCGGCACTGCAAGATTCCGTTACGCCTCGTGAAAGGCGCCTACTGGGACAGCGAAATCAAACGGGCTCAGGAAAACGGCCTCAGCGATTACCCGGTATTCACGCATAAATCGGCAACCGATGTGGCTTATCTGGCCTGCGCGCAATTCATGCTGTCACGGCCCGAGGCATTCTATCCGCAATTCGCCAGCCATAACGCCCACACGCTCGCCGCCGTTCAGCAGATGGGCAGGCGGCATCCGGGCTATGAATTCCAGCGCCTGCACGGCATGGGCGAAGCGCTTTACCGCGAAATCGTCGAAAACCGGGACTGGCAAATCCCCTGCCGCGTTTACGCGCCGGTCGGTCGCTATCATGAACTGCTGCCCTACCTGGTCAGGCGCCTGCTGGAAAACGGCGCCAATACGTCGTTCATCAACCAGATCGACCACCCGGACATCAGCGTGGCGGAACTGACCGGCGATCCCGTGGCCGCGGTCAACACAGGCGGCCAAAAAACCTCGATCGTCCTGCCGCGCGATCTCTATGGCGAAACGCGGCTTAACTCGAGCGGCATCAATCTGGCCGGTCCCGAAGTATTGGAGCAACTGCAGCAGGACTTGAACGCGTTGACCGACCGGCACTGGACGGCCATGCCGCTGATCGACGGCCAGCCCTGGCCGGGCCAGGAACAGACCATCGTGAATCCATGGGACAACCGCCTGACGATCGGCACCGTCAGCCATGCCGGACAAGAGGCCATCGAGCGCGCATTAACATCGGCCGCCGAGGCGTTTGACAGCTGGCGCCTTTGCCCGGTCGAGACGCGGGCGACCTATCTGAAGCAGGCCGCCGATCTGTTCGAGCAGCACCGCCTGGAGCTGGTGTCGCTGTGTGTGCGCGAAGGCGGCCGCACCATCAAGGACGCCCTGTCGGAAGTCCGGGAAGCGGTGGATTTCTGCCGCTACTATGCCCAGTCGGCGCTCGAGTTATTCAGCGAGCCGATTCGGCTGCCCGGCCCTACCGGCGAGGACAACCGGCTTTATCATTATGGCCGCGGCGTCTATGTCTGCATCAGTCCGTGGAATTTTCCGATCGCCATTTTTACCGGCCAGATCGTCGCCGCGCTCGCGGCCGGCAATACCGTTATCGCCAAACCGGCCAGCCAGACCTCATTGACGGCCATGCATTGCGTGCGCCTGCTGCACCAGGCCGGCATCCCCGAATCGGTGCTGCAGTTCGTGCCGGCCGACGGCCGCACGACCGGCCAGCATGTCCTGCCCCATCCGCAGGTAGCCGGCATCGCCTTCACCGGTTCCACCGCCACGGCCCGGTTCATCAACCGGCAACTGGCCGAACATCACCAAACCATCGTGCCGGTCATTGCCGAAACCGGCGGCCAGAATGTCATGATCGCCGACAGCTCGGCGCTGCTGGAGCAACTGGTACAGGATGTCCTGCTGTCGGCTTTCAACAGTGCCGGCCAGCGCTGTTCCGCCTTGCGCGTGCTGTTTGTGCAACAGGAAATCGCCGACAGAACCATCGCCATGCTGATCGGCGCCATGAAGGAGTTATCAATCGGCAATCCAGGCCTGTACTCGACCGACATCGGCCCCGTAATCGACTCGGCCGCACGGGAGCCGTTAACAGCGCATCTGGAAACCATGAAGCAACAGGCGAAGCTGCTTTATCAAGTGCCGCTGCCCGAGACCTTGCGGCATGGCAGTTTTTTTGCGCCCACCCTGTTTGAAATCGAGTCGTTATCGCAACTGACCCGGGAAGTCTTCGGCCCGATCCTGCACCTGATCCGCTATCGCGCCGCCGATCTCGATCAGGTGATTGCCGCCGTCAACGCTACCGGCTACGGGCTGACGCTGGGTATACACAGCCGGATTGAAACGACCGCCGAAAAAATCCGGCGTGGCGTCAAAGTCGGCAATATTTATGTCAACCGCAACATGATCGGCGCGGTCGTCGGCGTGCAGCCTTTCGGCGGCATGCGGCTTTCCGGCACCGGCCCCAAGGCTGGCGGCCCCGATTATCTGCGCCGCTTCATGGTCGAACAGACGCTGACGACCAATACCGCCGCGATCGGCGGCAATGCGGCACTACTGGCCCAGGATTTGCGGTAGGCTGGGTTGGAGCATTCTTAAAAGGCAGGGTTGTCCAACCCCGCCTGCTTAACCTGAGTCGCCATGGACGAAAACTCGCAGGCGCATAAATTGCAAAAACCGCTTTATCTTTAAAATGAGAATTGTTATCATTTGCAAAAGACTTACTATCAGGAGATGCCCTTATGTACGTATGTGTTTGCAAAGCAGTCACCGATACTCAGATAAAGAACGCGATTGATAACGGCGTTTGTACGCGCAAGCAGATATTCGACTGCCTCGGGGTCGGCAGAAGTTGCGGAAAATGCAATAAACAGGTCAAGGAATTGCTTGACGGAAACCGCCGGCGGCAATCTATAATGCCGGAGGCATCAAACGAACCCATTCTTAACGCGTATTAGAAAATCCAGAGGTGTAGCATGCAAGGAGATAGCCAGGTTATCGAGTTTCTTAATAAGGCGCTGACTAATGAGCTGACCGCCATTAACCAGTATTTTTTACATGCCCGCATGTACAAAAACTGGGGATTTGCCAAGCTCAACGAGAAGGTCTACCACGAGTCCATCGATGAAATGAAGCACGCCGATCAATTGATCGAACGTATCCTGTTCCTGGAAGGCCTGCCCAACCTGCAAAATCTCGGCAAGCTGATGATCGGCGAAAATCCCCAGGAGATGCTCGAATGCGACTTGAAACTGGAACAGGACGCCATGCCCCTGCTTCGCGAGGCGATCGCCTATTGCGAAAACACCAAGGATTATGTATCCCGGGAAATCTTCGAACACATCCTCGAAAGCGAGGAAGAGCATGTCGACTGGCTGGAAACCCAACTGGAACTGATCGGCAAGCTCGGGCTGCAGAATTACCTGCAATCGCAGATGTAAGCCCGTCTTCAGATTTTTTCATACTTAGGAATTCTTAATACCGACAAATTTTGCCGGTATTACCTATAATATCTGCCTTTTGCCCCGGATTTACGGTCCGGCCTGCACAAGGAAACCCTCTTATGTCTCAAACAGTCGTTTGTGCGTTGTACAAATTTGTCACGCTCGATAATTATTGCGATTTACGTCAACCCTTGCATGATGTCATGCACGTCAATCAGGTGCGCGGCACCCTGTTACTGGCTCACGAAGGCATTAACGGCACGGTGGCCGGCTCGCGCCAGGCGATCGATACGCTGCTGGGCTGGCTGCGCGCCGATCCGCGCCTGTCCGATATCGATCACAAGGAATCGCTGACCGACAAACCGCCCTTCAACCGCACCAAGGTGAAACTCAAAAAAGAAATCGTGACCATGGGCGTCGAAGGCATAGACCCTAAAAGCGTGGTCGGCACCTATGTCAGCCCCCGGGACTGGAACGCGCTGATTTCGGACCCGGACGTGCTCGTGGTCGATACGCGCAATGATTACGAAGTGAAAGTCGGTACGTTTAAAAACGCCATCAATCCGAATACGACCAGCTTTCGCGCATTCCCGCGCTACGTCAGGGAACATCTTGATCCTGAAAAACACAAAAAAGTCGCGATGTTTTGCACAGGCGGCATACGTTGCGAGAAATCCACGGCTTTTCTGAAGGAACAGGGCTTCGATGAGGTTTATCACCTGAAAGGCGGCATTTTAAAATACCTGGAAGAAGTGCCGGCGGAAGAATCCCTGTGGCAGGGCGAATGTTTCGTTTTTGACGAGCGCATAACGGTCAATCTTCAGCTTGAAAAAGGCAGTTACGATCAATGCAATGCCTGCCGACTGCCGATTACCGAAGCCGACAAAGCCAGCGTTCATTATCAGCAAGGCGTCAGCTGTCCGCATTGTTACGATAAAATCACGCCGGAACAGAAAACCCGTTTCCTGGAGCGCGAAAAGCAGATACAACTGGCCAAACGACGCGGCGAAGCCCATATCGGCGCCGACGCGGCCAAGGCACTGACGGCAAAACGAGCGGCGAAATTGGTCCGACAGGTTGATTGATCAATCTCGAAAACCAGATAGAACACGAAGTTAACTAGGATGTTACGCACTGATGATTTTATCCCGTTTGCCGCGCCGAGCACCGCAGCTTTCGACGAGACAGCCCGAAGGGGCGCTTCATGGATGAAGCGCGTTGCCAGAGGGCCAAGGATGGCCCTTCTGGCAACCCTCGTCGAAAGCGAGGAGCACAGGATGCAAGCGGCAACCGGGCGGCCTTTTCTTTGGTTACTTTCTTTTGGCCGCGCAAAAGAAAGTAACTCGCCTTCGGGTGCGATAAACCCGATTAAATAAAACCGTCGCGCCAGCGACACTTTATTAAATCGATCTAACTTCAACTGGCTGCGTAACATCAGGAAGTTGAATTTTTTCCTTCGTCACTTTGATGATTTTATAACTTCAGGACTTACACAAAAATGTGGGGCGACAGAAGTCGCCGCCACAAACCATACCATTTTACGGGAGAGAAAAAATGACCGCGGAAATAGGCCAACCAGCCCCCTTGCTATCGGTATCCGACTGGGTTCAGGGCGAACCGGTCAATTTTGATCTGTTGTCAGGCCGGGTCGTACTGGTGGAAGTTTTTCAGGTCAACTGTCCGGGGTGTTTTTTATATGCCTTGCCGCAGGCCATCTATTTGCATCAGCACTACGCGGAGCAAGGCTTGACGGTCCTGGGCGTGGCGACCGCGTTCGAGGATTTCGATAAAAACAATCTGGACAATCTGGTCCGTCTGGCTGAAAGCGGCGAAGTTATCGGCGAGACTCGGCTTGCGTTGAACCAGCGCGGCGAACTGAGCGACGGATGCCTGCCCTATCGCATCCCGTTCCCGCTGGCCATGGACCGTTTGAACAAGCGCGAGGACATCATGACCGATGACGTTATCCTGTCCTTCATCAGGGCGCGCGTGCCCGACTTCGATCAACAGCCGGACAGCTACCGGCAACAGATCATCAAGCAGGCACAGCGGTATTTTCAATCCCTGTCCTACCGGGCCGAGACCTTTGAACGCTTCGACCTGAAAGGCACGCCGTCGCATATCCTGGTCGATAAACGCGGCATTTTAAGGGATTGCGCTTTCGGCGCCTATCCGGAGCTGGAAACGCGCGTGCTAGGGTTATTGCAGGAATAACCCATTATAGCCCGCTGGTAACCTTGACCCGATTGCGCCCACATGACTTGGCGCGGTACAGTGCCTGGTCGGCGCGGATCAGAACCGCGTCGGCCTGGTCATCCGTTGCCGCCATGCCCGCGATACCGATGCTTACCGTCACGGCAATCGTTTGGTCATCGATTTGCAGCGGCATGGAACCGATTTTCCGACGCAGGCGATCGGCAAATACCACGGCCTCCGCCAGGTCGGTGCCGGACAGGAAAATAGAAAACTCCTCGCCGCCCAGCCGGCCTATCGTATCCGTCCTGCGCAACGCATGATGCATAAGCGTTGCGATATGCTTGAGCAACGCATCGCCGATTGCGTGGCCGTATGTATCGTTAACTCGCTTGAAGTGGTCGATATCCAGCATCAGCACCGACACATGATGATTCTTAAGACGCTGCACGCGCGCCAGAGCCTCGGTCAGCCGGGCCATGAAATGGCGCCGGTTGGACAGGCCGGTCAGCGCGTCGGTCGTGGCCATCTCCCATAATTCGGCTTCCAGGCGTTTGCGTTCACTGATGTCGAGCTTGACGCCGACAAAATGGTTGATGGCGCCATTCTCGTCCCTGACCGGGGCAATGGTAAATTCCTCGTCATAGAGCGTGCCGTCCTTGCGCCGGTTGATCAGTTCGCCATGCCAGGTTTCTCCTTTCAAAATGGTCTGCCATAAATTCTGATAGAACTCCTCATCCTGCAGGCCCGATTTCACCAACTCCGTCGGTCGGAAGCCGATCGCCTCTTCCAGCGTATAGCCGGTCAGCTTCTCGAAAGCCGGGTTGACCCACTCGATTCTGGCCTCGGTATCGGTAATGATGACGCCATGGCTGACCGCCTCGAGCGCCGATACCAATAAATGGTCTCGCGCATCGGCCAGCTTGCGCTCGGTAATGTCCTGATGAGATATCACGACATAGCCGCTGTCGTTTTGAAAGCGCGTCACGCGCGCGACGAACCAGTGCTGTTCGGTCGCCGAATGACAGGGATATTCCATTCTGAAGGTTTCGCGCTCGCCGTTGATGACCGACCGGATGCCTGCCGCCATTGTCGCCGCCTGTTCTGAATCCTTGCCGGTAGCGTTATCGCAGACCGCCAGATAATTGGTCCCTGGCGAAGAATCGCTGTGCCCCGGAAAATTTTTCTCGTAAAAATCACGCCAGGCCTGATTGACGATGAGAATCCTGCCGGTCTGGTCGAGCACGCAGATCTGCGCGCTCAGCGCATTTATGGTTGAAACCGCGAACTGTTCCGAATCATGCAGACGATGTTCCAGCCGGAACCGGCTGATCGCATAGTGGATAGTACGGATAAGGGCATCGGAATCGAAGCTGCCTTTGACCAGACAGTCCTGAGCGCCGACATTGAGCGCGCGTAGCGCGAACTCCGCATCGTCGTGGCCGCTCAGAACAATGATAGGCAATGCGCCCGCCTCCCGGCGCATGGCTTTTACAGTCTCAAGACCACTGGAATCAGGCCGCGACAGATCCAGCAACAAGGCATCGAAAGACGCCTTATTGTGCAGCAGATCCCTGGCCTCGGCCAGTGTCGCAGCCCATGTAACTTCAAAACGTACGGTTCGGGAAGCCTCCAGGGCTGACCGGATCAGCTGAACATCGCCCGGCTCATCCTCGAACAACAGCACACGACAGGGTGTCGTGGCATTCATGGCTCAGCTCTTCCGGGGCAGGCGCGTCAAGGTAAACCAGTAGTTATCGAGTTGGCGGATCGCCGCCATAAACTGTTCCATGTCTACCGGTTTGGTAATATAACTGGCCGCGCCCAGTTGGTAGGAGGCCAGCACATCGCGCTCGGCGTCCGACGTCGTCAGCACCACCACCGGAATGGCGGCCAGACCATCATCGGACTTGGCAACCGACAGGAATTCGCGGCCATTCATGCGCGGCATGTTGAGATCGAGCAGAATCAGATCAGGCCGGGGCGCCGCGCGGTTGATTTCACCCTCGCCGCGCAGAAAAGCCAAAGCCTCGACACCGTCGGTGACGTGATGCAGATTGCAGAAGACCTGGTTCTCCTTCAATGCCGCACGCACCAGGTTGGCGTCGGCCGGCTCGTCCTCGACCAGCAGGATATCGAAAGGTTGGGTATTCTCAAGAATCATAGTTTATTTTCCGTCCGGCAATTCGAACACGACCATGGCGCCGCCCTGGGGAGCGCTTTCTATCCAGATGCTACCGTTGCGGCTCTCGACGATGCGCCGGGCAACCGATAAGCCGATGCCCGAGCCACTCTCGGCGCCGCCGGTTTTCAGGCGTTCGAAAATTTCGAACACGCGCCGGCGATACTCGGCCGGAATACCGGCGCCATTGTCGCAGATCCGATAGCGGCTCAACCCGGCCTCGCGCTCGCCGCTGATATGAATCCGCGGCCGATGCCCAGTGTCAGTGGGGCGGCCATAGCGCAGCGCATTATCCAATAACACGGCGAACAAATCCATCAGCCGCGCCCGGTCAAGCACGGCCGGCGGCAGCTTTTCGGCCGCAATCGAGGCGTCCAGAGCCGTCACCCGCGCGGACAGACGCTGTTCCACGGCCGCCAGCGCCGAGTTGGCATCTTCCGCCCGTACCATGCCGTGAGGCTCGCCGGCCGCCAGGTAAAGCTGAATATCGTGCACCAGGCCGCGCAGGCGATCGGCCTCCCATTCGAGCGTATCGAGATCGGTACCGATTTCCTGGTCATCGCGCAGGGCCTTCAGACGCTGGCGGAGACGTTGAGTATAGATTGTCAAACGACGCGCCGGTTCCATCAAATGATGAGCAGAGACCTCGGCGAAGCGGGTCAGATCGGCATTCGCGCGCAGCAAGGCTTCCTCGACCTGCTTGCGCTCGGTAATGTCGATCCCCGAGCCGATAAAGCCGGAAAAATTACCGTTATCGTCGAAACGCGGCACGCCGGTATCAACGACCCAACGATATTCGCCGTCATGGCGTCTTATCCGGTATTCCATGCGGAACGGTTCACGGCGATCGAAATGGCTGACATAACAGTCTGTACAGCGCTGCAGATCATCCGCATGCACGGACAGCATCCAGCCCTCCCCGGTTTCCTGCGCCAGAGTCCGGCCGGTGAAGTTTAGCCAGCCTTTATTGAACCAGATACAGCGCTTGTCCGCGTCTGCCAGCCAGATCAGTACGGGCGCCGAATCAGCCATGACCCGAAAGCGCTTCTCGCTTTCCTTGAGCTCGCGGGTCATGTTTTCGGCCATGGCCAACGCACGCGTCCGGCCCGTCGTCAACAACCATGCCAGCAGCGACAACAGGCTGCTGATAATTATGCCGACCACCGCGATGGCTTGCGGCTTGACCTTGTTGATGCGCGCTTCGAATGCGGGCCGGGAGTGTATTGCCAGCGTCCAGGGATGATCCGCGATGCGGATATGCCTGACGGTTTTAAAAAGCGGACTGGGCGTATGACCGATATCCGGCAAAACATGGCTATCGTACATTTTTGCCGGCCCGGCCACGGTCTCGCCATCGTAAATTTCGAGTCCGAGTTCAGCGGCGCGCTCGCCGCCGATGCCGGCCATCAGATCGTTCATGCGGAACGGCTCATACACCCAGCCGACAATATGGGTCCGGCGCTGCGCCAACGTGTCGTGCGACTGGCCTTTCCTGTAAACCGGCAGGTACATCAGAAAGCCTGCCTGCACCTGTTCATCGGTTTCCTGCACCAGTGTCACCTTGCCTGAGATACTGATCTTGTCCAGGTCGCGCGCTTCCATCATGGCCGCGCGCCGCACGGGCTCGGCATACATGTCATAGCCGAAGGCGCGCGGATTGCGGCCGCTGAACGGTTCCAGCTGGATAATGGCCGTATAAGTTTCGCGCTCGCCCTCGGGACGGATCGTGTAATCGGCAAAGCCTTGCCCGCGTATGGCCTGAATATGGCTGTTGATGCCCGCTTTCGGCACGATAACCGAATAACCGACGCCCTGAATGCCGGGATAATGCTGCTCAAGCTGTAACAGGGTGATGTAATCCCGGAACTCATTGCGTTCGATGAGCTCGGATGAGGCAAATAAAGCGCGCGCGCCGCGCAAGACCTGCTCATAAGTTGCCATGCGCTGTTCGAGGCGTTCGACGGTTTCGCGCACGCGAAAATTGAAATCGGTTTTCAAAGTCTGCTCGCCCTGCTGTCGCGCGTTGTGCCAGACGGCATAGGTCATGCCCAACGAAATGGCCAGCATAAGGCCGGACAGCAACTGCGACCCCAGCCTGTCGCGCGAGTAACGGGTTGTTCGGGCGGTTCGCGTCACGGACCGGTCTCATTGCCGGGGGACTTGACCGGCAGTTCGAAAATAAACGTACTGCCCTGCCCCTCGCCTTCCGACTCCACCCAAATGCGGCCGTCATGGTGTTCGACAATCCGGCGGCACAACGCCAGTCCCATGCCGGTCCCTTCAAAGCGAGCCCGCGATTGCAGGCGGCTGAAAAACTGGAACAGACGATCGATCTGCCGGGGGTCTATGCCTATGCCGTGGTCGCGGACACTGACGCGCCAGCGCCCTGCCGTCACCGCCGAAGCCACTTCGATGCGCGGCGGCTGCCCGGCTTCGTGGTACTTGACGGCATTGCCGAGCAGGTTCTGAAAAAGCCGGGTCAACTCGTCATGGCTGGCGAAAATGCGTGGCCATTGACCGCTGATTTCAATCCCGGCGCCGGCCTCTTCGATCGCGGGCGCCAGGAAGCTCAGGGCTTCGTCCAGCGACTCGCTGCTCAACATCCAACGCTTGGATTCGGTCTTGCGACCCACGCGCGAGTACTCGAGCAGGGATACGATCATCGCATCCATGCGCCTGGCGCCGTCCAGCGCGAAATTCAGGTTGTCGCGGTCCTCATCGTCCAGTTTGGCGTTCAGCCCTCTCGCCAGCAATTGCAGATGCCCAACCACGATGCGCAACGGCTGGCGCATGTCGTGCGAGACACTGTAGGCGAACTGTTCGAGATCGGCGTTCGATTGCAGCAGCGCCGCTTCGGCGGCTATGCGCTCGGTAATGTCCTGATTGACGGTGATCGCGCCCGTGATCCGGTCATCATCATCCCGAAGCGGAATGGCCGAATTCAAAATTGTCTTGCGCGTACCGTCAACGCACTCGATATCGATCACCTCGTCAAGCGCGGTATCGCCCTTGCCGATGGCGCGGACAAGTGCCCACTCGTGCGCCGCGATCGGCTTGCCGGTATCATGCCACCAGCCTTTGCATTCGCCGTATTGTTCCGGCTCGATAGTTCGGGCGCCGCCCCATATACGCCTTCCCGCCTCGTTGCCGGTCCGGATAGCGCCTTGAGCGTCGGCCACCCACACGCCCACCGGCAAGGTATTCAGAACCGTACGCAACAAGGCTTCTTGCTGTCTCAGCGCCTCCTCCGCCTGCTTGCGCTGGGTCACGTCGTCATAAATCACCACAATCTCTCCGCCCGGCAGTTTATAGACGTAATTTTCGCGCCAGCCGGCCATGCGCCCTTCGCAATGGAAAGACAACGAAAAATGCTCACCGACGCCGCTTTGCCAGACGCGCTGCAGGATGTTGGGCAGGCCGGATGTCACGGCGCAGGGAAACGCCTGTTCGAGATTTTTTCCGATTAGGTCGGCGCGCCGGACGTGCTCGATGCGCTCCACGGCCCGGTTGACCGATGCCACGATAAAACGCCGGCCGTCCTCTGAAGCGTGGTACATGACCGCGCCGCTGCTCATGTTCTCGAACAGTTCGTTAAGACGCGATTCGCTTTCGCGCAACGCCTGCTCCGACTGTATGCGCTCAGTAATATCTTCGACGATGGACCAGATGTAGTCCTTGCCGTCGGCGCCCGTGACCAGCACGCCGTTAAGACGCAAGGGCACCAGGCTGCCGTTCTTGCGCCGGTATTCCTTTTCATAAGGGCCATAGCGCCCGGTGCGTTCCAGCGCCTCTTTTTGCCGCCTCTCGTCGGCGACATATTTTTTCGGCGTCAGCGTCCAGTAATCCAAGGCTTTAAGCTCCTGCTCCGAATAGCCGCAGATAAGCAAAAAAGCATGGTTGAAGTCGACGAAACGCCCCTGCATATCGGTAAGGCAGATACCTAACGGAGACAGTTCGTAAAGACCTCGCAGTTTTTCCTCGCTGGCCTGCAAGGATGCCTGGGCTTGATACGCAGCCGTAATGTCGCGGTTGCTGGCGCGGTGTCCCAGCGGTTGCCCGTCGTCGCCGGTGACAACCCGGCAATAATGGCTGATCCAGCGGATACCGCCGTCGCGGCGCACGATACGAAAATCCGCCGGGGTTCTGATGCCGCGGGTTATATCATGAAAATGCCTCGCCATGACCGGACGGTCCTCGGGGTAAATAATGCGAATGAGCAGGTCGGGATCGGCAATGAACTCGGCTGGGGTATAACCGGTGACCCGTTCGCAGGAGGGGGTCATGTAAATGATCTCCTGATTCAGGCCCTGCCAGTATTCCCAGTCGAACGTGTAATCGGCCACGGTACGAAACATGGCTTCCTGTTTCGACAGCGCCTCGATCGAGCCCCGTTGACGCTGCCAGCTCCGATATATCATCACTGTCGACACTAGCGTCAGCAGCACTATCAGCACCATTAACGCCATCAGTGCATTGAGCTCGTTTGCTACCGGCATTGCTGATAGCCCTGATAGATTAAGAATCCCGCCAGAGCGAACATGAACAGATTAACCAGCAGAATGCCCGGCAGCAGTCGCGTCAGGGCGGACTTCGAATTCATAAAGCCCGGCATTGTAGGGCTCACACAGTTTCCGTCTTGTGCAACCGCGCGTGCCACAGTTCCGCCGGCTCAGGATTGCCGTACAGATTCCCCTGGTGGATGATGTGGCCGCGCGCGTTCAGGAAATCGGCCTGCGCCTGGGTTTCAACCCCTTCCGCCACGACTCTTAAGTGCAGATGCTGCGCCACGGATAAAATGACTTCCACCAGCGCGGCATCACTAGGATCGACCGGCGCGTCCTGAATAAAGCTCTTGTCGATCTTGAGTTCGTGGATAGGCAGGCGTTTCAGGTAAGCCAGACTGGAATAGCCGGTGCCGAAATCATCCATGGAAAAATGGATGCCCAGCGCGATCAGTTCCGTCATTTTGGCCACGACATCGCCCATGTCGGCGATCATGAGGCCTTCGGTCACTTCCAGCACCAGATGAGCCGGATTGGCGCCACTGCTGGCCAACAGGCGTTTAATGTCTTCGACAAAATTGGCCTGTTGAAAATGCCGCGGGCTGATGTTGACCGATATGCGCAAGTCAGTATCCTCGGCGCTCAGCTTGGCCAGCAGCCGGCAGACAGCGGTCAGCATCCAGAGGTCCAGGGCGACAATAAGACCGGATGCTTCGGCCACTGGAATGAACTGGTTGGGAAAAATCAGGCCGCGCTCCGGATGCTGCCAGCGTACCAGCGCCTCGGCGCCGACTTGCCTGCCCGCCGCGTTGACCTGCGGCTGCAGATAAAGCCGCAGCTGTTCATTGCTGATGGCGGAACGCAACTCGCCCTCCAGGCGGAAACGCTCCTTGATGCCTTCGCCCATGGCTGTCTCGAAGAATACGGTACTGCCGCCGCCTTTCGCTTTGGCTTTCGCCATCGCCATGTCGGCCTGGCGCAATACGTCAGCGGCGGTTTCCTGCAGCGATTCGGGCAGTAATGCGATGCCGATACTGACATCGAAATGCACGGTTTCGCCCTCCAGTTCGAGGCTTCCGTGCAATGTGTCCCGCAGCCTTTCGGTCATGGCCAACGCCTCGCGGCCGGCGGTTTCGATAGTCTCGCATAGGTCCGGCAACAGTATCGCGAATTCGTCGGAATCCAGCCGCGCCAGCAATTGGCCCGGCTTCAGCATCCGGCGCAGGCGTTCGGCCACGGCCTTGAGCAAGGCATCGCCGACGGCAAACCCGCGCGCCTCATTGATGTTTTTAAAGCGGTCGATATCAAGGAGCAGCACTTCGGCAAAACCGCCTTCGCGCCGCGCATGGGCCAGCAGCTGTTCCAGCTGTTTCAAAAACAGCGCCCGGTTGGCCAGATGCGTCAGCGGATCATTCCAGGCCAAATGCTCGACCGTTTCCTGGGCATCGCGGATTTCACTCAGGTCGGCGAATACGGCGGTATAGTGCTGGATGTTGCCGGCCTTATCCCTGACGACGCTCAGCGTCGCCCATTCCGGAAAAACCTCGCCGTTTTTGCGTTTTCCCCAGATTTCTCCGGCCCATTCGCCGTTCTGTTGCAGCGACCGCCACAGGCTCCGGTAAAAGTATTTATCGTGCCGGTCGGAGCCGAGTATACACGGGTGTTTTCCTGTTATTTCCCGCTCCAAATAACCGGTAATGCGCGTAAAAGCCGGATTGACCGCCACGATGTTGGCATCGGCGTCGGTGACCATAATGGCCTCGCCCGTGGTTTCGAACACGCGCGTGGCAAGGCGCTGGCGCGCTTCAATCTGTTTGCGCTCGGTAATGTCGCGCCCGACCACGACCAACCCCTTGCGGCGGCCATCTTCATGAAAAAGCGGGACTTTGGTGATGTCGAATATCAGCGATGAGCCATCCGGACGAGGGACGGTTTCTTCCGTGTGAGTGATGACGCGTGCTTGCCAGGCCACCTCGTCACTGGCTTCACAGCCCATAAGCGCCTCGCGGTAGAAATCCTGGTAGCGCGCCAGTTCGGAGTCTTTCTTGCCGTGATAATCGATCTTGTCGAGCTGAAAGAGCTTGAGGTCGAAGTCATTGGCTTCCAGCCAGCGCCCTTCGCCATCCTTGAAACAGACGATATCCGGCAATGCATTGATCAAGGTGCGCAGATGCATGCCGGTCTCGGCCAGACTCTGTTCCAGCCGTCCCCGACTGATAGCATAGCGAATGGCGCGTACGAGACTATCGGAATCGAAGCGTCCCTTGACCAGATAGTCCTGGGCGCCGAACGTCAGCGCTTGCAGCGCAAAACCGGTATCATCGTGGCCGGTCAGCACGATCAGCGCCTGCCTGTCCGCCGACTGGCGGGCGGCGCGCACGGTGTCAAGACCGTTGGAATCCGGCAATGATAAATCCAGCAGCAAGACATCGGGCGGATTCTGCCGGAGTTGCCGCCGCGCTTCGGCGAGTGTTGTCACCCAATCGATATCAAAACGCATATCCGCGGATGCCAGCAATGCATGTTTCACCAGGTTGGCGTCGCCCGGCTCATCCTCGACCAGCAAAACGCGACAGAACTCAATCCCATTCCCGATTGGTTCTTCCTCAGGGGATGGCTGAACGGGGTCTAGGGCGGAATAGTCGTTAGTCCGTCTTTGAGTCAAGTTACTTCCTTATTCGTGCATTGATGGCATGGTCGGATGATCATACTATACGATAATGATTTGTCAGAAAACAATGACGAGCCTGCGCTTCGGCTTATCGCGATAGTTAATTGCTTACATTAAGCATAGTAGGGTTTTATCGCGCGGTCTTGCTTTTTGCTTTCAGGCTGCGACGCGACGCCAGAACGATTTCCCGGCGCGCATGCATCGCCGCCCCGGCCGATCAATTCTCCTCTATTTTCGTCATTGTATTATCCTGCTCTCCTGATGGATAATAAGGCCATTGTCATCATCCGATTACTCTCTTGCCCGCCTGTTTATAATCATGAAAAAATCTACTGTTCTCATGCTCGTTGCGCTGACGGTGGCGTTGAATGGATTGTTCGGCTGGCTCAATAACCGGCCTGTCGATGTAGGCCCCGACGTACCGGACGGCAAACTGACCAGTCTGTCATTCGCACCGTTCCGTGACGGACAAAGCCCTATTGAAAAAGTCCTGCCGACGCCTGCTCAGATTGAGGAAGACATCAGCCTCCTGGCCGACAAAACCCGCTCGATACGCACCTATTCGAGCCTGGACGGCCTGCAAGTCGTGCCCGGGTTGGCGCGCAAATACGGACTGACCATGATCCAGGGCGCCTGGCTGACTTATGAACGTCCCTTTGATCCGGCCACGCTCAGTCCCGAGGAAGTGCGGGAACTGAACAAGGCCAAGGCGCTCAATCATGCGGAAATCAAGGAACTGATCCGCTCGGCAAACGCCAATCCCGACGTCGTCAAGCGCGTCATGGTCGGCAACGAAGTGTTGTTGCGCGGCGAGATGGAACCGGAGCAATTGATCACCTACATCCGCGAGGTCAAAAAGGCCGTCAAGCAACCCGTCTCTTATGCCGATGTCTGGTCGTTCTATTTGAAATACCCTGAAATCGGCAAGGAAGTCGATTTTATTACCATCCACATTCTGCCGTATTGGGAGGATGAACCGCTGGAAGTCAATGACGCCATCGCGCATATCGAAAAAACCTATCAACAGGTTTATGAACGGGTGCGTGCGCTGTATCCGGGCAAACCGATCCTGATCGGCGAATCCGGCTGGCCCAGCGACGGCCGCCAGCGCGGCTGGGCCGTGCCGAGCGTCGCGAACGAGGCGAGGTTCATCCGCGGCCTGATTCAGGTATCCAGGAAAAACGGCTTCAATCTGAACATCGTTGAAGCGTTTGACCAATCCTGGAAAAGTGCTCAGGAAGGCGTCGTCGGCGCCAATTGGGGGTTGCTGTCGGCCGATCGCGAGCCGGTGTTCTCCCTGACCGGCAAAGTGGTTGAAAATCCGGACTGGACTCATCGGCTAATCGCCTCGACAGTCATTCTGCTGCTGACCGTTGCCTTTCACTTCAAGGCATTGTCACGATTGCCGCTGCCGCGTCTGGCCGTATTCCTGGCTTTCGCGCAATTGCTGGCATCGCTGATGGCGACCCTGGCCGATGAATTATGGACCGCAAGCTTCACGCCGTTGCAAAGCGCCGGCACCGCCGCGATCATCGCTGTCAATGCGATGCTGACCGTTTGCCTGGCATACCGGGCGCTGGCCGTGCTGAACAACGATACCGCCAATAAAAAACTCGGCGCATGGCTGCAGGCCCTGTATGGCATTCTGATAGCGCTGGCCGTCTATAAAACCTATACCCTGGCGCTGGATGGGCGCTATATCAGCTTCCCGTACGAAACGACTTATATCGCCGTGACCGGTGTGCTGGGCCTGATCATCATGCGTTATCTCATTGAGCGGAGCGTGTCAGTAAGGTTGTTGGATTTCAACCGCCTGATCGGTTTCCGTCAGGGCGGCCAGAAACGCAACAAGGTTATCGCCTATGTTCTCGTCACCATGAGCCTGGCGCTGATTATCGGCGAGACGCGCGCTTTCCTGATCAGCCGCGATTTTATCGAAGCCCATCCCGATGTAACCGAGCGCCTCAAGCTGGCTGTCATCTATACCATCACCAACAGCCAGCTGCTGGCCTGGCTGGCCAGCCTGGGAGTGCTGGCACTGCCGCTGTGGTCCAGCGGTTACGATAAAAGCCCGAAAAATGCCTTATTCACGCACAAGAGCGTCGAGTTCAAGGAGCAGAAATAAAAATTGTTAATTCAATTAAGATACATGCGCAGGCCGGGTTTGCCCATAGGGCATAAAAGCATGGCGTAACCCGGCAATTCGCCCTAACGCATCTCCCGCATAAGGCTCTTTATCTTGCCGAGCACTTCCCGCTGCCGCTCCGGAGAAAGCCTGTTAAAGTCACGCTCAAATTCGGCCCAGCTGTAGGCCGCGCCATCGTCCGCTTTATCCGATACGGCCATGCCGCAATCGGCAAACACTTGCTGAATCGGCTGGTCCGCCCCTTCCAAATCAATCGCCGCTGTCAGAACCTGTCTGATCATGGTGTTGACGCGAATAAAAATCGATTGGCCCGCCAGAATGCCGTCGACAACTTCCCTGGCATGCTCTTCCGTATAGCCGCGGCGTTTCGAGTCCGGGAACGTTTTCATGGAGATCTTGATCGGCGGGTTTTTGTCGATTTGATACTCGACATCAAAAGCTCGGCCTTGCGAGGCGATCAGGCTGCTGGCGTCAATGACAAATTGCAGCCTGCTTTCCTTGCAGGCGACCTCCAGCCTGATGTGTTCATACCGGGCACTGCTCGGCAGCGGCGATCTGGCGTAGCTATAAGGCCGGTTGGTCAAGCGGTCC
Source organism: Methylobacter sp. BBA5.1 (assembly GCF_000746145.1). Classification (NCBI taxonomy): domain Bacteria; kingdom Pseudomonadati; phylum Pseudomonadota; class Gammaproteobacteria; order Methylococcales; family Methylococcaceae; genus Methylobacter; species Methylobacter sp. BBA5.1. The sequence goes on from NZ_JQKS01000028.1 coordinate 44,789, forward strand.
CGGTCCTGATGATAGCTCCAGGCACTGGCGGCCGTGGCAGCGGCGGGCAAAGTCATCAGAAGCGTCAGCATGATTCTGGAAATGGAGTTGCCGAAAGTACCGCGGTGCTTCATTTTGATTCCTGGAAATTTGAAAAAACCATTAACTTAATCAGATTACCATTGAAAGTCACGACTAAATTTAAGTAACCCCCTGAAAGTACCGGGATACCGATTAATCCGGTACTGAGCAAAATGCCGCCGCATCATTTTCCCGTGCCTGATTCAGAAGGTGATCTCGCCGTTCTTTATCAGGTTCGGTTATATCACGATAACTCAGGAACGGCGCGGCAAAGTTCATGTCGAAGCTTTATAAAATCAAACCGGAGAAGATAATGAGAAGAATATATTTTTTGTCCCCCGATATTGAAACGACACATAAAATTGTCGACGAATTACGCGCCGAAGGCATAGAAGACCGTCATATCCATATATTAGCCAAAAGAGACACGCCCCTGGAGGATTTGCCCGAAGCATCGGTCTTTCAGAAAACGGATTTTATACCGGCATTGGAACGAGGCGCGGCACTAGGCGGCACAACAGGTGTGCTGGCGGGACTTATCGGTTTACGCCTCGCGGGATTCGTAATTGCCGGCGGCCCCGTTCTTGGTATTTTGATTTACGGCGCAACCATCGGCGCAATGATGAGCGGCCTGGCCGGCCTTCAGGTTGGAAATTCAAAAGTCAAAAAATACGAGGAAGCCATTGAACGCGGCGAACTGCTGGTCATGGTCGACATCGCCAAGGAACGCATCGACTCACTCAGCCAATTGATTACCAAACATCACCCTACCGCTCAATTTGAGGGTATTGAGCCGCTTTTACCGCCGTCTTATAACTAATTTCTGCAAACCATCTGAATTCAAGGACGATCATTTCAGCCGACAAGCCAGCAATTATCATGAAAATTGCTGTCGCCAGCCAAAACCGAAAAGACATCACCGGCCATGCCGGTCGGTGCAGAAAATTCTGGATTTATCAAAGTAGCCGCATTCTGGCGCTGACGGAATACCTGTATCGGCTGCAGGAATAAGTGAGCGGATGAATCATGCATTGCCGCTTGATGAACAAGTCGCGTGTACGCTGGCGTCGCCGGCGGCCGGTTATGAGTCCGCATCTTTGCTCTGGACTCGTTGTTTCTGATTAATGAATAGATGTTCTAAATTAAGCTTCCCGGACTATCATTACTTAGGAATGCGCATAAAATAACTTCCTAAGTGCGAGGATGAATTTTCCGGTGTAGGTGTGGATTTATTTATGCCCTATGGGGACTTGTGCCCTTCAGGGTATCCACACAGTGCGAATACCCTGAAGGGCACAAGTGAATTCGCACCTACAATTCCCTGATTTATTTCATGCCCGTTCCTTAGCCAGATCACGCTTAGCGGCCTATAAACTGGCATGGACTTTGACCGGACTTTAGCTGTACAGTATCAATCTCTAACGCATCGGAACCAAACAATGACCAGAATCCGATGGTTTTTACTTTTTCTGCTGGCTGTCATTTTATTTTTCCCCATTTCCAACCTGATCGGTTTGACGGGTGAAAATGAGCCGGTTCCGGTTGTTTCCGGCAGTTCCGAAAGCTTTACCCAAGTGTCACGGATTTTGCAGAACAAATGCGTCGATTGCCATTCGCCCGGCATGACCCGAATGCCGATCTATTCGGACCTGCCGATAGCCAAACAGCTTATGGAGAGAGATGTCGAGGAAGCCGGAGACAGGCTGGTTCTATCCAAACAGGTCTATAGCGGCGAACAAACCTTTACGCCCCTGATGCTGGCCCGACTGGAAAATGTCATCCGAAACGACAGCATGCCCCTTCGCTATATCTGCTGATGCACTGGACCGGGCGCCTGACGGCCGACGAGCAAGACAGCATCCTTGCCTGGATTGCCGAGGAACGGGCCTAACATCCCTGGAGCCGGGATGCCGCCGAAGCGTTTAAAGGCGAACCGGTGCACCCATTGCCGTTAACGGTTGATCTCGACCCTGAAAAAGTGGCGCTGGGCGACAAACTCTTCCACGATCGCATGCTTTCCGGAGACGATACTTTAAACTGTGCTTTCTGCCACGACCTGGCCCGGGGCGGCACCGATCAGGCCAGGGTCGCTATCGGCATACGCGGACAGGAGGGCCCGATCAATTCACCGACCGTCTATAACGCCATGTACAACATCGCCCAATTCTGGGACGGCCGCGCCAAGGACTTGCAGGAACGCCGCAGGGCCTGTCGCCAACCATGTCGAAATGGGCGCGGAATGGGACAAGGTCATCGAGAAACTTAACAACGTAGAGCACTACAGGGACGCTTTCGCCAAACTGTATCCGGAAGAAGGCCTGACGCAATCGACGGTGACCCATGCGATTGCCGTTTTCGAGGAATCGCTGGTGACGCCCAACTCCCGTTTCGACCGCTACCTGCGCGGCGAACAGGACATGCTGACGGAGGATGAAAAGGACGGCTACGACTTGTTTAAAACGCATTGCGCCTCCTGCCACTTCGGTCCGGTGCTCGGCGGCTTATCCTATGAAAAAATGGGCGTCAAACAGGATTATTTCAAACTGCGCGGCGGCCAGCCGACTGAAGTCGACAACGGCCGTTTCAACGTGACCGGGCAGGAAAAAGATCGCCATTTCTTCAAGGTTCCCGTATTGCGTAACATAGAATTGACTTACCCCTATTTTCATGACGGCTCGGTCAATGACCTTGCCGAGATCGTGGCTTTCCTGAACACGCTGACCGGCGAGTACCGAGGAAAACCGCTCACACAGTTGACCGCTGAAGATATTAAATAAACAAGCGCAATTCTTGGATAATTTGTCTCCACGGATCAATTTTCAGTTGTGACACTCTCATGGGAGATTAAATATAACCGCCACAGTCAACAGCGGAGATCAGTATGACCAGTGATGACGATAACCGGAAATCCCCGGATCAGTTGAACCAGGCCTTTTTTGAACATAACAGCAGAAAAGTCACCGACCGGCACCTCGATCGAATTATTGAGAAGGCTATCGAAATCAAGGATAAGGTGAAAAGCATCCCCTCGCTGCATAAGCTCTTGAAAGACGTGCAACTGTGCCTGGAATTGATCAGGGATTATCGCTCCGGCGCCTACAGGAATATCGCGGCCTGGGCGATTGTGGCCGTGGTCTTCGGTCTGCTGTACCTGGTCAATCCCGTGGAGCTGATCCCGGATTTTATCCCGGTAATCGGCTACATGGACGATGTGGCCGTCCTGGCGCTTATCCTGAAGCTCGTGCAATCCGAATTGGAAAAATATGCGGCCTGGCGCAAAACTCGCGCCGAGTATGAAGATACTTTTTCGGGGCAGTCGGACCGTGACTGAAGCGGAGGCGGGCCTGGCCTTTGTCGCCTCCGAGTGGGATCTGTCTTTTTTCACAACATGGATTCACACCGGTCTTCAGACTGCCGCCCATTGGTTTGCCGGGATTTCGCACATTCTGCAAGCCCTGCTGGCATCCGTATTCAACTGGGGAATGACTGCTTTGGGCGCCGCACTGGTCTTTTTTATCCAACGGGTCAACCAGAAGCTGCTTGACGTCATGCTCGGATTTTCGGGAGGCGTGATGCTGGCGGCCAGCTATTGGTCCCTGTTGGCGCCGGCGATCGATTTGTCGAGCGATTACGGGGCTTTTGCCTGGTTTCCGGCTGCGGCGGGATTCAGCCTCGGCGCGTTCGCACTGAGTATCGCCGGCATGCTTCTGCACCGTCTTCAGATCGGCGCGGTGGATACAACGATACAAAAGGAAGGACTCACGACCTGGCAACGCACCTTGCTGCTGGTATCCGCCATTACATTGCACAACATTCCCGAAGGGCTGGCCGTCGGCGTCGCTTTCGGCGCGCTGGCCGGCGGTTTCGAAACGGCCAGTCTGGGCACCGCGGTCGCCCTGGCTATCGGCATCGGCCTGCAAAACTTTCCCGAAGGCACCGCAGTGGCCATGCCCTTGCGCCGCGCGGGCTGGTCGCCGCTGCGCAGTTTCTGGTACGGTCAACTCTCCGCCGTGGTCGAGCCCGTCGCCGCCGTCATAGGCGCCGCCGCCGTCACCGTGAGCCTTCCCATCATGCCTTATGCCCTCGCCTTCGCCGCCGGCGCCATGATCTTTGTCGTGATCGACGTGGTGATCCCCGAATCAAGGGAGAGAGGCAATGCCCATTACGCTTCGCGGGGCATTATCCTGGGCTTTATCGTCATGATGATTCTGGATGTGGCTTTGGGCTGACATTGGCTGTCTAATTGGCGATTGGCGGTTTTTTTATGCCCGATTGCCGCTGGCTGTTACAAAACGCGTTTCTCAACCATTCGTCAGGAGAACCCGCTATGCTCAATATCGACCATGACATCAATGACCTTTCGCTGGCCGATCAAGGCCGGGAGCGCATCGACTGGGCTTTTTCCGAAATGCCGGTGCTGCGCGCGATACAGGCGCGCTTCAGGCAAGAGCGGCCATTGGCCGGGGCACGCATCAGCGGCTGCCTGCATATCACCACCGAAACCGCCAACCTGGCCCGCACCTTGACCGCGGGCGGCGCCGAACTGGTCCTGTGCGCCAGCAACCCGCTCAGCACCCAGGATGATGTCGCCGCCGCGCTGGTGCGGCATGACCAAATTCCCGTCTTCGCCAGATGCGGTGAAGACAGCGACACCTATTACCGGCATATCGGCAAGGCGTTGGATCATCGCCCGCACCTGACCATGGATGACGGCGCCGATCTGGTCAGCGAACTGCATAAAAGCCGCCGCGAGTTACTGGACGAGATGATCGGCGGCAGCGAGGAAACCACCACCGGCGTGATACGGCTGCGGGCGATGGCGGCGGACGATGCGCTCCGGTTTCCGGTGATCGCGGTCAACGATGCGATGACCAAGCACCTGTTCGACAACCGTTACGGTACCGGCCAAAGCACGCTGGACGGCATCATCCGCGCCACCAATATCCTGCTGGCCGGCAAGACGTTCACGGTGGCCGGCTACGGCTGGTGCGGACGCGGCATCGCGATGCGCGCCAAGGGCCACGGAGCCCAGGTCATCGTCACCGAGGTCGACCCGCTCCGGGCCCTTGAAGCGGCGATGGACGGTTTTCGGGTCATGCCCATGCTGCAGGCGGCCGCCTGCTCGGATTTCATTGTCACCGCCACCGGCGACAAACATGTGCTGGACCAGGCGCATTTTCAGGTCATCAAGGACGGCTGCGTGATCGCCAATTCCGGCCATTTCAATGTCGAAATCAACATTCCGGCGCTGGAAGCGCTGGCCGCCAACAAACACAAACCACGCGCCCATGTCGTAACGTATTTTCTGGAAGACGGCCGCCAGATCCGCTTGCAGGCCGAGGGGCGGCTGGTCAACCTGGCTGCGGCCGAAGGCCATCCGGCCGCTGTGATGGATATGAGCTTCGCCAATCAGGCCCTGAGCATGGCCTATTTATGGCGTCATGGCGCCGGTCTCGACAACGCCGTACATCCGGTGCCGGCCGGGATCGATCAACAGGTGGCCCGGATGAAACTGGCAGCGATGGGCATTGATATCGACACCTTGACAGCGGAACAGCAGAATTATCTAACATCCTGGCGGGAAGGCACTTAACAGCGAATTTAGCAAGTCCCGACTTTGCAAAAATTTTCTCGAGGCAGGGTCTAGGACTCCTGTTCGGCGACTGCTTCGGAATCGGAAGGCAAGCGCTCGGCTTGGCCGCGCTGCTCGCGGCCGGTCAGCTCATCCATTTTTCTGAACATAGGCCCGATCGGCGATTGCTCGATGCCGGTGAAATATAGTCGGCCGGCATTGACGACGACAAACACCGAACTGACATGATGCAGCAGCGCGGCAAAAATCGGATTGAGCAGGCCGAACGTGGCCAGCGCCAGGCCGACGCTGTTGAAACCGACGGCCCACATATAATTCTGCCGGATAATGCCGCCCATTTTATGGCCGAGCCGCAAGATCGTGACCAGATCCTGGGCATCGTGCCCGAGAATGACCACATCCGATGAAATGATCGCCAGATTGACATTCTTGTGCCCGCCGATGGCGATGCCGACATTGGCGGCGGCCAGAGACGGCGCGTCATTGACGCCATCGCCGACCATGGCCACCTTGCCCTGCGCCTGAAATTGTTTGACCAGCGCGGTTTTGTCGTCCGGCTTGCAATTGAAGTGGTATTCATCGGCGTGGATGTAGTCGGCCACGCGTTTGGCTTCCTGCTCCTCATTGTCGCCGGTCGCCAGCACCACTTTTTCGATGCCGCAGGCACGGATGGTATCGGCCAGGCCCTGCATTTCCGACAGCATGACGTCGCGAATGACGATGACGCCCTTGACTTCGCCGCCGGCCGCCAGCCAGATCGCCCGGCCGGTATAATCGATAGCCGGCAATTCAATGCCCTGAAGACTCAGCGTTTCGGCGCTGCCCATCAGGATGTCCTGACCTTCGATTCGGGCCTTGATGCCGCGGCCCGGCAGATCCTCGGCCCGTTCGACCGGCAGAAAAGCATTAACGCCCTGTTTTTTTGCATAGTTGATGATCGAGCGCGCGATCGGGTGATCGAAACGGGATTCGATCGACGCGGCCAGTTCCAGCAATGGCTGTGTCGGCAGGCCTATTTCGATGACCTGGCTGACTTCGGGCTCCGCCAATGTGACCGTCCCGGTTTTATCCAGAATCAGGGTTTTGATGTCCTGCATGTTTTCCAGCGGTTCGCCGCCGCGGGCCAGAATGTTCGACCGGGCCAGGTAACCGATATTGGCCGCGAATGCGGTCGGCGTCGCCAGCGCCCAGGCGCAGGGACAGACCACCGCCAGCGCCGTCGCCATCAGATGCAGGCTGCCGGTGATAAACAACAGCAGAAAGGCATAGGCCGTGACCGACAGCAGCAGAATCTGTACCGTGGTATCGGCGCGCCGCTGCAGATCCGATTTATTCTCTAGACTGTTTTCGATTTCCTGGGTGATCACCGAAAGAAACGAATCGTCCCCGTTTTTGCCGGCCTTGACCTGCAGCGGCCCGCTCAGATTCAGCGTGCCCGATGTCACGCTGGCCCCGGTCTTCTTGTAAACCGGGAAGGGTTCGCCGGTAATGGTGGATTCGTCGATCGCCGAGGCGCCTTCGATGATGGTTCCGTCTATCGGCACCATCGCGCCTTTAGCGATCAGCACGACATCGTCTTGGTGAATCTGGTTGATGGGTATTTCTACAATGTTATCGCCTTGCAGCTTCTGGGCGGTTTTTTTACCCTCCTGAATCAGGCTTTCGATCTTTTCCCGGTTTTTCCGGATGATCGTGAAGGAGATGTACAACCCTAAGCCGATAAACCAGGCGACCATCGCCCCGCTCAACGGCGCGCCGTCGATCAGCGTCACGGTCATGACCAGTACGATCAGCAATTCCGCCGACACCTTGCGCATGATCAGCACGCTTTTCAACAGGCTTTCCAGATAAAGCGCCAGGCAGAACAGATAGAACGGCATGCCCAGCCAGTACAAGGCCGGCAGGTCATAAAGCGCATCCAGGCCGAACAAGGCCACCGGAATGACGGCGGCGATGACGCGCAGCAGCATGATATCCCGGCGGGGGCTGATTTTCAGCAGTTCGGCATCGATGCTGTCGAAATAGGTTTTATAAATCATGATTGTGTCCTTTGTCAGATGTAGGTCGGGTTAGCGCCAGCGTAACCCGACATCCTCTCTATCGATGCGTCGGGTTACGCTGGCGCTAACCCGACCTACGCTTGTTAAGATCTCCCCAATAACGAAACACCAGCACAACCGCAACGGCGATCATCGCAGTCCCGGCTAGCCAGGCCGTCGAGGTTTCCGGATGCTCGCTAAAAGTTGCCAACTGATAAAACAGCGTCGCGGTCAGATAAGCCAGCCCCGTGGACCAGGCCACCATGAACGCCGACCAGCCCAGGCTGGATTCCCGGTAAGCGGCGGCCGACGTGGCGATACAGGGGAAATACAGCAGAATGAACAGCATATAGGCGAAGGCGCCGATGGGTCCGTGAAAATACGCATGCAGCGCCGCAACGAACGGGTCCTGGCCGGTCGTTTGGCTTTCCGGGCCGGTGCCGAACATTTTTTTCAGCCCCATGGGAATGGTCATCAAGGCCCGTTTGACCGCATCGCCCAGATCGAAGGCCGGCTTGGCGGCTTCCGGTTGAGCGGCTTGCGCGTAGATGGTCTTCAGCGTGCTGATCACGACGACTTTATGCAGCACGCCGGTAAACAGCGCCACCGTCGCAGGCCAGTTGTCTTCCCTGACGCCCAGCGGCGCTGAGCACCGAATTTTCGATGTTATTGGCTCTGAAGGAGCCGTCCGTCCCCAGCGAACTGAGGATGCTCAAGAGCACGACCATCGTGATGATGAGTTTCCCGACCCGCACGACAAAGGTCTCGACCCGGGTCCAGCTGTTGATCAGCACATTTTTCAACTTCGGAACGTGATAATTCGGAATTTCCATCATCACCAGCGAGAATTCCTCTTTCAGAAATGTGTTCTTCAGCAACAAGGCGGTCAATACGGCGAATACCACGCCTATCAGATAGAGTATAAAAACGATCAATCCGCCGTTGTCCGGAAAAAAAACCGCGGCAAACAGCGTGAAGACAGCCAGACGCGCGCCGCAGGTCATGAACGGATTCAACAGGATGCTCAACAGGCGGTCGCGCGGGCGCTCCAGCGTGCGGGTCGCCAGCATCGCCGGCACGTTGCAGCCGAAGCCCAGAATCATCGGCACAAAGGCCTTGCCGGGCAGTCCCAGGACGCGCATGAAGCGGTCCATCGCAAACGTCGCGCGGGCCATGTAGCCCGACTCCTCCAGTACCGAAATGAACAGATACAGAAAGCCGAGAATCGGGACGAACGCGACCACTTCCCGGATGCCGTTGCCGACGCCCTGGGCCATCAGCATGATCAACCATTGCGGATTATCCAGCAGCGTCAAAAAATGCCCCATGCCATCGACAAAAAGCGCCTGCGCGAGGTCGTTAAAGAATGGTTTGAAGGCGCGCCCGAGCTTGATCGTGAATGTGAACATCAGATACATCACCCCGAAGAAGATCGGAATGCCCAGAAAACGGTTCATAATCACGTTGTCGATTTTGTCGGACAGGTTGCGGCCCAGCTCGGATTTGCGCGTCAGCGTCTCTTTAACCAAGCCGCTGATAAAGCCGTAGCGGCTGTCCACAATCAGGATATCCGCCTCTTCGCCGGTTTGTTCTTCGATTTCGCGGCGCAGCTGCGCCGCCATCCCGGCCAGCGACGGGTCGGCATGGTCGAGCGCGAAACCGTCCTGTTCCAGCAGTTTGACGGCGAACCAGCGCGCATCGCCGAAGCGGTTGTCCAGCTGCTGTTCGACCAGCGACGCCAGCCGGTCCAGCGCCGCCTTCACCGCCAACGGATAGCCGACAGCGAAATGGGACAGCGTTTTAGGCTCCAGCAAGCGGTTGACCGTCGATTTCAGCGCCTTGACCTGATCGCCCCGGGTTGCCATCAGCGAAACCAGCGGGCAGTCGAGACGCCGGGCAATTTCATCGCTGTCGATTTTGATGTCGCGGCCCGTCGCATCGTCCATGTTGTTCAGCACCACCAGCATCGGCAGCCGCATTTCCAGCAGTTGCGTAGTGAGGTACAGATTATGTTCGAGATGGGAGGTGTCGACGATATTGATGATCAGATCCGCCTGCTGCGACAGCACGTAATCCCGGGCGATTTTTTCATCCAGGGACGTGGCGGTATCGCTCACGTCCAGCGCATAGATGCCGGGCAGATCGACGACTCTGACGGCCTTGTTGTCGTATCGGTACAAGCCGCTTTTGCGTTCGACGGTGACGCCGGGCCAGTTGCCGACATGCTGCCGGGCGCCGGTCAGGCCGTTGAACAGCGTGGTTTTGCCGCTGTTGGGATTGCCGATGACGGCGACGGTGTATTCCCGCTGCTGCGGAGCAGGCTTAGTGACGGTCGCTTCGCTGTCCAGGCGTTCAATTTTTAAGCCGGCCACCTCGTCCCGGCGCACGCTGATATCCATACCGCGCATCCGGATTTCCACCGGATCGCCCAACGGCGCGATACGCACAACCTTGAACTCCGTGTCGGGCGTCAGGCCCATGGCCATCAGCTTATGCCGGTAAGGCAGGAAGTTTTTGTCGTAATCCGCGACGCGTCCCCGGTCGCCGGCTTTCATGTCGCCCAAATTGATATACATTTACAACTATCCTGCATGTGGAAATTTATAAGGTGCGGTGATAGCGCCTGCTTGAAATGGCACCGCCCCTTGTCAACGAATATTAGTTCTATCTTATACCCTAAAATTAATCAAACCCGTCCTGCTCAGGGAAATATCATAGAGACATTATTTGTAAGACCCCGGCCTTGATCTGGCCGCCTAATTATTAATTCGCATCGACTGTATTCAGTTTGGTACAAGACAGGCAGCCATTGCCCAGTTACGTCAGAACTTTGGCAATCAACTCAATGGGTTTATGATGAATTACAATGAATCAGGTTTCATATAAGACAGTCAATATTGTCGATATTCGATTCCTTAGGATTTGGCTAAAGATTACTTCCTGAAACTGGAATCTTGCATAGGATGTGCTGAGCCGAAGCGCATCGCTCGCGAACGATGTGCCTCCTGTCGTCGGCACATCCTATGTTTAAACAGGGAAATTATTTACAACCAAATCCTTATTTCATTCACGTTTCTTAATGAGGATTGCACGATGAGCGGTTGTTGCGACGATGAATGTTCCCTGGAGCGCCTGCGCGAACGGCAGCGCGGGACGCTATACATGGTTCTCGGCATCAATGCCGTGATGTTCTTTGTTATCGTCGCCGCGGCGCTTTATGGCAATTCAACCGCGCTGCTGGCTGACAGTCTCGATAACCTGGGCGACGCATTGACCTACGGCCTGAGCCTGTACGCGGTATCGAGGAGCACGGCCGTCAAGGCCAAAGTCGCCCTGTTTAAAGGGGGACTTATTTTTCTTGCGGCGATCGCCGTGGCCGCTCAGGTTATTTACAAACTGTTCGTCCCGAGTCTGCCCCTCTTCGAGGTCATGGGCGCGTTCAGCCTGCTTGATCTTGCCGCGAATTCCTTGTGCCTTTTTCTGCTGTGGCGGCACCGCCGCGAGGATGTGAACATGAGTTCGGTATGGGAGTGTTCGAGAAACGACATCGTCTCCAATCTTGCGGTTTTTGCGGCGGCAGGAGCCGTCTGGCTTACCGGTTCCGGTTGGCCCGACATGGCGGTTGCGCTGGGACTCGTGGTGTTTCTGATGCGCTCGGCCATCCGTGTTATTGCTTCGGCCATGGCCGAGTACCGTGCGGCATCCTGAGATTGCGATCCCCAAAGGCGCCGGCATGCGTTGCCGCGCTTCACCCACCGCACCCTCTTCACCTCCAGCGCTATCTGTCGCCAATACCGTCTGAATGACCGGAGGTTGGCAAATGACGTGGTTCGGACCGGTTTTTGCTGACAAATTTACAAGCTCTTTGAGGGCAAATCTGGTAAATTTTCCCTTCCATTATCCACTGGCATAACCATCGTTACTTTCCGGGGAGTCATTATGCAAGCATTAAAAAAACCCTTTACACACAGTCTGGGCTTGTTGCTTTTTACCAGTCTGTTCTCTGCTGTTCCCGCAATGGCAGCCACCGACCTCGAAGCGCAAGAAGGCTTCGCCAGAGCACGGGCAAAAATCCACGAACAGGAAACCAATCACGCCGCACACGAAAACCCTATCGATAAAAGTCTGGAATTTCGTGGTGTTTTCTACGGCTATCTCCCCTGCGACGATTGCGCGGGAATTAAAACGACGCTGTCTTTAAAACAAAAAGACAATTATTTGCTGGTAACTCAGCCCGCAAGAGAGTCCTCAAGGGAATTTTATGAAAAAGGGAAATACAGCTGGAACGACGAAGATCAAACCGTTGTTTTAACGCCAAAGAAGGGCGGGACGCACAAACGGTACTACCATATTGAAGATGAAGGGACGCTCATTCAGCTTAATGACGATGGCGCCAGGATGACCCGTGAGGCGGATCGCTATGTTTTGCGCAGAAGCGATACGGTCAAATCGCGAGAGGTACATATTCACTGACGTACAGCCTGCTCGAAAACAACGGAAGCGCATAAAGGGCTTGCCTGGAACAAACCGCCTCGGCAAAAGCAAAGGCGGTTTTTTATTGCCGAGACAGGATATCGGACATCGACAAAACTCCATCAACATAAACAAATTCGGTCAGGCGCTTTTCCGTGTCGACTTGTCCCTCATTCACAGCCCTTTCCCCCTTGTGACGTACAGCCGGTAGCCCATGCTGCAATCACCGCATGGCATGCAATCGAACATAACAAACGTCGATGGCTGATCTCTTTTAACCTGAGCCATCCATGAAACATGGCTTTTTTTAAACCCGACTCCCCTGCCATCTGATAATTTCAAGAGATTATCTTCGAAGGCTTGCCTGTTAAACCGGGATAACATACCTCTGGTACAGGATAAACATAGCCCGCAGCTATAGGGTGGGCGCATGCCGCGTCCCCACGCGAAACATCCGTTAGGTATTTATCCGTATTGTCCACGGAGTTCACACTATGATAGTTTCACTGCAAATCACATCCATTTAAAACTAAGTTCATCTTAAAGCTAAGGTCATCGGCGATTAATCCGCGGCATGCAGGCCGAAACAGTTTGTTTTTCAAGCATGTTTACCGACACCATCCGATAATCACAACCAAGACTTTATTTTATGAATATTATCAAACACACAGCATTAACGTTCTTACTGGCTTTCTCATTGGCTTCAACCAGCCTTATCGCTTATGCGCAGGAAGAAGAAGCCGCCAAACCTTCAGTTTTCAGCCCCAATGAAGCCATCATGCATCTTGAAGCGGCGAGAGTCGAAATCGTCAAAAACGATTTCGTGCCGCCCAGTAATCATTTAAAAGCCGCGCGTGCGATTGCCAAAAAAATAACGGGAGATCCGGACATCGTCAAACAGGCCAACGCATGCATCATTCAGGCGCAAATCAAATTAAAAGAAGGTGATATTGAAGGCGCGACAGAAAAAATCAACAAAACGTTGGAACTGTATAATTCCCTTTGATTTTAAATGGCGGACAAACCGCGCTCTTACTCGAACCGAACTTTGGCGGCCGGCGCAACAACGGGGCCGCCTCAAACGGCGCCATAACTCCATGAATTTAACAACTGGCACTCAGTTAGCCTTGGTCTGACGAGTAAAATTTGCAGAGCATTCATAGCGTGTGAATAGTGCGAATAAATTCGCACCTACAATTTACCCGCCATAATTAAATTGACTGACTACCAGGGCATTACGGCAGTGGTGGGATAAGAGATGCAAATTGTTTTTAATGATGCATTCTTAGATAAAAATAATGCCCCTGGTACTCGACTTCCCGCAATGCTTTCCGGGCCAACAACTGTTGAACGACGCTCCAGTCCTGACCGGTTTTGCCAAGCAGCTTTAAAACAGCGTCCTTGCGCATCGGGTGCACCGCGGTGATTGCCAGCAGATCATCGGTAAAATTGCCGGTCGAAGAGAAGGCATCGCCTTCGTAGCCGGTGAGCAATTCAACGCCGGGCATGATCAGGCTTACGGTTTGGTAGATGCGGTTGAGCGTTTCCGCGCCGGGTGCGTGAACGCTGCTATCGGCGGTGGGACGCGTAGGTATGGCGAGATAAACGTTGTCGGGCGCCAGTGTTTGCAAAAATGCCGCCAGACGTTCCACCGAGCCCTGACCGGTATTGATGCCTTCGAGCAACATGGTTTCGGTCGCCAGCGTCCCGTTAAAATCGGCGGCAAAAGCCCGCATGCCGGCCAATATGTCGTCCAATACAAGCCCTTCACAGGGCCGGTTAATGCGCCGCCAGACCGGTGCGTCAACGGAATCCACCTTTAGCGACACCCAATCGGCCAGGTTCAGTATTTCCCGCACCGGGGCTTGCCAGATCAGCGAGGCATTGGAGATGATGGCAATGTTGATGTTCAGGCCGCGCAACAATTCAATAGCCTTGCCGAGACCGGCATCGAGGGTAGGCTCGCCGTCCGGAACGAAGGTTAAATAATCGACGGTTTCCTGCCGCTCATTAAGCTTTGCCAGGTGCTGCTCGACGGCATCGAAAATATCTTCCGGCCGGTAAAAAGCACGGGGCTGAATTTCCGAGGCTTGCGTCGGTCCTACCTGGCAATACAGGCAGGAATAGGAACAGTGCTTCGGCGGTATATTGTTGATGCCCAGACTGCGTCCCAGGCGTCTTGACGGTACGGGTCCAAATACAAGCATACGCGCCTCACTTTTTTATTGCATGGCGGTGGAAATAATGACCAATGATAACAAAATCTTGGAAGTCAGCAATTTGCGCATGGCCTATGACGGACAAGCCATCATCGAAGGGCTTACTTTTTCCGTGGCGCAACGGGACATTCTGATCGTTTTAGGCCCTAACGGCGCCGGAAAAACCACGCTGCTGCGCGGCCTGCTGAATCTTCTGCCCTATCAGGGCAGCGTTATCTGGCATGCCCGGAAAATCGGCTATCTTCCGCCTCAGGAATCGCTGCAGCGGCAAGGCCTTCCGCCGCTGCAACTGGCGGAATTCTTTCACTTCAAAACGCATGATACCGGATCGATCAAGGCAATGTTGTCCGATGTCGGTCTGGATGACAGTTTTTTAAGCCGACAATTCAACGAATTATCGACAGGACAGTTTCAACGCATGATGATTGCCTGGTCGTTGCTGGATAATCCGGATGTCTTGATCCTGGATGAGCCCACGTCGGGCATCGATATCGGCGGAGAGGAAACCATTTACAGCCTGCTGCATAAATTCTGGCAGAAACAGAACCTGACCATGCTGTTGGTGACTCACGACCTGCATGTCGTCTGGGAATACGCCACGCAAGTCCTCTGCCTGAACCGGCAGCAGATGTGCATGGGCAAGCCCGACGAAGTCTTGACGCCGGAACAGTTGAAGCTGCTTTACGGTACCGGCATTAAATTTTATCAACATCGGCACGGGTAAAAAATCATGGTCGGACACATTTTTCTTGCGCTTATTCTTGCTGGGATAATCGGCGCCGTCGGCGGTTATCTGGGGTCGTTGATGTTGACCAAACGCATGGCATTAATGGGTGGGGCGCTCGGCCATCTGACCTTGCCCGGCGTGGCCCTGGCATTGCTTTACGGTTTCGACGTGTCGCTCGGCGCGGTGCTGTTCCTGGCGTTCGGCGTGGCAATGATCTGGTTTCTGGAACGAAAGACCCGGCTGCACCTGGAAGCGCTGACAGCGGTGGTGTTTTCCGGCTCGCTGGCGGTCGCCTTTCTGTTCCTGCCGGAAGAAGAGACGGATATCGCCTTACTGGGCAACATTTCCCGGATAACACCGGCTACCGTTTTCAGTACCGCCGCGATTTCCCTGGGCCTGTTCTGGATGATCAAATCCATTTATGAGGATTTGATCCTGGCCGGCATTTCACCGGACCTGGCGCAGACCGCCGGCGCGGACCTGAAGCGCAATAACACGCTCTATCTCATCTGCATTGCCATCACCGTGGCTTTGGGCGTGCGTATCGTCGGAGGCTTGATGACCGCGGCGCTGCTTGCCATTCCTGCCTGCACGGCGAGAAACCTCAGCACCAGCCTGGGGCAATACGCGCTGATCAGTACCCTCGCAGGATGCCTGGCCTGCCTGGCCGGCATCCTGGTCTATGCGGCTTCAGGCATTCCGCCAGGCCCCGCGATTATTATCGTCAGCGTGATTCTGTTCCTGGTTTCCGTTTTCAAACCTTTTGCCCTGTCCTTTCACTGATGCCGGTGCGCGGACAGGTTCTTCCGCTATAGCGCAAGTGTTTGTATTATCGATAAAAGCATGAACTTTATCTTGCCCTTGTCGCTCGAAAATCCGTCAGGTATCCGTTTCGCGATGGCTCGATAAACCGGATGATCGCTCAAACTCTTCAGGAGAAAACGCTCATGGTTAACAAGACTGCGAACGCCAAAGACATTGTGTTGATTACCGGCATCAGCGGTTTCCTCGGCCAGGCGCTGAGCAAAGCGCTGGAACAGCATTACCGTGTTGTCGGCCTCGACCGGGATGCCGACCCTGAAAAATTTCCCGGCTACATCGATATAGACCTGACCTCGGACAGCGCCGTTGAAAAAGCCCTGGATGACGTACGCCAGCATCACGGCACGCGCATCGCCTCGGTGGTGCATCTGGCCGGCTATTATGATTTTACCGGCGAACCGAACCCGCTTTACGAGAGCGTCAACGTCAAGGGCACCCGCCGCCTGTTGCGCGCCTTGCAAGGGTTTGAAGTCGAACAGTTCATCTACGCCAGCACGATGCTCGTGCACGCGCCGACCGATCCCGGCGTGCCGATCACGGAGGATTGGCCGATACAGCCTAAATGGGCCTATCCCCAATCGAAGCGGGAAACCGAGCAAGTCATCCTCAACGAGCACGGCGCCATCCCCTATATATTGGCGCGCATCGCCGGCGTCTATACTGATAGCCTGCAACCGCCGACGCTCGCGAATCAGATACAGCGGATTTACGAGCGCCAGTTCACCAGCCGGTTTTTCGCCGGCGATATCTCGCACGGCCAATCGTTTGTTCATATCGACGACCTGATCGAGGCTTTCATGCGCATGATCCGGCGGCGCAGGCAACTGCCTGACGAACTTGAGCTGCTCCTGGGCGAGCCGTTGACATTAGGGTATGAAGCGCTGCAGAACGAGATCGGCTACCTGATTCACGGCGAAACATGGCCGACCGAGACGTTGCCGAAACTGTTGGCCAAGGCCGGCGCCGGCTTGCAGGAGCGCATGGAAGTCGCGATACCGGATTCCATCGACAAGGGCGAAAAGCCCTTCATCAAACCGTTCATGGTCGATCTGGCCGATGATCATTATGAACTGAACATCGCCCGGGCCCGAAGCCTGCTCGCTTGGGAACCGCGGCATTCGCTGCGCGACACGCTGCCGGCGATCGTGGCGGCGCTGAAAGCCGACCCGTTGAGCTGGTATCGGCGCAATAAACTGACTCCCGCGGAATGGGTCGAAACCATGGCCGCCCAGCCCGAGCCGGCCGAGAACCTGCTGCATGGCTATAACGAGTCGTGGCGTCAGACGCACAGCGAAAACCTTTGGGCGCATTTTTTGAACATGGCGTTGGGCACCTGGCTCATGACCAGTCCGGCTACCCTGGGTTATCCGGGTGAAGCCATGGTTCTCAACGATCTGATCGCGGGTGCTCTGGTGCTGGTATTCGGCGCGCTGTCGCTGTCGCGGCGCATGGCTTGGGCGCGCATTGCCAATGCGGTCGTGGGATTGTGGCTGTTGTTCGCGCCGCTGGTGTTCTGGACCTCGAGCGCGGCGGCTTATTTGAACGATACCCTGGTGGGCTCGCTGGTGATCGGCTTCGCGGTCCTGGTCCGCCCCATGCCCGGCGTCGGCCTCATGGCCAGCTTGAAAGGCCCCGACATTCCGCCCGGCTGGGACTACAGCCCATCGGCATGGACGCAGCGCATACCGATCATTTTCCTGGCTTTCATCGGCCTCTACGTTTCGCGCTATCTGGCCGCCTATCAGTTGGGCCATCTCCCAAACGCCTGGGACCCTTTCTTCGGCGACGGCACCGAGCGCATCATCACTTCCGACATCTCCAAGGCCTGGCCCGTGCCCGACGCCGGCCTCGGCGCCGTGACTTACCTGCTGGAAATACTGACCGGCATCATCGGCGGGCGCGACCGCTGGCGCACGATGCCCTGGCTGGTCATTCTGTTCGGCCTCATGATCGTGCCCCTGGGCGCCGTCAGCATTTTTTTCATCATTATCCAGCCTATTCTGATCGGCACCTGGTGCACGTTGTGCCTGGTAGGGGCCGCGGCCATGCTGATCCAGATTCCCTACGCCTTCGATGAAATAATCGCCACGGGCCAATTTCTGGCCGAACGCCGCCGCAAGGGCAAATCGGTCATATTGGCTTTCCTGCGCGGCGACACGATGGAAGGCGGCCGCAAGACCGAACGGGAAAATTTCGAAGGCTCGCCCTGGGCACTCCTCAAGGATATGCTCGGCGGTGGCGTCAATCTGCCCTGGACGCTGGTTCTGAGCGCGGCCATCGGCGTCTGGCTGATGTGCACGCGGCTGATTTTCGGGACGCAAGGCGAGCAGGCCAATAGCGATCACCTGATCGGCGCTCTCGTGGTGACGGTTTCCATCACAGCGCTGGCGGAAGTGATGCGGCCGGCGCGCTTCATCAATATACTGCTGGCTGTCGCCCTGATAGCCTCGCCGTTAATGCTGGAGGGCGGCAGTCGCCTCGCCGACTGGTCCGGCGTCCTGGCGGCGCTGTTGCTGATTGCCGCCAGCCTGCCGCGCGGCAAGGTCGAGCACAGCTATGGCGGCTGGAGCCGGTATTTGTTTTAGCGGTTGGCTAAAAGCCCGTAGGGTCCGCACTGCGTACCTTTCCCTGGTTCCCACGGTCCTGAGGCTGTGAAAGAATTAGTGAAAAACGTCATAAAAAGCCTTATTCACCACGAAGATCACGAAGGACACGAAGAAAAAATTAAGTTAATCAAAGGCTTAAAACTTCGTGCTCTTCGTGTCCTTCGTGGTTAAACCCTTTAAATTGAATACTTTCACAGTCTCTCCTCCGTGGGAACCGATACCGTGCTTTGAGAGCGGCATGTCGTATGCACACCCAGCCAAGCCTAGTGAGTTGCGTGGTTTATGAAATATTATTCGAAATAATCCCAAGGATATTCAGGCGCTAAGATAGGCCGAAAACCTTCCGGAGCCGGGAAAGGCGCGGTAACAAACTCATAAACGCCGATGAGTTCACGGGCCACCAGCATGCCCACCCCTTTCGCCAGGCCGATGGGTACGCCAACGGCACCCTGGGCGCGCGTTTCATGGATAATATTGCCCGGCACTTCCAGAAAACCACAGGTCATGCCCGCCAGTCCCCGGCCAAATTTATGCGCGGCTGATTGCGCATGGGCATCAGGAAATGACAATAGCATCGCCGCCGTAAAAGCAGCCAACAGATAAGTGCGTAACTTTTTCATATGCATTCCTCTACTTCTTATTATGTGGAAAGCCTATCTTACTGCATAAGCCGGGTATTAAAAATTGAAGTCTTTGCGCTTAACCATCAGCCATGACTTGGGCCGCCGCGTTTCCAAGTACCCCGCCAGCACATAGCTGACCAGCGCCGTCGCCAGAGACAGCAGATAAGGCGCGCCCAGATCGAGCACATGATGCCCGACAATCCATGTCGACATGCCGGTCAGCAGCGTAACGGCGGCGCTCATGCTGCCGCCGAAACGCGTGAACAGGCCGAACACGACGACGATGAAAATACCGGCGCTGCCGAATGCCGACGCCTCTTCCACCAGCGTGTAGACGCGATCGGCATGCAGCGCCAGCACAAAGGCGATGATGCCGCATGCCATGACCACGATCCGCGCGACTCTGACCTTGCCCTGATCGCTGATGGTCCTGACGGCCGGCACGATCAGGTTATGCGACACCAGGGCGGAGGCCGCCAGCAGGGCGCTGTCGACGGTCGACAAAATAGCCGAGATCAGCGCGCCGGCGAAAATGATGTACAAAAACGTATTCAGATGCTCGCGGGCCAGCCGCGGCAGAATCTGCTCCGGCTGCGCCAGGCCCGGCACCAATTGAAAGCCGAGCAGGCCGATGAACACCGGTATCAAGCCCACGGCCAGATACAACAGGCCTCCCTGGATACAGGCCCGGCGCGCCACCTCGGGCGAGCGGCTGGCCAGCACGCGTGCGACGAGTTCCTGCGACAGGACCGAGCCGCAGATCGGTATGGCCCACTGCTCGATTTTGGCGATCAGGCCGCCGGATTCGGCGCCGAACAGACTGAGCCGTTCCGGATGGATATGCGCCATGGACGCGTCGAAACCGCCGCCCGCCTCCAGCACAAAAAACAGCAGCAGCAACAGGCCGATAATCAACGCGACGCCCTGCACGGCGTCGGTCACGACATCAGCCATCAGGCCGCCGTACATGGTATAGACGATCACGACCAGCGCCGCGGCGGCAATGGCCAGTTCCACTTCAAATCCCGACACGGCCGACAACACCTGCCCGAACGCGCGAATCTGCGCGGCCGCCCACATGACCGAGGTCGGCGCGATCAGCAGAACGGCCAGGTTTTGAACCCTGGCCGAATAGCGCTGGGCAAACAGGTCGGCCAGCGTGGTCAGATTGCGCCGCCATAACTGCACGGCGAACACCATGCCCATCAGCACCAGGCAGATGGTATAGCCGAACGGGTCGATGGTCGCGCCCGACAGGCCGTTCTCGTAAACGGAGCCGGCCGCGCCTATGCAGGTTTCGGCGCCGAACCAGGTCGCGAACACGCTCAGACTGGCCATGCCCGGGCCAAGGCTGCGCCCGGCCAGGAGATAATCGTTTTCACTGACGATACGGCGCGAAAAATACACGCCGATCAGCAATTGCAGCAGGATATAGGCAATAATCCCGTAGACAACTGTAGGCATATTCTTACAATGGGCTTAAAAAAAGGCCGCTATTCTAGCGCAGCTGGCCTGATATTTTGTAACGAAATGATCCGGCGAAGCATGCGGAGAGAATATTAAGATCTGATGTTACGCAGTAAGTTGAATTCAGATCGGTTTAGCAAAGTGTCGCTAGCGCGACGATTATTTGAATCGGGTTTATCGCACCCGAAGGCGAGTTACTTTCTTTTGCGCGGCCTCGGCAATTGCTCCTGCATTGCTCTACCTCCTGCATCCATGCAGTCGAAAAGAAAGTAACCAAAGAAAAGGCCGCCCGTTGCCGCTTTTTCCTTGCGCTCCTCACTTTCGACGAGGGTTGCCAAAAGGGACTTCCTGTCCCTTTGGCAACGCGCTGCATCCATGCAGCGCCCCTTCGGGCTGTTCTCGCCGAAAGCTGCGGTGCTCGGCGCGGCAAACGGGATAAAATCGTCCATGCCTAACATCAGTTAAGATAAAAAACTTTATG
>NZ_JQKS01000029.1:0-59879 GCF_000746145.1 Methylobacter sp. BBA5.1
TAGAACCCGTCCACGATGCCTGCTGGATCGGCATTCACAATGGCCAGATCGATCGGCAGATCGGCTGCCGCCGTCTGGTTGCCCGAGTATGCCGCGCCCGGCACGGTGACGTAGAGGCGGAACTTGTCACGCATGCTGGCCGGGCTACGCTTGGTGTCTAATTGATTGAAATTGAATACCGGCGCCACAGTGTTCACCAGCAGCTTGGTTGCCGGAGACGTGTAGCCTTCGGCCGTCGCATCGATCGTTACCGTCGCGCCATTGTTGAAGTCCACGCCGGTCACCTGGAAGTAGACGGAAGAGCTACCTGCCGGGATCGTCACGGTCGCCGGAACAGTAGCCTTGGCCGCATCCGAACTGACCAGATTGATTGTCAAAGACTGGTTTGGCGAGTAATTGCTGCCGCCCGTTTTGCGATAGACATAAACCTCCTGGTAATAAGTCCTCAGCCCTTTGCCCACAGTGACTGCCGCCTTGCTGAAGGCAAGGTCCGCTTTTATTGTCGTCACTGGAACGCTTGCGGCATTCAATCCCGGCGAGCTTGCAGTAAATGTCGTGGTTCCTATCTCTACACCGGTCACATTGGCCAAATTTATGCCACCCGATGTCTGTCCCTCGGCAATGGTGATACTCGCAGGCGAAACCGTTGCAATGGCTGGGTTTTCTGAAGCCAGGCTGATCTCGACACCGCCGGCTGGCGCGGGTTTTGACAGAGTAATAGCATAAGAGTGGGTAGTGCCCATGAGTATAGTGATTGAGTTAACAGACGGGTTACCGATATTGATCGACACAGACTCAACAGTAACTGCCGTGCTGGCGGATTGATAGTCGGCAGCGGTTGCGTTAATTTCCGTCATACCCGCGGCCACGCCGGTCAGCGTGAAGTTGGCGCTGGTTTGTCCTTCCGGAACTGTTATTGAAGCCGGAACGGTTGCAGTGGCACTGTTTCCGCTTGTCAGATTCACCACCAAGCCACCCGCGGGAGCCGGATCGGAGAGAATGAGCGGAACGGAGCGTGTCAGGCCGGGTGCAACCAGGACGTTGGCCGAAAGATTCAAAGATACAGGCCGCACTGTAACCGCTGCGCTGCCAGACACAAATTCAGTGGCTATCGCCTGTATAGTGGCTGACCCGATAGCTACCGTAGTCACGGTAAATGTTGCGGATTTCGCTCCCTCAGGAATAACGACGGAAGCAGGCACTGTGGCGATGCCGCTGTCGCTGCTGCTCAGGGCAACGCTGAGACCCGATGTTCCCGCAGGCACGCTGGAGTGAATAGTCAGCGATGCAGTGCGCCCCACGCCCAAGGTTAGCGAAGTGGGCTCCAACTTCAAGGTGGGTGGCGGCACAACCGAGATTTGAGCTTGTCCACTAGTGAAGCCAAGCTTGCTGGCAGTTACCACAGTGTTACCAACATTGGCCGCATTGAACGTGAAGCTGGCAGACATTTGGCCTGCCGGAATCATTAATGTGGATGGCACTGCGCCAACAGTTGGAACACTGGAAACCAGATCAACCGTCACACCGCCCGCCGCAGCCGGGTAAGGCAGTGTCAAAGTAATGGTCTTGGTGGAACCCTTGGGAGCAGTGAGTGTCGACGGACTCAGCAAGAGTTGGCCAGGCACCACTGGCAACAGCAATTCATTCGACATCAAGTATTGACCGGCATTTACAGAATCGGGCGTCTGCAGGCGGACATGCAGATTACCCGCGGAAGCAGGTGTGTCGATACTTGCTTTTAACTGAGTCGCAGATTGAAACTGCGTGGGAACCGCTCCGCCATTTACCTGAACCGAGGATTCGCTGGTGAAATTGGTCCCATTGACCATGACATCCACCATGCCCTGACCCAGGTAAAGCGTTGACGGATCCAGACTGCTGAGTATAGGTTGAGTTGGTACCACCGTAAGCGCATCGGCGACCTTGATTTCACCTGCATCGACCAGAAAACTCGCCTGAGCGGGTCCAATGGCCGCTGTTGCAGCGGCATTTACCGATAGACTGGCTTGAGTGTCTGTAGCGCCCGACAAAACCTCTACTGTCAGCCCCGAGTTATCGAACTGAGCACTTGCCAAGCCCGTCAAACGGGCGCCAGTAATATCGACAGTAGTTGTCGTGCCTTGCTGTATTACATCAGGCGTGATTGCTGTTATGCTGGGTGAAACGCCAACGGAAACCACCCCGGAGTCAACAACATAAGGGATACCGCGTAATCCCCACTTTATGCTGCCATTGATATCACCTGCCGGCACGGTAATGCCATTTATGTCATTGCCGTTTGCCTCATTTCCCACGCCCGAGGGAGATGCCTTCAGATCAATAGCGATTGCAGCCCCCTCATGATTGTTTACTTTGAGATAGTTCAATACAGGGGCTGAACCATTGATCACCAAACCAGTGCCATGTTCGAACAATATATGCTCGAGGCGCGTGTTGATTGTACCGGGGCTAAATACCCACTGTTTCCAATCGCCTGGGGCGGCGCTCTGGGCAAGACGGGTTTTATCCGACAATACACTGATGGGGTCTGTCAAAGTGCCAAGCGCCTGAATGCTTCCCGCTTGCACGTTGAGATTGGCGTTAGCCGCCATATAAACAGTGACGCCGGGATCAACAACAAGTTTGGCGCCATTTTGAATGACTACATCACCACTGAGGAGATAAGGGCTGTTAGCGGAAGTCCAATGAGTATTGGCGGCAATGACGCCAGAAACTGGAGTCTGTGCTAATGCGCCCGAAGCTAGAAATAGCAAAACCAGAGAGGCAAACCACCACATGGGAATGATATAATGCTTCCGCCAAATACGGGCCAATGCCTCGTGCAAACTGACTTCCCGATGTAACATATCAATCATCGAAGACAGCGCAATTTTGGAATCCGTTCTCATGGTGTTGAAATACATAGTGCCATTTCCTTGTTAATTTTCTTGTTATTTACCGATCCGTTGCGTTTACCCAGGCCGGGTATCCCCCATCCAAGACGGTGGTAAGCAGATAACCTTTTTGAAAGAGCTCCCAGGCTATTGGTTGGACCCCTTCATTACTACTGTAACCAACCAGAACAATCCATTTCTCTTTCGAAAGCTTTGATAAGTTGCCTAAAACCTCGTGGGGCATCCAGCGCAAAACTTGCGGAAACGGCGAAACCTCATGCACTCCCGGCGTTACCGATCTTAGGTCAATCACTTGAAGATCAACGCCGTCTTTGATGGCTTCAGACAATTGCCGAGGCTTTATCAGTAGCGGTTGTGTGAAGAAAGGTTCGTTAAGAAAAGGTAGTTCGAGACGCTGCCACTCCACCGGAGTTCCAATCAGCCGCTGACTGTTCAGTTTTATTGCATCCAGAAAGCTTGTTGGTTTACTCTGCCTGTCCTTTATAACCAATTTTTGCGCCGATCTAAACGAAGGAGTCGTTGTGTAGTAGATCAGTCTGGCAGGGCCCGGCGAGGATGGAATTTGAAAGCTGGTATCATCAGCGTTGATCAGTATGAAAGGAATATTCTCTCTGATTAAAGCGACTACACCTTCCGGGGTAATTTCTTCGGGGATTTGTTGTGCATCAGGTATTTCTACGGTTTCCGCCCTGGTGACTTCCTGCTCGTTTAATACTGGTCTATTAATGAAATAAAAACCAAATGCCAAAAGCAAAAGAATCAATACGATTCGCAAAGTCCAGTTGTGAAGCGAAGATTGATTAAACACTTTCTTTCTCCAGGCAACGGGGTGTTCCAGTTAATCGGATGCTATTTAAAATTACACCTGCATAGGAGGCATTATCCAGCTGAAGTCCGACTCTATTAGACGGCTTTCCCTTGAAGTGATTGATGTCATTGATGACAAACCGAATCGGTGCCCAAGCAGGTTGAATTGAACAAATGACGGGTTTCAACCAGTCATGGAAGGTAGTTGAACTTTTGTTGCTATCAAAATCACTGAGGGTGATCTTTACAAGACTATTAACGGCAACAAGGCTAGGCGTGAGTAGAACCCAGGCTGTGGAAAAGGGTGCGGAAATTACTGCTAGGTTACAGTTCAACGCCAGCAATCGCAACCAATGGGCGACACCCTGAATATATAAAACAGGGATTCTATGCTTTTTTTGATGACATCTGCTTGTCATAACCGTGCTCCATGCACAAAGCGCTATGCCAGTTCCCTGGTAAGAACCAGGTTTTTCTACAGTCTAGGATAAACAAAAACTGTGCAAAATCTGTTTTCTTGGCAGGAAAAGGCCTAAATACTTATTGGGGAAAAGCAACCTTGACGTAGGTCTCATACAGCAGTCTGGCTCTCCGTTTTAGGATCCAGGACTTTTCGCCCCCAACCTTCCGTTTAGTTTAGCTTTTATTATTTTTATATTTTTTAATATTTCTTAATAAAATCTTAAGCTTTTTTAAGAATCGTATATTTAATTAAAAATGTCAACCAATTTGGCCCCAAAGATAGTAGTTCACCACAACGGAGTTAGGCCTGACCGGCAGCTTTTACAGCTGTGTATTTCAACCTGGCGGCTGGATCATGGCCATTGAGTCTGGCGGTGCTCAACAGGGTTTGAATGGCGGTCGCATGTTAGCTTGCACGCTCTGCTCTGGCAAACAGCCAATTTTTGCCGATCGACTGGTCCCGGTTTCGACTGAGCCGATCAACGTCGGCCAGCGCTTTATCGCATTGTCCAACGCTTTGGAGGGGCCGCCACCGCTGTACCGGATCCAGCAGATGCTGAAGACTTTAGGGTGTGCGCCGCTCGCCCTTCCACCAACAGCCAGCCGTTCTTGAGCTCAACCGGGCTGAGCAAGTCCGTCACTTAGGAACGCGCATAAAATAACTTCCTCAAGTACGCGGATGAATTTCCGGTGTAGGTGCGGATTCGTCTAGGGCACCTACTGTTAGTATCCGCACAGTGCGAATACCCTGAAGGGCACAAGTTAATTCGCACCTAAAATTCCTGATTTATTCCATGCTCATTACTTAATCAAGCGCCCGTTGCCGAAGGACCTGCCGGTCAACGTGCTAACCAATTTCGGCAACCCCGGCTTGTTAGTCCGCTCGTCATCGTTTTTATTATTTACTTCTCCGGCGCACAAAAACCAAAACATATAACTGTGCGGCGTCATAAACATCCCTCAATTTACAGCTGTAGCTTTAGATTATTTTTCCGGCTCAACCACTGCCTCTTTAGGCTTGGCCGGTTTTTTCTTCCAGAAACCGCCGTGCGAGTAACATCCCCAGCCCCATTTGAGCCAGTTCAGCAGCGATGCGGCCAGCCATAACGACCAGGCCAGCATCAGCAAGCGGTACACGATTAGCGGCACCGATATCAACGTCGCGGTCGGCAACGTCGATGCGCTTCTATCCTGATACCAGTTCAGATTGAAAGCCGAGGATTGATTGCCGGTGATCTGCATATCGGGCGATCCCAGCAGGCCCTGTTCGACGGCCGCGAACAGCAGGCCCAGCGACACCAGCGTCAACAGGCCGATAGCAACCTGCAGCAGATTGAAATAATCGGCCTGGGCGATCGGCTTGCTGGAGCGCCAGCCCAGGAGCATCAGCCAGGCGACCACGATCACGGCCGACGAAACCGGTATCTGGCTGAGCCCGACCAACAATAAAAACCAGTGCCCGCTTTTTAACGGCGTCAGGCGGATTTTGCCCAGGCCCAGCGATACGATCACGATCACGATCAGTACGCCCCAGAACAAGACGGCCGGGCCGAATTTGGGGCCCAGGGTAAACAAGACCCAGCGATCCTGACCCAGGCCCATATTCAGGCTGGCATTGACGCTGTCCTGGCCCAGATCCACGGATGGCGTGCTGATGATCGGCGCTATTTCCAGCGCCTGCTGCCAGCTCAGTGCAATATCCTGCCTGCCGGGATGAATCGGCACGGTCAGCGTACGGCCTTTTAGCCGCAAGGGCTGAATCGCGCCATCGATGCTAACCGATTGCAGCACGGCATGTTCGGGCAACGTCAGGGTATGCTGAGTGCCCTGGGAACTGCGCAGGCTGATTTTCAGCTCGGCCTCCTGTATGCGCTTGCTGGGCCTGATGCTGAGGCGGCTGTTATCGATCGTCAGCGTTTGGCCTGCCACCGGCTGCGGCCGCGTGATTTCCAGCGTCACTTTTTCACCGGGCCACGGACGCCATGTCGGCAGCCAGTGTCCATCATGGTTTTGATGGATCGTGGCAAGGCCCGAGGTTTCGATATGCCAGATGGGGCTGACATCGGCTGTCCAGATTTCCCGCCAGCGATCCGTCGGCGTCGCCGTCAGTTCGATCCGCTCGGATTTTTTCAGTACCGATTGCCATTCCATGAAGGTCTGCTGCGGCGGCATATTGACCTCGACTTTACCGTCCTTGACGCGCACGCCCGCCGTCGTGACCGATTCGCCCGGCAGCAGCGGCACGGCGATGACTACGGCCGAATCGGCTGGCGAAATCCTGTTGATCTGTGTGATAACGCGCCAGTCCAGGCCCAACTGCAAGGTGCGCTTGACGCTGACAAACGGCGGCAGAACGCCCGGTTCCAGCGTTGTCCTGGCAGTATCCTGGGTCTGGCTGACGCGGCTGAATTGCAGTTGGTCATCGACGCGTCCGTCTTCCTGCGTGCCGCTGACCTGCCAGCCGCTCGCTTCGATGGTGACATGACGCGGCTTCAGCGGCAGCGGCAGCGTAAACCGGTTCAGCAAGGGCGCGGCGCTCAGCACCACCTGATGATCGCCTTCGCTCAGGTTGATCCATAAACCGTTGCCGCTGCGGTAAAGTCCCTGGGCGGCTTCGCCGTCAACCGAGACCTGCCCCGGAAACCATTGCTCGTATTCGGCGGGCAAAGGCACGGCCACGGACTGCCGGGCATGAATCCGCAAAGTCAGCGTCAAGGCCTGGTCCGCGACGGCTATATGCATTTGCGGAATCTGCGCGCAGCCCGGCAGACAGTCGGGCGCCGCCAGCAGCCTGTCGCGCAACTCGTCGAGCATGGCCTGATCGGGCATATCGGCATAGACCGGTTGCGGCGGCATCGACATTGCCGGCAGCAGTAAAATCCACAGCAGCAACGGCGTTGCGGTTTTCAGCTTGAATCGGGATTTTTCGACCAGGCCGAACATCAACAGAGCCAGCACGGTAATCAAGGCCACGCGCAGGAAATTGAGCAGCATGGTCATGACCGGCGACAGATACCACAAGCTCAGCTCCTGGCTGCTGTCCACGGTACCGTTCCATGACAGATGGACCTTGGTCCATTGCCATTGCGGCAGGCCCGGACCGGTCTGCACTTTGGCATTGGGGTCGATGCGCTCGAAGCTGACCGCCTGGTCTTTGTCAAAGGCGGCGCCTGCCCTGGCTTGATCCGGCATCGATTTCCTCATCATTTGTTCCTGCATGATCATCGCCTCAGGCTGCGGAGCCATCGCGGCCGTGGCCGGATGTTCCGGCGGCATGAGCGTTTGCCAGGGCTTTTCCAGTTGCGGATAAAGCCCCATGCGTATCTGATCGACCATGAACGGGATTGCGATCACGATCAGCACCAGCCAGAAAGCATTGCGGTACCAAGTCATGAATTTAAGGAATTTGCCTTGCGGCAGGACTTTAATCAGCGCCGTCGCGGCCAGGATATTGAGCCAGACAAAATGAGGCGCGCCGGGCTCATGCCAGATGATCGCCAGCGTCAGCAAGGCGAACGCCCCCCAGGCCGGATGCCACAGGCGCCCGATCGCCAGCGCCGCGATCAATACCAGAAACAAATCCAGCAGTGTCCAGCGGGCAATCCAGCTGTCCGGCACATTGTCGACGCCGCCAGCCGCCAGCAGACGCCAGCCCGGCGGCAGGTTCAGTTCGGCGCTGACGTTATGAAAATCCTGCTCCCAGCCGACCGCGCTGAGGGTACCGATGCCGCCCACTATGCGACTGTCGGCGTCCAGGGTGATGCGGCCCTGCCTGACTTCCACGCCCTGCCTGTCCGCATCGCGGGTGATGAGCTGGCTCTGGCCGTCCAGCATGACCTGGCCCAACTGCATCCGGGGCTGGGCATTAAGCCGCCAGCCGCGGGTCATGCGGCCGCTAATCAGGTCATTGATGGTATAGCCGGCGCCGTCAAAATCCAGCCACAGTTTGCGCGTCAGGTTGAGCCGGTTAGGTTCGGGTTCCGGATCGCCGCGGCGTATCAGCTTGAATTTCATGGCCTGCCCCTGATTGATGCGATAGGCGGGCAAATTTTTCCAATCCTCGGGCAGGTTGGTCTGGCTCGGGTCGACCGCGTTTAAGCTTTCAACCTCGACCACGCGCAGGTCGGGCAGCGCATTGAAGACCCAAATTTCCTCGTTTGGCCAGTCTTTGCTTGTCGCAAGCGGTATAGCGGTCAGTTCGCCCGTGCTTCTGGCCTGCAGTTCGATTTGCCAGCGCCCGGGGCGCACCTGGACCAGCAACTGCCCGTCAGGCTCCAGGCGGGCCGGCAGCGGACTTTGTAACTGCAGCGGAATAAAGCCTTCCAGCAACGGCAGCGCCAGTTTGATTTCGCGTTGCGTGCCGGAGACTTCCAGGTCCATGCGCGTCAAAACCCGTAACGGCACGTCATCGATGATTTTACGGAACACCTGGATATCGAGGCTGTTCCGCTGGTCTTCGGACTTTCGCCGGCCGCTGTCGCTGTCTTTCAGCCACAGTTGCCCGTTCTTGACGGAGGGAGTTTGTACAGGCTTGCCGTTGACATGCAGACTGATCAGGCCGGTGTCTCCGGGGATCGTCAGGATGTCCGGCAGCGACTCCCATAGAAATTGGCCTTTGATCTCGTACACCCCGGCCTCCAGCTTGACGGCCGGCCTGCCGTTTTTATCCGTGACCAGCGCCGGTTGGTTATTGGCTGTGACATTGAGCGGCCAGTAGCGATGATCGCCCGGCAAGCTGATCCAGCTTTCCTGATAGACTTTCCAGCTAATGGCGAAGGTGCCTTTTTCAGGCGTGATGTCGAGGCTTAAGCGGGTCGGCCAGCTGCAGCGCTTTTGCTCGTAGCTGTTATAGATAAAGGGACAGACGCGGTCCTGGTCATGCTGCAGCACCCAGTCGATCCAGGGTTTGAGCGGCTCCGGCACCTGTTCCGGCACCAAGGGCTTGGCCGGCGCGGCCGTGAAAAAAAACAGCGTAATTAGTAACAGCCAGACGATACGACTCATGATGCGCTCCCAGGTCAATCCATTTTGTTTTTATTTACCGCGAAGCTCCCAAAAGCTTCGCGGTATTTATAGTTAAGGAACGTGAATTTTATAATTCCCGCAACTGACTTGTCTTTCCGTCCATCTTCAGCGTTGCGCAAACAGTTACATGGCTTGCCATGCGCCTGTTTGCGCGCCTTGAACATGAACAGAAATCCTGCCTCATTTGCGGGTCTTATTTCATTCCCGTTCCTAAGGATTCGGCTAAAAATAACATTCCGTTTTTTATGATCCTCCGTGGGAGCGATGCCTTCATCGCGACTTGTGGCGTCTTTAGTCGCGATGAAGGCATCGCTCCCACAGGCGCCTTTATTGATTACCGAATCCAACTAATTCATGTTGCAGGCGCTGATAGATACCGCCGAAACCGCCGTTGCTCATCAGCACGAAATGCCCCCCATAAAGGGCTTCCCGTTTAAGTTTAGCGATGATTTCATCCAGCGACTGGCAGATTTCAATATTGCCGGCATATTTTTTCAGTGCGCTCAAATCCCAACCCAGGCCCGGCGGCTGGTAGATCAGAGCCTGATCGGCGCCGCTCAGGGATTGCGCCAGGGTTTGCGTGTGCACGCCCATGCGCATGGTATTGGACCTCGGCTCCACGATCGCGATGATGCGCTCGTCCCCGACCTGTTTGCGCAGGCCGTCCAGCGTCGTCGCGATCGCGGTAGGGTGGTGGGCAAAATCATCATAAATCGTGACGTCGTTGATGCGGGCGATGACTTCCATGCGCCGCTTGACGTTCTGGAACTTCGCCAGCGCCGCTATGGCATCGGCGGGCAGGATGCCGACATGCCGGGCCGCCGCGATCGCCGACAGGGCGTTGTAAACGTTATGCCGGCCGGTCAGGGTCCAGTCGACCGTGCCCTGCACCCTGCCGTCCTGCCACACGTTGAAACGGCTGCCGTCGGCTTGAAGCAATTCGGCGTTCCACGGCGCGTCGGCGTCGATCGAGGTGTGAGTGACCGGCGTCCAGCAGCCCATGGCCAGGACGTCCTGGAGATTGGCGTCGTTCTTGGGGCTGATGATCTGGCCTTCGCCGGGCACGGTACGCACCAGATGATGAAACTGACGTTTGATGGCATCGAGATCGGGGAAGATATCGGCATGATCGTATTCCAGATTGTTCAGTATGGCCGTGCGCGGGCGGTAGTGGACGAACTTGGAACGCTTGTCGAAAAAGGCGCTGTCGTATTCATCGGCCTCGATGACAAAAAACGAGGACTCGCCGAGCCTTGCCGAAATGCCGAAATTCAAAGGGATGCCGCCGATCAAAAAGCCGGGCTTGAAGCCCTGGTGCTCGAGTATCCAGCTCAGCATGCTGGTGGTCGTGGTCTTGCCGTGCGTGCCGGCCACGCCCAGCACCCATTTGTCCTGCAACACGTGCTCGGACAGCCATTGCGGCCCCGATACGTATTTCAGTCCCTTGTTCAGCACCGCTTCCACTTCCGGATTGCCGCGCGACAGGGCATTGCCGATGATGACCAGGTCGGGCTTGCCATCGAGATTTTCGGCGCGGTAGCCTTCCATCAGCTGGATGCCCTGTTGTTCGAGCTGGGTGCTCATGGGCGGGTACACATTCTGGTCCGAACCGCTGACCTGATAGCCCAGCTGCCTTGCGATCAACGCAAGCCCGCCCATGAATGTCCCGCAAATACCTAAAATGTGAATATGCAATGTCTTATCCTGATCGGTGTTGGTAACGAATTATTTTTTCTGCTCCGGTTGCCCGGCATCTGGGGTTTTAGGCGGGGTATCTTCAATCGGCCTGTCGCCCTCTTCCCTGGCGCCGGCTTTTTCGAGCAGCTTGATGATGGCTTCGCCGCCGGTTTTTTGGGCTTTCACCATGACCGTGACGTTTTGCTTATCGGCCGCGTTGACATCGGCGCCGGCGGCAATTAATAAGCTGACGATAGCTTCATGACCGAATACCAGCGCATCCATCAATGCCGTGTTGCCGGCGTTGTCGGCCAGATTGACGTTGGCGCCGTATCCGAGCAGGGTTTTGACGATGCGCCGGTTGCCGCTGAAACTCGCCGCCATCAAAGCCGTGCGCTGGCTGGCCGTTCTGCCGTTGACATCGATGCCCTGCGCCAGCAGGGACTCCACTCTTTCAACCTTGCCTGTCATCGCCGCCGCGAACAAGTCGTTGATATCCTCCGCGTAAGTCATATCGGACAATGCGAACCCCAGGATAAAACAGACGGCTTTGTATTTCATGCGGAATAGGTGCTTGCGTTTAGTGGTAAGTTACGATCAAATAGCTACGTTATTAATCTATATCATCTAATAATGAGCGAAAAAAATAAAATATTAGTTGAAGCCAAGCCGCATTTCATCGAAGCGCAATCTTCTCCTGATGAGAACCGCTATGTTTTCGCCTATACGATTACGATTACTAATGTCGGCGAAATCCCGGCCAAGCTGTTGACGCGCCACTGGCTGATCACCGATGCCAACGGCAAGATTCAGGAAGTCAGGGGCGAAGGGGTGATCGGCGAGCAGCCTTATATCAAGCCCGGCGAAACCTTCCGCTACACCAGCGGCGCCATGATAGAGACGCCGGTCGGCACGATGCAGGGCAATTACACGATGCATTCCGATGAGGGTTATGATTTCGATGCCGCCATTCCCCGGTTCACGCTATCCATCCCCAGAACCCTGCACTAGCTAAATGTCCATCTATGCCATCGGCGATATTCAGGGTTGTTTTGATGAGCTGTTAAGACTGCTGGACGCCATCGCTTTCAATGAAAACACGGACCAACTGTGGTTCGCGGGCGACCTGGTCAACCGCGGACCGAAGTCGCTGGAAACATTGCGCTTCGTCAAGAGCCTCGGCGACGCCGCCGTGACCGTGCTCGGCAACCACGATCTGCATTTGCTGGCCGCGGCCCGCTCGCCAAGACCGCCCGGCAAGCACGATACGCTGGCTCAGGTGCTGGGCGCGCCGGACCGTGATGAATTGCTCGACTGGCTCAGGCACCGCCCGCTGTTCCATCACAACGACGAATTCTGCCTGCTGCATGCCGGCCTGCCGCCGCAATGGGATTTCAACAAGACCCGGAAGATGGCCTTATTTGCCGAGAAAGCCTTAAGAGGCCCCGACTATCAGCGCCTGTTAACGCACATGTATGGCAACAAACCCGATCTCTGGTCGCCGACGCTGACCGGCGTGGCCAAACTGCGGTTTATCATCAATTGCTTCACGCGCATGCGCTATTGCGATGCCTACGGTCGCCTGGACTTCAACCATAGCGGGCCTGTCGGCTCCCAACCTGAAAAACTGATGCCCTGGTTTCAGGTGCCTAACCGCAAAAACGCCGGCATGCGCATCATCTTCGGCCACTGGTCCACTTTGGGCTATTATGAGGGCCAAAATTGCTACGCCATCGATACAGGCTGTCTTTGGGGCGGCCAGCTGACCGCCTTGAAGCTGGGCGAGCCCGCGCAGCGTTTCAGTATCGATTGCCCCGGCGCCAAAAAGCCCGACAAGGTTTACTCGGTCTGTTAGGATTCGGCTAAAATAACATTCGATGTCGCCAGATTAAGGCCTTTTCCGCTCCCACCATGGCCGTCAGTGCACATAAAAATTCCGCATCATGCCCAGATCCTCATGCTCCAGGTTATGGCAGTGATAAAGAAACAAGCCCTTAAAGTCCTGGAACGGCTTGATGATTTCGATCTCTTCCCCGGGCATGACCAGCACCGTGTCTTTCCAGCCAACATCGATAAAGCCGTGTCTGACGGTCTCATAGTCTTGCCTGTCGACATGCCCCTCTTTGCGTGACAGCACCTGGAATTGCTGGCCGTGCAGATGGATCGGATGCGCCATCGCCATCATCATGCCTCCCATCATCCCCATGCCCCCGCCTCTATCACCCATCCTTCCCATACCCTCCCTTTCGCCGCCGTGGTTCATGCCTTCCATCTCATGGCTTTCTCCTGAAGCCCCCTGTTCCTGATGGGCCTCATGAGGATGAAAGATCTTGATTTTCTTGATCGAACCCACCTTGACCTTTTCGATCTCCATGACTTCGTCCAGCGAAAAAGGCCGCCCATTCACCAGAGGCCTCATGTGTCTTTCGGTAATCGCAATCGGCAGCGGGTTATCGGCATTATCGACATCACTTTCGCTCAGCTTTTTCAAAGACACCAGCTGCGCCGGCAGTTTGGGGGAATCGCCGACTTTCTCGGTGATGTTGAATATCGCGATCGGGAATTTCTCGCCCTGAGCCAGTCCGCCGCCCATCATCCCCATGCCGCCTCCGCGCATGCGCTGCATACGCTCAAACATCGGCGGCATGGCGCCGCTGAAAGGCAGGCTGTACAGGACCAGCTTCGAGCCGACCGGACGGCCGCTGAAATCCAGCCATAAATCGTACCGTTCGCTCGGTCCCAACATGATATAGGGCCTGGTCTCGGGCTTTTCCAGCAGACTGACGGCGGACCCGATCGCCGTCAGCGGCGTACCGTCATCCCAGCCCAGCTTGTAGATGCGCGAGTTGGAACCATTCAATACCCGAAACCGGTAGGCGCGCGTTTTGACGGAGAATTCGGCATTGGGCTTGCCGTTGACCAGGATCGTATCGCCCAGAAAGCCTATCATGCGGTCGCGCATGCCGCGCACGTACTGCAGCTGGCCGTTACGATTGAATTGCTTGTCCTGGATGACCAGCGGCCGGTCGTATTCGCCATCCGGCAGACCCAGCGCTTTTTCGTTTTCATCGGTGACCTTGAGCAGGCCGGCCAGTCCGAAGTAAACCTGCGGTCCTGTCAGATTATGCGCGTGCGAGTGGTAGAAACTGGAACCGGCGTTGTTCAGGATTTCAAATTCATAGACAAAGCGTTCGCCGGGCTCGATCGAATACATGGGGTGACCGTCGCTTTTCTGCGGCACATGCATGCCATGCCAGTGTACGATCGAAGGCTCGTACAGATTATTGTAGAAGTAGATTCTGACTTTCTGGCCTTTCACGAAACTGAGAGCCGGCCCCAAATAGCTGTCTTCAAACGACTGCACCGTGTTTTCAGGGCCTTTCAACAATTTTGCGAAGTATTTCTGCACCCTGGTTTCGGCGCCGTTGTTCAGGATAGGCACGAGCACTTCGCGCGCCGAGAATTCGATTTCCACATCGGGTTTGAAACCCGGCGTCGGAACGCTGCTTGCCGACTTGGGGTTGGCCAGCAGCAGTTCGGGAATCATCGCGGCCGCTGCACCGAGAGCGGAATACTGTAAAAACTGACGTCTGCCGTAATCGATTGAATGAATCATTTTTACCCTTCCTTATGCTCGATAGTATGGGTTAACAGACCGGCCTATTCCTTCAATCCCTTCCCGGCATCAAATTTAACTTAAGCCATTGGTTTATTTTATTTTTTCATATTTTATAAAACTGTAGCCGAATCCGGCGTCAGGATCGTTGTCAACATCCTCGCGCGACACCTCGGCCCAATGCCGGGTATCGATTTCCGGGAAAAAAGCATCGCCTGAAAATGCCTTATGGATCAAGGTCACATAAAGCGTATCGGCCAACGGCAGCATCGATTGATAAAGCTCCGAACCGCCAATTACAAAAACTTCCTGGAACTTTCGACAGCAACTTTCCATCGCTGTTTCAATATCGTTAAAAACCAGGCAGCCTTCCTGCCGATAGGCCGGGTCCCTGCTGATGATCACGTTTGTGCGGCCGGGCAAGGGCCTGCCTATCGATTCATAGGTCTTCCGGCCCATGACAATGGGCGAACCCATGGTGATCTGTCTGAAGCGTTTAAGGTCGGCCGATAAATGCCACGGCAGCTGATTATTGATGCCGATAACCCGATTGCTAGCCATCGCGACGATAAGTGATATTTTCATTTTTAATGCACAAATGCTTTGATATTCTTTAAGGTATTATTAACAAACTACTGCATCATACTATGAAAAATATTCTGGTTGTATTCACCGGAGGAACAATCGGCTCCACGGCAATCGGCGGCACCATCAGCACCTCCGATGCGGCACCGTACAAATTGATCCAGTTGTTTCAGCAGCACCACGCCAGCCGTGAACAGATCAGTTTCCACAGCATCCAGCCCATTCAGATCCTGAGCGAAAATCTCGCGCCAGTGGTCTGGGAAAAGCTGATTGCCGTCATCGAGGCGCAAGATATCGGCCGCTACGACGGCATCATCATCACCCACGGCACCGACACGCTGGCGTTTACCGCGGCGGCGCTGGATTTGTACTTCAATACGCTAAATATCCCGATACTGCTGGTTTCCAGTGATCGGCCGCTGGATCATCCCGAAGCCAACGGCCTGCCCAATTTTATCTGCGCCGTTGAATACATCCTGCAGCGGCACGAGCCGGGCGTGTTTGTCCCCTACACCAACCGCAACCAGGCCACGCAGTTGCACCGGGGCACGCGCCTGGCGTCGTCGCTGCAACTGGGCGGCGATTTCATGAGCGTGCAGGGCAAAAGCCATTGCCGGTTCGTCAATGGCGCTTTCACGCAAAACGGCCTTACCGCCACGGGCAAATCGCGCCAACGCGTGCCGTTGAAGGCCGATTTCTCCAAGCGCGTGCTGCTGGTCAAACCGTATCCGGGGCTGGATTATCGCTATATCAATCTGGATGCGGTCGATGTGGTGCTGCACGACTTATACCATTCCGGCACGGCCTGTTCCTCGGCGCAATGGGGCGATCAGTTTTCGCTGCTGGTCTTCATCAGGCAATGCCGGGAACGCGGCATCAAAGTCTATCTGGCCCCGGCGGTGAAATCCGACAACGCCTACGAAAGCACGCGCGAATTACTGGAAGCGGGCGCGGAAATGATTTGGAACCTGTCGCTGGAGACGGCTTACGTGAAGCTGCTGCTGGCCTACGGCAATTTCAGCGACGAACGGCAGATCATGGACTTTATCGATCGCGATGTGGCCTGCGAGCATGTGTAGGCCGGACTGCCCCCCAAAATCAAGACGAAATCCACCGTAGGGTACGCATCGCGTACCTATTCAGGGCATTTCAGCACACCGCAAGTCCGGAAAGGTACGCGATGCGTACGAGACTGTGAAAGTATTCGTTTTTTGAAATTTTAACCACAATATATTGTGCATTTGATATTTGTATATAACAGCATATAGACATTGAAGAGAAAAATGCTGAATACTTTCACAGTCTGGTACCCTACGAAGCTACAATCTATGCAACCTATGCAAAGAAAAGCCGATTACTTGCCTTGTTGTTCAGGCTTGCTTTGCAGCCACCGCTTGCCCTTTTCAGTCAGCCGGTATCGCTGGGTCGGACTTCGGGGCGAATCGGGTTGAGTGCGTTCCAGCCAGCCCCCTTCCAAAGCGGGATTCAGATAGTTTTCCCTGAATGTCGGACGATGCGATAAGCCCAGCGCCTGCATTAAGTGACTGCTGTTGAGTTCTTTGTCGCCGACAACCTCAAGCAGTCGTTTTACTTGATCGGTTACATGGTCGCCTACTTGGTCGGCAGCGACCGCTTCACCGATGGCATCGTGCAGGGCTTGCAGCATAAATTCGACGAAAGGCGTGGCCTCCGCGAGTTCATCCGCTTCAGCCAGCGCACGGTAATAGTCGTCCTGACGCTCGCGGATCACTGTTTCCACGGGCAAATAAGCCAATAAGGGTTTCCAATGCCTCAGAATCAGGGTTTGCCATAAGCGGCCCATGCGTCCATTGCCGTCGGCAAAAGGATGAATGAATTCCAGCTCATAATGAAACAGGCAGCCGGCGATGAGCGGATGTTCGTCAGTGCTCTTTAACCAGGCCAGCAAATCGGCCATCAGATAAGGCACCCGGTCGGCAGGCGGCGCCATGTGAACCAATTGCTCGCCGCGGAAGATGCCGACGCCGCCGGAGCGGTAGACGCCCGGCTGATCGACCAAGGCCGCCATCAACAAGCCATGCGCCGCCAGCAGATCGGCTTCAGAGGCCGGATGCCAGTTTTCCAGCGCCTCGTAAGCGCTGAAGGCATTACGGACTTCCTGAATTTCGCGGGGCAACCCTAGCATCCGTTTGCCGTCAATGACCGCCGTGACTTGTTCCAGGGTCAGCGTGTTGTTTTCGATGGCCAGCGACGCCTGAATGGTGCGAATCCGGTTTTCCCGGCGCAGGCGCGGCGTCAGGCTCCGCTCGGCCAGGACGGAGTAGCGGCCGATCTGTTCGCCGATTTCCGCGACCAGATTCAGGACGGTCGGCGTGATGGTGTGCGGCGGTCGGTAGCGGCTCTGGGCATTCATCGCGCTTGCCTAGACCTCGGCCATCACGGCGTTGAGCAGTTCGGTCCGCTTGCCGGTGGCGGCGTCGATTTGCCGTTCCAGCGTGTCGCACAGGGCCATCAGCTGGTCGATTTTGGCGACGATGCGGTGTTGTTCTGCGACAGGTGGAAGAGCAATAACTAGGTTTCTTAGAAACCCCAGCGAAACAAAAGGTTGTGCTCCACCCGCTGCTTTAGCCTGCAAATCAATTGCTAAATGCTCCATAAAGCGTTTAATGAAATATGGGATAGTTAAGTCTTTATTGTAATATTTGAATAATGCAACGTTTTTGATACTGAATTCACGCTCATCCTCCACGATAACTTGATTGCCGATATTTCCTCCGATCATAGAAAACAAAATATCGTATTTTTCAACTCTTGAACGTCTGATAATTTCGAAATGATCTTGGGCAGATATTTTTCTCGCTCCTGAAAAATCAATTTTTCCATTAACGAAGTTTTTACTTGTTACCAATGGGTATGTATTAGGACCGTTTGCATCTTTCGGTGAATCATGAGTTCCGTCTCTAACATCTAAAACATCCTGTAAACGAGACCATACCCATCCACTTGGTAATACAAACTCTTGCTCATCATTGCCAATTTTTGATAACGGTTTTGGTAATTTGATTTTTCCTTCCTTCACCAGCCGCTGTTTCTCGGCTTCGATTTCCTTGAGCAACTCGCTGGCGGGCGGGTCGTTGGGGTCTTGGGGAACGAGTTTGCCCATGACGGCGAGTTGCAGGATGGCTTTGCGCAGTTCGGCGACGTTGGGTTTGACGGCGTAGAGTTCGCCGAAGTGTCGGGTGATGAAGCGCCAGGCGTCCGAGGATGTTTCGCCGTTATAGGCCAGCACGCGGTTGAGGGCGGCAGCATGGACGGTGAGCCTCAGCCGCTCGCGCTCGGCGCGCAGCTTTTCCAGCTCGCCGCAACGGGCCATCAGCTGGTCGATTTTGGCGACGATGCGGCGTTGTTCGGGGAGTGGAGGAAGTGGCATCAAGTGATTAATGACAGTTGAGGTATTCAACTCAATCTGGTTTGTTGTCCCCGAAGCAGAGCTTTCAATCTCATTTTGGACGATGGGGTTTTGAATCCAGCGCCAAAGAAACAGTGGGCTAACCTCGATTGAACGAACAACCGTCACATGTGAATCGGCGACTATTTCTGCACATTCAAGCTCTTGCGGAACAAGGCATGCGCGGCCAATAGTTCCTGTGCCAGTCGAGTTCCACAAAAGATCGCCAAATCTTAAAAACCGGATCGGTTCATACTTCTTCAAAGAAGCTGGGTCAATATACCTGGCAGGCTCAAGATCAAGGCCGTACCATCTGACGCACTTTTGCGAAATTACGCGATGCGTAGAGAAATCGGCATACTTAGGTCCTTTTCCTCGCTGAATATATGAACAAATATCTCCGAGTCTCACCCACTCCCATCCCTGCGGCAGTTCATAGTGTATTTCCTCCGGCTTGATCGCCGGCAATGGTTTGGGCGCCTTTATCTTGCCTTCCTTCACCAGCCGCTGTTTCTCGGCCTCGATCTCCTTCAGCAACTCGCTGGCCGGCTGATCGTTCGGATCTTGCGGCACCAGCCTGCCCTGCATCGCCAGCGTCAGAATCAGCTCGCGCAGCTTTTTGATGCCGTCGGGCGCAGCGAAGGCGGCGTCGAAATGTTGTTCCAGCAATTCCATCAGCTGTCACCAAGCGCCTGCATCAGTTCCGCTTTCAAGGCGCTCTGAGCCGCTTCGAGCTGGCGGACGATCTGTTGGTATTCCTGCATCAACTCTTCCGGATCACGATGATTGATTTCCTCTTCGTGGGGGTTCTTGCTGTCCAGGTTATAATTGCGCTCGGCCAGTTCCTTGACGCCGACTTTCCAGGCCTGTTCGGTAGTCTTGCGGCCCTTGCGCTCAGGACCGCCCCACCAGGCTTTTTCCAGATCGAATTCGGCGATGGTCAGCGGTTTGGAGCGCGAATAGGATTTGTAGCCTGCCGGATAGGGATGCTCGAAGAACCAGACCTCGCGGGTGCGATCGCCTTTCTCGAAAAACAGGATGTTGGTGGCGATGCTGGTGTACGGGCTGAACACGCCCTTGGGCAGGCGGACGACGGTGTGCAGGTTGAACTCTTCCAGCAGTTCGCGCTTGAGCGTGGTTTTGACGCCCTCGCCGAACAGGAAGCCGTCCGGCAAAACCACGGCGGCGCGGCCGGTGTCGTGCCTGAGCAGGTACATGATCAGCGCCATGAACAGGTCGGCGGTTTCGCGGGTCTGGTATTTGCGCGGGAAGTTGTTCTCGATGCCGTCTTCTTCCATGCCGCCGAACGGCGGATTGGTGATGATGATGTCCACCCGGTCTTTGGGGCCGTAATCCTTCAGCGGCCGGCTCAGGGTGTTGTCATGGCGGATGTGGGTCGGCACGTCGATGCCGTGCAGCATCATGTTGGTCATGGCCAGCATGTGCGGCAGCGGCTTTTTCTCGACGCCGCGGATGCCGGCCTGCAGGGTTTTCAGGTCGTCGGCGGTTTTGACCTGCCGTTTCAGGTGTTCGATGGCGCAGGTCAGAAAGCCGCCGGTGCCGCAGGCCGGGTCGAGGATGGCTTCGCCGAGCCTGGGGTCGAGCATGTCGACCATGAATTGGGTGACGGCGCGCGGCGTGTAGTATTCGCCGGCGTTGCCGGCCGATTGCAGATCAGCGAGGATTTTTTCGTAAATGTCGTTGAACAGGTGGCGGTCGCTGGAGGAGTTGAAATCGACATCGGCCTCGATGGTGTTGATCACCTGGCGCAGCAGGGTGCCGGATTTCATGTAGTTGTAGGCGTCCTCGAACACGGAGCCGACGACTTTGCCGTGCGGCGGGACGCCGGCGGCGGTGGCCAGGCGTTTTAAAGACGGAAACAGGTCGTTGTTGATGAAGTCGATCAATTCCTCGCCGGTCATGCCTTCCGGATTCTTGGCCCAGTTCGTCCAGCGGAAACGGCTTTGCAGCGGCGATTGGTAGCCGGGAACGGTCAGTTGCCATTCCTGTTCCTTGTCGTCGAAAATTTTCAGAAACAGCAGCCAGACGATCTGGCTGATGCGCTGCGCGTCGCCGTCGACGCCGACATCTTTGCGCATGATGTCCTGGATGCTTTTGATCAGGGTTCCTATAGGCATGGGTGGTTTTCTTGCAGTGATGGGCCTTTATGGGGCGTAAAGCGCCTGTTCCAGTTCGCAGACGGCCTGCTGGTATCGATCCAGGCCGCCGAAGCTGCGGATGATCTCCAGCGGGGTGCCGAACTGGTCGAAGGGCGCGATGGTCAGAATCTGGGTTTCTTCGATATGCTGGATGCCTGCGTCGGCGTATTTGTCCAGCAGGGCTTCCAGAACGCGGCGGGCCTGTTCGCCGTAGCGGGTGAAGTAATTGTTTTGCCTGACCTGTTCCGCGCGCTGCCTGCGGGTCAATGGCGGCCGATCCCAGGCGACGTGGCAG
Organism: Methylobacter sp. BBA5.1; assembly: GCF_000746145.1. NCBI lineage: Bacteria > Pseudomonadati > Pseudomonadota > Gammaproteobacteria > Methylococcales > Methylococcaceae > Methylobacter > Methylobacter sp. BBA5.1. The sequence continues at coordinate 20,948 of NZ_JQKS01000029.1, forward strand.
ACCAGGTCGAACGGGTCGCAGTCGCGGCCGATTTCGTCAGCCAGGGCGTCGAAGAAAATGCCCTGGCCGGCCAGCTCGTCGATGACGGCTTGTTTCTTGTCGCTGCGGCTCCAGCGGCGCAGAAAGTCGTCCAGCGAGGCAAATTCCCGGTTCAGGGTTTTGCGGGTGTAGTCTTTCAGGGACTCCGTGACCAGCTTGCCGTTGGCGTCGAAATACTGCACGCGCTCGGCGACGACTTTAACTTCGACATCGGCGACAACGTAGCGTTTGACTTTGGCTTCATCCGGCTCCGGGCCGGGTTCGGCGACGCCTGTCCAGCCTGCGTCATTGCCAAGGCCCGGATAGTCTTTGCTGCGGTTTTCGCAATCATCGGCCAGGTCGGGCGGCACGGGCGAATCGTCGGGATGGCCGGGGGTATAGATCTGCACGGGATCGCCGTCAAAATCCGGGTCGGCGAACAGTTCGGTGGCTTTGCGAAAATCGATGATGGTGAAGTAATACTTGCCGTAATCTTCGTTGATGCGGGTGCCGCGGCCGATGATCTGCTTGAACTCGGTCATCGACAGGATGCGCTGGTCGAGCACGATCAGTTTGCAGGTCTGGGCGTCGACGCCGGTGGTCATCAGTTTGGAGGTCGTGGCGATGACCGGGTATTTGCTTTCCGGGAAGATGAAGTTGTCGAGCTCGGCTTTGCCTTCTTCATTGTCGCCGGTAATGCGCATGACGTATTTTGAATTTTGCGCGGCCAGGTCGGCGTTTTCGTTGACCAGGGCCTGGCGCATGCGTTCGGCGTGGTCGATGTTTTCGCAGAACACGATGGTCTTGTCGAAACGGTTGGTTTGCTTCAGAAATTCGCTGATTTTTTTGGCGACCAGCCGGGTACGCTGTTCCAGCACCAGCGTCTTGTCGAAATCCCTCTGGTTGTAGATGCGGTCTTCGATTTCGTTGCCGTATTTGTCCAGCATGCCTTTGTCCGGGCGCCAGCCGGTCAGGTCTTTGTCCAGATCGATGCGCACCACTTTGTAGGGGGCCAGGAAGCCGTCGTCTATGCCCTGCCTAAGCGAGTAGGTGTAAATCGGTTCGCCGAAATAGTCGATGTTGGAAACGTCCTTGGTTTCTTTCGGCGTGGCAGTCAGGCCGATCTGGGTGGCGGACGAGAAGTATTCCAGGATTTCCCGCCAGGCCGAGTCGGCCGCGGCGCTGCCGCGATGGCATTCGTCGATGACGATCAGATCGAAAAAGTCCGGGCTGAACTGCCTGTAGATGTTGCGTTCCTCTTCGTTGCCGGTGACGGCCTGATACAGCGACAAGTAGATTTCATAGGATTTGTTGGCCTGGCGTTTCTGGATTTTGGTCATCACCGGGCCGAACGGCTTGAAATCGTTGGTCATGGTCTGATCGACCAGGATATTGCGGTCGGCCAGAAACAGGATGCGGCGTTTGGTCCTGGATTTCCATAAACGCCAGATGATCTGGAATGCGGTAAAGGTTTTGCCGGTGCCGGTGGCCATGACCAGCAGAATGCGGTTCTGCCCGCGCGCTATCGCTTCGATGGTTTTATTGATTGCCAGCAACTGGTAGTAGCGCGGCGTTTTGTTGCCGCCGTCGCTGTAGTAGTCCTGGGTGATGAGCGCGCTTTGCCGCTCGCTCAGGCCCTGGTGTTTAACCCACTCTTGCCAGAGCGTCGCGGCGGAGGGAAATTCGTGCAGGGCCAGCTCGCGTTCGATGATGCCGTCGGTTGCGATTTTGTTATGAAACAGAAAGCCGTCGCCGTTGCTGCTGAACACGAAAGGCACTTGCAGCATGTCGGCATAGCCCAGTGCCTGCTGCATGCCGTCGCCGAGAGCATGGTTGTTGTCCTTGGCCTCGATGATCGCTATCGGCAGGTTAGGCTTGTAAAACAGCACGTAATCGGCGCGTTTGTGTGTGGCGCGGGTGTGCAGTTTGCCGCGTACGATGATCCGGCCTTTGGTGAGCGGAAATTCTTCCCGGATCTGGCTGTTCAAATCCCAGCCGGCCTGTTCCAGCGCGGGGGTGATGAATTTGCTGCAGATGTCGCGTTCGGACAGCTGTTTTTTATTCATCTTTCAACGCTCCCTGCTGTTTTTTGTCCGTGCAGAACTGTTCAAATTGCCGTTGTGCCAGCCTGGACGGGGCTGTCTTGCCGTTTTCCCAGCGGTTTACCGTCGCAAAGCTGACCCCCAGCGCCTGCGCCAGTTCATCCTGACTCAGTTTCAGCTGTTTTCTGACGGCCTTGACCTGTTCTGCAAACGCACTGGGCTGTTGGGGCATTTTCCAAATCCTCATCGGGAATAATCTACAGCCAGAGATACAGGTGCTGGCGAATTGGCGTGCAGGATATAACATCTGTTATATCCTGCGCAAGTCGCCAAGTGCGAATACCCGCAAGGGGCACAAGTAAATTCGCACCTACAGGTTTTAAAATCGCTTGTTTCAGACCGCCATGGGCGCGGTCAGGGGCGCATGGTGCTGGTAGCCCTCCAGCGAGAAGTCGCCGGGCTCTGCTTTTTCAAGCCACTCGGGTTCGTAACTGCCGGTAGCCGCATAGTCGGGGATGCGGTCCGACAGCACCAGTTTCGGCGCCGGATAAGGCTCGCGCTGCAATTGCTGCTCCAGCATCTCCACATGGTTCTCGTAGATATGGGCGTCGCCGATAAAGTAGGTAAACCAGCGGGGCGCATAGCCTGTCAGGCGCCCGACCAGGTGCAGGAGCGCCGCGCCCTCCGCCAGATTGAACGGCGCCCCCAGGCCAATGTCGTTGCTTCGGACATACAGGCACAGCGATATCTCTCGCTTCGAGGTGTTCACCAGGAACTGATACAACAAATGGCAAGGGGGCAGCGCCATTTCTTCCAGTTGCGCCCAGTTCCAGCCGTGAAACAGGATGCGCCGGTTTTGCGGGTCGTTCATGATGGTATCGAGGCACTGGCGGAGCTGGTCGATAGCCTTGTAGAGCAGCACGCGGGCGGCCTTGCCCTGACCGTTTGCGTCTTCCAGGAGTCCGATCCGCTGATAGCCTCTAGCCATTGCATCATCGATCTGGGCGGCGCTTTGCGGCTGGCTCAGGTCGATGAGCTTGTACGCCGGCCATTGCCGCCACTGCACGCCGTAGACAGGCCCGATGTCGTCTTCCTGAAGCCGGTAGGGATTGACCAGCCATTGCCGGTTCTCGTTGGCGTTCTGGTCCCATACCCTGCAGCCTAAAGCGCGGAAATCAGCGGCGCTGCGCGTTGCGCGCAGAAAACCGATCAGTTCGCCGATCGCGGACTTGAACGCCAGTTTCTTGGTGGTCACCGCCGGGAAGCCTTGCTGCAGGTCGAATTTCATCATGGCGCCCGGTATGCTTTTGGTCCGGATGCCGGTGCGGTTGTCCTGCCAGGAGCCGTTTTCGAGAATATCCCTGACGAGGGCGAGGTATTGCTGCATGTCGAGTCCTTATAGCCTGATATAAAGCATAACCGCGATAAAAACGTTATCGGGCCGTTCAAGATACGGTTTCATGCGCTTTTTCTGTGGGCAAAATAAAACATCAGGGCGCCGATGATGATCATGGGCGTGGACAGGATCTGGCCCATGGTCACCCAGTCCAGCGCCAGATATCCCAAATGCGCATCGGGCATTCTGAAGAATTCGACGAAAAACCGGAAGCATCCGTACAGCATGACCGCAAGGCCGGTCGTCGCCATGGTCGGCCTGGGCTTGCGGCTATAAATCCAAAGAATCGTGAATAACACGATGCCTTCCAGAAACGCCTCGTACAGCTGCGAGGGGTGCCGCGGCAGCGGTCCGCCGTTCGGGAATACCATGGCCCAGGGCACATCGGTCGTGCGGCCCCACAGTTCCGAGTTGATGAAATTGCCGATACGGCCGGCGCCCAGGCCGATAGGCGCCAGCGGCGCGATGATGTCGGTCAGCTGCATCATCGTGCACTGTTGTTTCCTGGCGAACAGCCACATCGCGACAAATACGCCCAGCATGCCGCCATGGAACGACATGCCGCCCTGCCAGATCTTGAACAGGACCAGCGGATCATTCAGAAATTCGCCGAAGCCGTAGAACAGGATATAGCCGATTCTGCCGCCCAGAATCACGCCCAGGGCGCCGTAGGTCACCAGGTCTTCAATCGCCTCGGGCTTGATGGGCGACCAGGGCTGTTCGGCTCTTTTTTTGCCCAGCACCCAGACGGCGGCAAAGCCGATCAGGTACATCAGGCCGTACCAGTGAATTTTCAAAGGGCCGATACTAATGGCAATCGGGTCGATATTCGGATAACTCAGCATAATTACACGTCCAGATTAGTCACATCCAAGGCATTTTTAACGATGAAGTCCCTGCGCGGCTCGACCACATCGCCCATCAGCGTGGTAAAAATCTCATCGGCGGCAATCACATCCTCGATTCTGACTTGCAGCAGCCGACGGTTGTTGGCATCGAGCGTGGTTTCCCACAGCTGTTCCGGATTCATTTCGCCCAGACCTTTGTAACGCTGGATGTGCTGGCCTTTTTTGACTTCCCGCATCATCCATTCAAACGCTTGCTTAAAGCTGCCGACCTGCTGCTGGCGTTCACCCATCTGAATGAAGGAGTGCTCGCTGAACATACCGGTGGTATCCTGCGCATACTGCGCGATTTGCTTGTAGTCCTTGCCGGCAAAAAACGCCGCCGTCAGGACAAAGGTTTTTGTGATGCCATGCAGGCGTTTGTTGACGACGACAGAGAAATCATTGCCGGCCTTATAATCGAGTTCTATTGTAAACACCGCTTCGCCGGTTTTCTGATTCAGCTGCCGTTCCAGCTCGCTTAGCCAGTCAGCAAGCTTTTCCCGGTCCTGTTTGATCTCATCATCCAACACACCCATAACAGCCAATTGCTCCAGGAAGCTTTCATCGTAGCGTCTGAATAACCGATTGATGGTAGCGACAACGCCGGTGTATTCCCGGGCCAGTTTTTCCAGGCCCTGACCCTGGATCGGCGGGGCCGAGGCATCGGTAAACAACTGCGCCTTGTCAAGCGCCAGTTGAATCAGGTATTCATTTAATTGCATATCGTCTTTGACGTAATGCTCCTGCTTGCCTTTCTTGACTTTGTATAGCGGCGGCTGGGCGATATAGATATAGCCTTTCTCGACGATTTCAGGCAGCTGGCGGTAAAAGAACGTCAACAGCAAGGTGCGAATGTGCGAACCGTCGACGTCGGCATCGGTCATGATGATGATGCGGTGGTAACGCAGTTTGTCCAGGTTGTATTCATCCTTGCCGATGCCGCAGCCTAAGGCCGTGATTAATGTACCGACTTCTTCGGATGAGATCATTTTATCGAAACGCGCTTTCTCGACATTCAGAATCTTGCCTTTCAGCGGCAGAATGGCCTGAGTTCTGCGATCCCTGCCCTGTTTGGCCGAGCCGCCGGCCGAGTCCCCTTCCACGATAAACAGTTCGGACAGAGCGGGATCTTTTTCCTGGCAGTCGGCCAGCTTGCCCGGCAGGCCGGCAATATCCAGCGTGGTTTTGCGCCGCGTCATTTCGCGGGCGCGGCGCGCGGCTTCCCTGGCCCGGGCCGCGTCGACGATTTTGCCGGCGATGGCTTTGGCGATCTGCGGCCGTTCCAGCAAAAACTCCTGCAATTTCTCATTCATGGTCGATTCGACCAGCGGTTTGACTTCCGATGAAACCAGTTTGTCCTTGGTCTGCGAGGAAAACTTCGGATCCGGCACCTTGACCGATAGCACGGCGGTCAGGCCCTCCCGGGCGTCATCGCCGGTAGTGGCGACCTTTTCCTTTTTCGCCAGGCCGCTGGTTTCGATGTATTGATTGATCGTGCGTGTCAGCGCGCTTCTGAAACCGGCCAGATGCGTGCCGCCGTCGCGCTGCGGGATGTTGTTGGTGTAGCAGAACACGTTTTCCTGGTAGGAATCGTTCCATTGCATCGCCACCTCGACGGTGACGCCTTCTTTTTCGGCGACAAAATGGAATACCTCCGGGAACAACGGCGTCTTGTTCTTGTTCAGATGCTCGACAAAGGCGCTGATGCCGCCCTCAAACTCGAACACATCGCTCTTATCGTTGCGCTCGTCCTCGAGGATGATGCGCACGCCCGAATTCAGGAATGACAGCTCCCTGAGCCTCTTCGCCAGAATATCGTAGTGGAATTCCACATCGCTGAAGGTCCGGGAACTGGGCTTGAAGTTGATCAAGGTGCCGCTGCCTTCGACAGGCCCGACAACCTGTAAAGGCGCTACCGGCTCGCCCATGATGTATTTTTGTTTATGCAACTGGCCGTTCTTGCGTATTTCCAGATTCAATTCTTCCGACAGGGCATTCACGACCGAGACACCGACGCCATGCAAGCCGCCTGATACCTTATAGGCATTGTCATCGAACTTGCCGCCGGCATGCAGCACGGTCATAATCACTTCCGCCGCCGAACGCCCCTCCTCCTCGTGAATATCGACCGGAATGCCGCGTCCGTCATCGGATACTGAAACCGAGCCGTTGCTATGAATAATCACTCTGACTTCCTTGCAGTAACCGGCCAAGGCTTCGTCTATGGAATTATCCACGACTTCGAAAACCATATGATGCAAACCGGAGCCGTCATCGGTATCGCCAATATACATGCCCGGCCGTTTTCTTACTGCATCCAGCCCTTTTAAAACTTGAATGTTGGAACTGTCGTATTGATCGTTGTGATTACTCATGTAGTTGTCCGCTTTCTGTTGTTGCCGTAATGTTCCACGTGAAACATTACATGGGTTTTATATGTCCATGTTCCACGTGGAACATTTTATATTCTTTTAACCGGCTCAAATCGCCAAGGTCAGTCTGTTCGGTTGCCGTGATGAAAACCTGACACTGTAACTCAGCAAGATAGGCAAGCAGCCTGGCCCGGTTCGTCACGTCCAGCTCGGCCGCAAAATCATCCACCAGGATACAGCCGATATTGCCGCGCTCGTTAGCCAGCAGTTGAACCTGTGCAAGCTTCAGGCTCAATACCAGCAGTTTCAGCTGGCCGCGTGAAACAAAATCTTTTGCCAGTCGGTTATTAACCAATAATTGAAAGTCTGCACGATGCGGTCCACTGTGGGTAAATCCATAACGCAGATCCTTATCCATGTCTTCGGTCAAAACCTGCTGAAAGGGCTTTGCGTCATCCCATCCCGAAGTCAACAGGACGTCTATGCAGCCGATGTCGAGAAACCGCTTGATAATCTCAATAAAAACAGGCTTTAACTTTTGCAGGTACTGCTGGCGGTAGTTATCGACTATTGTACCGTAATAAACCAGTTCTTTATCCCAAACATTGATTTGTTCAAGCTGCCTCGTTTTTAATAAGGAATTACGCTGCAATAATGCTTTTTTGAATCGGCGCCAGACCGGCAAAAAATTCGCCTGGTCATTAAAAACGCCCCAATCTATAAATTCGCGCCTGATCTGCGGGCCGGCGTCGAGCAATTCATAACTTTTCGGATGTATCAATTGCATAGGCAGCGCATAAGCTAAATCCGACTTTTTCTGTCTGGATTGCTGGTTGATACGAATTTCAAAATCCTTGCCGTCCAGTTGAATGCCCAAATGGCAATGGCTGCCATCCGGTTGCAGCGCTTGCGCGGAAACGATTAAATGCGATTGATCGAAACTGATAACCGGCTTGATGGATGTGGAACGGAAAGATCGAGCCCGTCCGAGAATGAAAATAGCTTCTATCAGCGAGCTTTTGCCGCTGGCATTTTCTCCAACAACGAAATTGATTGTTGGAGAAGGCCTGATGGATTCTTGATGGATATTCCTGACATGGTAAATATCCAGTTTCAACAAACTCATCCGTAATATTACAGCCTCATCGGCATGACAATAAATTTGTAGGAAGAATCATTGGGTTCATCGATGAAGCAAGTGCTGGCGTTGCTGGCAATAGTCAATACCGCCAGTTCCGAATCCAGATTGGAGACGGCATCCAGCAAATACTGCGCATTGAAGGCGATCGATAAAGGTTCGCCGGTGTATTCGATAAAAAGCTCCTCCTCGGCTTCGTCATGCTCGGGATTGTGCGTGCTGATTCTTAAACTGCCGGACGAAATGTCCAGCGTGACGCCCTTGAATTTTTCGTTGGACAGGATCGCAACGCGGGTTAAAGCTTCCTTCAGTTGCTGTTTTTGAATATGGATCTGATTGAAAAACGCCTGTTGGAACACCTTGCTGAAATCGGGATACTTTGAATCGACCAGTTTGGCGGAAAACACCAGATTCTTGATAAAGATCCGGATGTTGTTGCCGGAAAACTCGACTCTCAACTCGGCGTCCGGATCATCGAGCAAGCGGCTCAGTTCCAGAACGCCTTTCCTGGGCAGGATGATTCGCGCTTCATAGCCGGTCGCCTGATCCAACTGGTCTTCATAAATCGACAAGCGGTGTCCATCCGAGGCCACCAGCTTCAATTTGCTGTTGGAAATATGCAGCAGCAGGCCGTTCAGATAATAACGGACATCCTGATTGGCCATGCAGAATATGGTTTTCTCCAGCGCCCTTTTAAATTTGCCGGCATTGATAAAGAATTGATGCTCGAATTCCGATTCGGCAAATTCCGGATAATTGTCCGCCGGCAGGCAGCTTAAGGAAAAGCGGCTGCGGTTGGACAGGATTTTGACTTTCGCCGCGCCAGTTCCCGACTGGCTTGCGGCATTCACACCATCCATGGCGATATCATCTTCCTGCTCGAATTTGATTTCGGCACCGCCGGGCAATAACCGGCAGATATCCAGGAATTTTCTCGCCGGAACCGTGATCGATCCGGATGTCGCGGTACCGATATCGATTTTGGCCACGATCTGAATCTCCAGATCCGTACCGGTCAAAATCAGCCGATTGTCTTCGATTACCATCAGCACATTGGAGAGAATCGGCATGGTCTGCCTTTTTTCTATGACACTGACTATTTGCTGTAGGGGCGTTAAAAGCTCTTCTCTATTAATAATAAAGTTCATAAAAGAATATTTTTTCTGTTATTACTAGCTTGCATGAAACTGTTGATAACTCTAATTATACCTTAATAATCAATCAGCTAGCCTGTTATAAATGATGTGTTTAAAGTTGTAACTGCTTGTGTTCCGGCTGTAGTTAAAACGAGGCTGTTAATAACGCACCGGTTTATCCACAGCTTGTGCACGATTAATGCGACAAAGTTCTCAACAGATTGGAATAGTCTTCGGCCACCTTACTATCGGCTTCCTTGAGTTCACTGATGCGCTTGCAGGCATTCATGACCGTTGTGTGATCACGGCCGCCGAAAGCCTCGCCGATTTCCGGAAAACTGTGCGAAGTCAGCTCCCTGGCCAGCGACATGGCCATTTGCCGCGGCCGGGTAATGGATTGCCGTCTGTTCTTGGAGGACAGATCGGCCACGCGGATTTTGAAATACTCGGCCACGGTCTTTTGAATGTTGTCTATATTGACCAGCTTGTCCTGCAGGGAGATAAGGTCATGCAGCGCTTCCTTGGTAAACTCGGTCGTGATTTCGCGGCCCGTGAATTGTGCATTGGCAATCACGCGCCTTAACGCGCCTTCCAGGTCGCGGACATTGGACGGAATTCTTTTCGCGATAAAAAACGCGACTTCCTGAGGCAGATCCACATTCGCCAGATGCGCTTTTTTCATCAAGATCGCGGCCCGGGTTTCCATGTCCGGCGGTTCGATGGAAACAGGAAGCCCCCAACCGAATCGCGATTTCAAGCGGTCTTCAAGTCCGATGATTTCCTTCGGGTATTTATCGCAGGTTAAAACCACCTGATGTTTTTTTTCCAGCAAGGTGTTGAAGGTATGGAAAAACTCTTCCTGCGAGCGTTCCTTGCCGGCGAAGAATTGAATGTCGTCGATCAGCAGCACGTCTACGCCACGGTAATATTCCTTAAAGGTATTGATGGAGTTTTGTTGCAACGCTTTGACCATGTCCTGGACGAATTTTTCCGAATGCAGGTAAACAATCGTGGCCGACGGGTTTTTTTGCAGAACGGCATTGCCGATCGCATGCATCATGTGGGTCTTGCCCAATCCTGAACTGCCGTAAATCAGCAACGGGTTATAAGCCTTGCCGATGTTTTCGGAAACCTGGATCGATGCGGCCTTGGCCAACTGATTGGATTTGCCTTCGACAAAATTGTCGAAAGTAAAGGCCTTATTAAGAAAGTTGGGGCTGGCTTTTTTGGTTTCGGCCGGTTTGGCAATCGTTGCGGCGGTGGGTACGGTGGATTTTTTTGAGCCGATTTCAAGAATCAGACCTAATTCACCATTGGAAAATTCATGAATGGTTTCTTCAATTTTGGCAAAATGATGTTGCTTGACCCAGTCCAGTACAAAGCGATTTGGCGCCAGCAGTTTGATTTGTCCGTCGCTTTCTATGGCCTGAAGCGGCCGTATCCATGTACTGAAATCGGAACTGGAGATTTCATTTTCAAGTTTAGAAAGGCAGTTATTCCAAATTGAGCTCATTGAAGTATATAAGATATTGATTTTTAATTAGTGAAGGAATTTTGCTTGGCTGCCACTATACAGCAATAAAACAATGCACTACAGAATTGACAGGGCTATGTTCTTTATTTTATCATCCAACGTCTTTTTTATCCGTTTTTGTTAACCCTAATCTGATCAGGTCCTGAATCAATGAAAAGAACATACCAACCCAGTAAAATCAAACGCGCCAGAACTCACGGTTTCCGCGCCAGAATGGCGACAGTCGGCGGACGCAGAGTGATCAACGCTCGCAGAGCAAAAGGTCGCGCCAAATTAACGGTTTAACTAACCGGTATGTGGCTGAGAAAGTTTTCGGTTTTCCCCCACAGTTACGGTTAAAGAAACCGGCTGAATATAAAAAGGTTTTTGCTAAGCCTGTAAAATCAAGCGATCAGTATTTCACGCTGTTAGCCATCAGGAATGATCTTGATCATCCGAGGCTAGGCTTGGCAATTGCCAAAAAAAATATAAAAAAGGCAATACAACGGAATGTAATTAAACGTATTGTCCGGGAAAGCTATCGATTAAAGCAACAAAGCATAGGAAATATAGACATTGTTGTCTTGGCTCGCAGGGATGCAGCAGATGCTCCGCCGGACTTGCTAAGAAAGTCTTTGGAAAGGCATTGGCTTAAATTGGTAACCCGATGCGATTCATACTCATAACATTCATAAAGTTTTACAAGTACTTTATTAGCCCCTTACTTGGCAATAATTGTCGCTTCTATCCCAGTTGTTCCGCTTATGCCTTGGAAGCGCTTCAGCTCCATGGCGCCGTAACCGGCTCCTATCTCACGCTCAGAAGATTATCAAAATGCCACCCTTTTCATGAAGGTGGCATTGATCCTGTTCCAGAAAAATTTGGTAATAATAAGAATGGATAATATTAGATTTGTATTAATCGTTACTTTTGCAATGCTCGTTTTTATGCTGTGGCAGGCGTGGCAGGTGGACTACGGCCCCAAACCGCCCGTCGCAGTAACAGATCCCAATACCACGAACACGAAAGAAGACCTGCCAGCCGCTACCGGCGGCGTTGCGCCGACGGAAAACGCGAAACAGGAATCCTCATCGGTACCGTCCGTCGCCGTGCCTTCGGCTAAAATCATCAAAGTAAAAACCGATGTCCTGAACTTGGAAATAGATACCTTGGGCGGCACACTGCGTAATCTGGATCTGTTGGAATATCCGGTGGAAAAAGAAAATACCATCGTCAACAGCCTGCGCGACATGCTCGGCCTGTCGGTTTCGGAAAAAAATCTTGCACCAACGCGGTTATTCGACAGCAACCCGGACAAATTATTTTTGGCGCAAAGCGGCTTGATTGCCGATAGCGGTTCAACAGCCGCGGCTACTCACCATACCGTTTTCAATAGCGAAAAAGACAGTTACGTACTGGAACCTGGTCAGGACACGTTGACGGTGCCATTGACCTGGACCGACAGCAGTGGTCTGGTGGTAACTAAAATGTTTACGTTTAAACGCGGCAGTTATCAAATCGGTCTGGAACAGAAAGTACAGAACAATTCCGCCCAACCCTGGACCGGCAGACAATACAGCCAGCTGATGCGCGTGCCTTATCAGGATGAGAAAGGCAATACTTTTATCAGAACCTATACAGGCGGCGTCTTTTATACCGAGGAAGAAAAATATCAGAAAGTGGACTTCGATGATATGGCCGAGGAGAATCTGAGCGTCAAGACTACAGGCGGCTGGACAGGCATGATTCAGCATTATTTCGCGGCTGTATGGATTCCGCCGGCCGATCAGGAAAACCATTTTTACACGAAGGAGCTGAAAGACTGGCGCTATGTGATTGGCGCTTATTCAGAGCCTATGACTGTCGCCAGCAATGCCGATGTCCGGTTTACCTCGCAATTATTTGCCGGTCCTAAAATTCAGCCGATGATGGAAGACATCGCCAAAGGCTTGGAACTGACGGTTGATTACGGCTGGCTGACTTTTATCGGCAAGCCTATTTACTGGCTGCTGAACCAGATATATGACGTGGTGGGCAACTGGGGCTGGTCCATTATCGGCGTGACCTTATGCATTAAGCTGCTGTTCTTCAAACTGTCGCAAGCCAGTTTCCGGTCAATGGCAAAGATGCGCAAAATTCAGCCGCGTCTTAAAGAAATGCAGGAACGCTTTGCCGATGACAGGCCTCGTTTTAATAAAGAAATGATGGACATGTACAAACGCGAAAAGGTCAACCCCTTAGGCGGCTGTCTGCCTATTTTGATCCAGATCCCGGTGTTTATTTCCCTGTACTGGGTACTGGTTGAAACGGTGGAACTCCGCCAGGCGCCTTTCATGTTGTGGATACAGGATTTGTCGGCCATGGATCCTTTTTATGTCTTGCCTGTGCTGATGGGTATCACCATGAAAATCCAGCAAAGTCTGAATCCGGCGCCGATTGACCCGATTCAGGCCAAGATCATGAAAATGTTCCCTATCGTGTTCACTATTTTCTTCTTGTTCTTTCCGGCCGGTCTGGTTTTATATTGGGTTGTTAACAATACATTGTCTATCATTCAGCAATCGTATATTACCCGCCAGATCAATGAAGAAGCATAATTTGTATTAGTGAACTTCGACTCTTTCGATACCATTGCAGCAATTGCAACACCGCCAGGGAATGGCGGTGTCGGTATTATCCGCATTTCAGGCCCTGATGTTACGGCCATAGCCAAACAGCTGATCACCAAACCCCTACAGCCTAGATTGGCGCTGTTTTCGGCTTTTCTCGATGAAAACGGTTCGGCGATCGATTCCGGCATCGCGATTTATTTTCCCGCCCCTGCTTCCTACACCGGTGAAGATGTCCTTGAACTTCAAGGGCACGGTGGTTCCGTGGTATTGGATATGCTGCTGCGGCGAGTTCTGTCGCTGGGCATTCGATTAGCCAATCCCGGTGAATTTACCGAGCGCGCCTTCCTGAATAACAAACTTGATCTGGCACAGGCTGAAGCTGTCGCCGATTTAATAGAAAGCAGCACCGAGCAATCCGTACGCTCCGCGCAAAAATCCATGCAGGGCGTTTTTTCGGAGCAGATCAATGCGCTGGTCGCCGAGCTGACGGAACTGCGCACCTATGTCGAAGCCGCCATCGATTTTGTCGATGAAGAAATCGACTTTCTAAGCGATGGGGTCGTGGAAAACCGCATCATCCGTTTATTGGAGCGCATCGAACAGATCCAGGCTACGGCCCGGCAAGGCCGCCTGTTACGCGATGGCATGACCGTCGTGCTGGCGGGCAAACCCAATGCCGGCAAATCCAGCCTGCTCAATGCCCTGGCCGGACATGACGCGGCCATCGTCACCGATATCGCCGGCACGACCCGGGATGTGCTAAGAGAGCGGATTCAGCTTGATGGCATGCCTTTGCATGTGATCGATACGGCCGGTTTGAGAGAAAGCGACAATGCCGTGGAAAAAGAAGGCATACGCCGGGCACAGGAAGAAATCAAGCAGGCTGACAGAATTCTGTTGCTGCTGGACAGCCGAGACAGCGAAGATGAACAGCAACTGCTGCCCTATTTGCCGGAAAATGTCAGCCTCACCCGGATTTATAACAAAATAGATTTAACCGACAGGGAACCTGAGATAAGGCAGACAACGGCAGGTTGTGAAATTCACCTGTCCGTTAAAACAGGTGCCGGCATGGAACTGCTCAGACAGCATCTGAAACAGTGCATGGGCTACCAGGAACAGACCGATAATGTGTTTATAGCCCGAAGACGCCATATTGAAGCTCTAGGAAAAGGCTATGACTTTGTCCTGAGTGCGTTGCATCAATTGCAGGGCAGCCAGGCCGGCGAACTGGTCGCGGAAGATTTAAGGCAGGCTCAGAACAGTCTGGGGGAAATTACCGGAAAATTTACATCCGATGATTTGTTGGGGAAAATATTTTCCAGTTTCTGTATCGGAAAGTGATTGTTGTATCACGTCATTTCAGGTCATTTCATAACTCATTAAATTACAATAACTGGTAATTTTAACAAGGCAAGCGCATATAATTTTCAGGCTGAGAAAATAATTTTTTCTCTATACGAATCGCTTAAAAGCAGCTTCAAAACGCTTTTCTTCATACTCATTTTAGTAAGGTTCCTTTTTAGCAAGTTGATCAATAGTCTTGCCATCACACGCGCCATACGGAAGTGGGTGGCCATGGCCTACAATTTGAAACGGATGCATGTTTTGGCGACGGGATAAACCAGAGAACCAACACAAATCCCAGCGATGGATACTGAACGACGGCAAAGCCAGGTGGATTCTCACCAGAAACCAACTCGTTAATCGTTTTGAATGCCGATTTAACTGCCCATGAAAGGCTCGCTCCAAAAAATTTAGGCCGCCAATTTTATTGTCCGACAGGCTCCTAGCCGAGCAACTTCAAATCATTTCAGAAATAGAACGTCGCCTCTCGATCGCCGACGAGATCGAGCAGCAAATCAATACCAACCTGAAGCGCGCCGAGCGCATGCGCCAGTCAATCCTGAAAAAAGCCTTTAGTGGCAGGCTGGTTCCGCAAGACCCTGATGATGAACCCGCTGGCGTATTACTGGAAAAAATAAAGCAAGGGCAGAGCGCATGACCGAAGCGGAACTGTTGAATCAGCTCGATCTCGGAGAAGACCAGGAAATCGACTTCAAGTCGGCCGACGGCGGGCTGCCGAAATCCCTATGGGAAACCCTCTCTTCATTCGCCAATAGCGAGGGCGGTTATCTGGTTTTAGGCGTGCAGGAGAAAAAAGGCAAGCTGGATATTGGGCATTAAAAATCCGGAAGCGCAACGTAAAGCCTTTTGGGACGGCCATAATGACGCCAGAAAACTCAGCACGCCACTGTGTCATGAAGACGATATAAAAATCTTAACAGTACAGGGCAAATCGCTGTTATTGATACGCGTACCTCAAGCTTCTCGCATGCAGCGCCCGGTCTATATCAATGGCAATCCATTAATAGGTACCTACAAACGCAACTATGAAGGCGATTACCGCTGCACCGAAACAGAAGTGCGGCAAATGTTGCGTGATGCCAGTGACGAGCCGCAGGATTACGGTATTATTGAAAACTTTACGATAGAGGATCTGGATTCCGACACCCTCAAGGCTTATCGCAATCGGTTCGTGTCCAGAGAGCCGGATCATCCATTCTTGGCGCTGGACAATCAAGGCTTGTTGGAGAAACTGAATGGTTGGCGACGCAACCGCAAGACGGGGCAAGAAGGGCTGACTCTGGCCGGTCTGTTTATGTTCGGCAAGGAACAAAGCATTCTTGAGGCTTTTCCGCATTATCAGCTGGATTACCAGGAGCATCTGTCCGATGATCCTGAAGTGCGCTGGACTTATCGCCTGACCCTGGATGGCCGCTGGGAAAGCAACATTTTTAATTTCTATGCGCGGGTTTATCGGCGTTTAACCGACGATCTGGATGTGCCGTTCAAGCTGGACACCCAGGGCATCAGGCAAGGTGAAACGCATGTTCATGAAGCGTTGCGCGAAGCACTGATCAACTGTCTGGTACATGCCGATCATCGTTCCACACGCCCGATTAAAATAGTCAAACGGCGCGACCGAATAGAGTTTTTAAATCCCGGCCGTTTGCGGATTTCGCTGGATCAACTCTATGAAGGTGGTCTTAGTGATCCGCGTAATCCGGCCATGCTGAAAATGTTTCAGTTATTGGGCTTGGGCGAGAAATCGGGATCGGGCATGCCGAAAATCCTGCGCGCATGGCGCGAACAATCGTGGCTGAAGCCTTTGGTCAGTGAGAAGCTGGATTTAGATATGACCCAGATGACCCTGCCGGTCATCAGTCTGATACCTGAAGAAATCGATCAGGAGATTAAAGATATTGTCGGTGATGCTTACAGTTATTTGTCCGAGCTTGACCGATTTATCCTGGTTTTGGCGCATCGCTTTGGAAAAATAGGTAATGCCGATATCAAGCTTCATCGCCCTGAACATCCTCGCGAAATTGGTGATCATTTAAAAAATTTAGTACAGCAAGGATGCCTCAAGCAATCAGAAAATGGGCGGGGAACGCGTTATTCTTTACAAGGCAAAATAGTGCCGGATTTGTTCTCTGAAATGGACATTAACTCCGAGCATTATCAAAGGAAGTCCGAACATAAGGAGACTAGCTTCGAACATAATGGCAGCAACTCCGAACATTATGCACATTTGTTAAGTCTTGCAGAGCCAATAAGAAATAAGCAGCGCACGGCCCCGGAGCAGGTGAAATCTGTCATTATACAATTGTGTGCTGATGAATTTTTATCGCTCCGAACATTAGCCGAATTATTAAATCGGGCACCAGATAGCGTCAGAAACCACTATATCAAGCCTATGCTTAAAGCGGGTTTGTTAGAAGCTCGCTATCCAATACAACATAATCATCCTCAACAAGCTTATAAAACCAGGATAGAACATTAATGAGTCCCGCCAACATCGTACAAAAACTCTGGAATTACTGCGACGTGCTACGTGATGATGGCATGAGCTATGGTGATCATGTCGAGCAACTGACTGATTTGATGTTTCTAAAATGGCCGATGAGCGTACCAAGCCGCCTTATAACCAGGCCAGGCTGATACCGGAAAACTACAACTGGCAAAAATTGAAAGCCAGAGACGGTGTGTCAAAGAGCGTTGAAAACTTGTCTCATCCGACAATTTAAATTCTTAAATCTTAAATTCCTGCTGTTCCCCAAATTCACTTTGGTTAATCAAGTAGCAAACAATGTCAGCTTAAATCGCTGCAACTGCGATTAATGGATAATTGATAGGACTGGGATTTTACTTTCCGGATTGAAAATAAAATCAGGGGTTATTGAAAAATGCTTCAGGTGGTAGCCAAGGAAGGAGAGTAGCAGCTATATCAGGCAACTGGAAGCTGTCCTGATATAGCTTGGCGTTCTTACAATAATCCTTTCAGATCACTGAAAGCTTTTGAAGCATCTTGCAATTCTTGTTCTGCTTCTTGTAAAGAGTTCTTTTTAGCATGTGAGCGTGCACTTTTCAGTTTGCCGTTCGCTCTTGAGCGTGCTACGTCTACTTTGTCATTAGCATTGATTTCTTTACTTGTATCTGACGCTTCTTTAATCAAATCAGCAACAGCAGCGCCTTCTGCTCCGCTATTGATAGCGTCTATCGCTGCCTTGATTTTGCCTACAGTCATATCGATCGCATCAGCTGGCGCGTATACGATTCTGCCTGGATCTTCAGCAAACGCAGAAGATGAAACAGCTCCCATTGATGTTGCGATCAATAAAGACAGTAAGACTTTTTTTAAGATTTTCATTTTGCACTAATCCCACAAGTTGTAGTTATTTCAAGTTATATTGGCAGTATAACTATCTATTTTCATGGTCAAGAGTTATCTACCGGCGGTAATTCTAACACATTTTGAGCATTTTCAATGACCAAGAGGATTGAAAAAGCAGAATAGGCGGATTTTAGCGACTTAAATTAAAGCCGGTGGCGGGATTTCAAAAGAGTCGGATTCGATCATAAGAACAATCAAATCCGACATTATTCAGGTATTAATGAGTTTTAGCGTATATTTCTTTTATCTCTTGAAAACCGGCTAAAGCTTCTTTTAACTGCTGTTCTGAGGCTTTCATATCATTATTACGAGCTTCAATACGTGCCGCTTTCAATTTTGAACTGGCTTTATTGCGTTTTAAATCAAGCTCATTATTAGAGATATTTTTTTGCATTTGGCGCGCGTCATTAATCAAAGACATAACGGCTTCGTTATCGGCACCATTTTCAATGGCGGCAATGGATTCTTCCACTTTAGCGACAGTATCATCGATAGCAACTTTTACTTCTTCGCCTGTTGGATTTTTAGCAAAAGCTGTGGAAGCCGAAGCCAGGGAAATGGTTACAAATAAAGAGACTGCTATTTTTTTTAATGCTTTCATTGGGCTATAAACCTCAGATATTTATTTATGGGGTTCAGACATAACGATTAAAATGAGAGTTTATGCGGGAAAGCAAGAATTCAAATTAATTAATGGCTACGCAGAGCGCGGCATTCTAGCACAGAAAAAAATTAAAACTGAATGATAATGAATATTATTCATTATCCCTTTTAATAGTAAGGTAAATTTCTCCGGCCTCGTCGACGGCTAATATAAATAAGATCGGGGCACAGCAAACCGAACAATCTTCATAATATTCCTGCGGGCCGGAAGAAGTATCCACAAGAATATCAATAAGTTCGCCGCAATAGGGGCAGACAACATCGACTTCTTTCAGGTCATGCACGCGTCATACCTTTCGCAGCAGCCCGTCCATCCAGGAAATGGGCAATATGCGCTTAAGAAAAGCAAAGGCATAGGTCGGGGTTGTCACGTAATAACGCAGCTTAGGCCGCTTGGCTTCCAAGGCATGAATGACTTTTTCAGAGACGGCTTCGGCGGGCAGCGTGAATGGCGCGGCCGGGCCTTCTTTCTGCAGGCGTGCCTCCATGGCTTTATACGTTTCCTTATGGAAACTATGCGTCGGATCTATATTTTTCTTATACAGTTCAAACGCGTTTTTTCTGAAATCGCTCAGGATCGGACCTGGCTCTATCAGCGAGATATGGATATTGCTGCCGTGCAGCTCGAGTCGTAATGTGTCGGCCAAACCTTCCAGCGCGAATTTGCTGGCATTGTAAGCCCCACGATAAGTCATGGCGACCAGCCCCAATATCGAGCTGTTATAGATAATGCGCCCATGGCCCTGCTGGCGCATCACGGGAATAAGCAGGTTAGTCAGCTCATGAGTGCCGAACAGGTTGGTTTCAAATTGACTGCGCAAGGCATCGCGGCTTAAATCCTCCACCGCGCCAGGCTGTCCAAAAGCCCCGTTATTGAACAGCGCATCTATTCTTCCGTCCGTTAAGGCTATGACTTGCCTGACCGCCTGGCGGATACTGTCGCTGTCTGCCAGATCCAGCTGGACGGCAGTGAAACCTTCCCGGCTCAACCGGGCGACACTTTCAGGCTTTCTTGCCGAAGCGATAACATTATGGCCGCGTTTTTTTAATTCGACAGCCGTGACATATCCAATGCCGCTGGAGCAGCCCGTAATTAATATGGTTTTTGGAGAATTCATAGAATAGTTACTGAGTTAATTCCTGTTCTGTTAAATAAACACTTTTACCGCTGCTGCAATTGATTAAAAAGACCAGCGCATCCCGGCTGCTTTTTGCATTCAGTTCCGATGCTTCAACGCGGCCGCATTGCCCGGTGGCCAGAGCCTGTTCCGCCGCCTGTCTTCTCAAGCGCTCGATATCCGGCAAGCGGTCCTGGTAATTTTGGGCCACATCCGGCAATTGGCCGGGCAGATAAGGAGGAATTGCATAAGCGGAAAACTTTTCCGGATTATTTTTGATAAGCAATTGATTTTTGGCGCTTTCATCGGCGGCCGCCTTGTGTAATTGGGCCTGTTGCTGCTTAAGTTTCTCCCGTTCAAGTTTGTCTTGATCAAGTTTTTTACGCTGTTCTTCCTGTTGTTTTCGTTGTTCATCCAGATCGGTAGCGCTGCCGGTTTTAACATTCAATTCGACATTGCTCTGCCCGGCCAGGCATGGGGTCGATTGATAAGCTGTTTTGCCGTCGCTCCCCGTACATTTATAAACGCCGGCAGCCGCATGGGCGGAAAAAAGAATTCCCAAAAAAACCAGTATGAATCGCATCGTACTCCCCAGTGATGTTACGTGAAAGTCAAATTAAAAAATTATAGGCAACATCAGGGATTTTGCTCATCCTGCCAATAGGACTGCTCGGTATAGTAACGGTTCGAAAGCCAAAACAGCACGGCGGTAATCAACATTAAGCCGGTAAAAAACCAGAAATAATCGGCACCGGCCAGTTTGCTGGAGCCGTCGGCATTTTGAATAAGAAAATTGACGGTGCTGGTAAACAGATTGCCGACCGCCACCGAAAGGAAATAAAACGCCATGATAAACGATTTCATGGTTTTCGGCGCCTGCGTATAGGAAAATTCAAGACAGGTCACTGAAACCATGACTTCGGCTGATGTCAGCAACAAATAAGCCGGCAACTGCCAGATAATCGACGGCGTCAAGCCGTTATCGATATCGGTTTGAATGAAACCGGCAAGGGTGAAAGCCAGCGTGGTCAGGAACAAACCGATGGTCATTTTCCTTAATGCCGTCAGTTCAATAAACCGGTTTAAAAACGGATAAATCCGATAGGAAAACAGTGGCGTCAGCAGCATGATCAGCAACGGGTTGGCCGCCTGAATCTGTGATGGCAGCAGTTCGACCCCCAGGATCATACGGTCCATTTTTTGCGCCTGCAATATCCAGGATGAGCCGATTTGTTCGAATAAAGCCCAGAATATAGCAATAAAAGCATAAATGGAGGCCAGCTTTTTTAAAGCTGTCAAACCGACAGCACCGAACATGTCCTTGATAAAAACCGTGCCGGCTGGCGGTATATGTACATAGCGATACCGCCCCGTCCAAAAGGTGAAGGTGGCCAGCAGCATTAAAAAACCGGGAACGGCAAAGGCTGCCGAAGAACCGTAATGATGCAGCAGCCAGGGGATAATCAGCATCGCGGCAAAAGCGCCGAGATTGATGGAAAAATAAAACCAGCTGAAGACTTGGCCGATTAAATGCCGGTTAGCCATGCCAAACTGATCGCCGACATGCGCGGAAACACACGGCTTTATGCCGCCCGCGCCGATTGCGATCAGCCCCTGTCCGATCAGCAAACCGATGCGGGTATCGTCAACCGCCAATGCAAAATGCCCCAGGCAGTAAATCAGCGATAAAAAAATAATCGTGCGGTACTTGCCCAGCAGGCCGTCAGCCAGTAAGGCGCCGAACAACGGCATGAAATACACGGCCGAGACAAATAAATGAAAATAGCCCTGGGCTTCATTTTCAGACATGACATCGGGCCGACCCGTTGAGTCCACCAGATACTGTGTCATAAAAATCACCAGTATGGCGCGCATCCCGTAATAACTGAAGCGCTCGGCCGCTTCATTGCCGACGATATAAGGGATGCCGGTGGGCAAGGTGTCGGATGAATCAGGTTTGGTTTTATACAATTCCATGACGATGACCGTTTATTTTTCCGGCTTTAATCATAACAAAATAAGATATTTAAAAACCTATTGTTATTACTAGCTTGACAAAATCTGTGGATAAGTAAAATTTATTTTCTAATATCATCAACTTAAAACAATCTATAATTTGCGGTTAAGGTTATCCACATTCTGTGCACAGCTTGTGGATAACTTGCCGGCTGCGAGTATGTCCCCAGTAATCCACAGGTTACTCACGGATACATACAGAAGTTACTCTATGTCGTCAGCTGGAATATCCG
The DNA here is from genome assembly GCF_000746145.1 of Methylobacter sp. BBA5.1. Classification (NCBI taxonomy): domain Bacteria; kingdom Pseudomonadati; phylum Pseudomonadota; class Gammaproteobacteria; order Methylococcales; family Methylococcaceae; genus Methylobacter; species Methylobacter sp. BBA5.1. The sequence goes on from NZ_JQKS01000029.1 coordinate 42,830, forward strand.
TATAAAATATGGAACTTTATTACGATAAGATTGTTTACAAGGGATAACCTCGGCTCCGGTTATTAATTTTTGTTGGTGCGGCTTTAGGCCCCCAAGCTATGGATTTAAAACCTACAATTGGACTATGTCAGAACAAAACAGCAATATAAGTACCAGTCAATCATCGTTAATGAGGTTAAAAACCTATATTAATCAAGAAATTATCGGTCAGGATGTGCTTGTTGAACGAATGCTGATCGGCTTATTGGCCGATGGCCATATTCTGGTTGAAGGCGCTCCTGGCCTGGCTAAGACAAGAGCGATCAATATCTTGAGCAAAGGCATTCAGGGGGACTTTCATCGCGTACAGTTCACGCCGGATCTGTTGCCGGCTGATTTAACCGGTACTGAAATTTATCGCCCCCAACAGGGCAGCTTCGAGTTTCAAAAAGGGCCTCTGTTTCATAACCTGATCCTGGCCGATGAAATCAACCGTTCACCGGCCAAAGTGCAGGCCGCGCTGCTGGAAGCCATGGCCGAACGCCAGATTACCGTCGGTCAGGCTACCTATCCGCTGCCGCAGCTGTTCATGGTCATGGCGACGCAAAACCCTATCGAACAGGAAGGCACGTACCCATTGCCTGAAGCGCAACTGGACCGTTTTTTACTGCATGTGAAAATCGATTACCCGCAAGCGGAGCATGAAAAAAGCATTCTGCACCTGGCCCGGAACGAGGCCAGACTGGAGTCGGTAAAAAACAATGCCAAATTTGAGCCAATCGATCAAAAGACTTTGTTCGAGGCCCGCAATGAAGTGCTGGATCTCTACATGGCCGATAGCCTTGAAGACTATCTGCTGCAGCTCGTGCTGGCGACGCGCAACCCCGGCGTTTACGGCAAAGACCTGGCCGGCTGGCTGCAATACGGTGCGAGCCCCAGAGCCAGCATTGCCTTGGACCGTTGTTCCAGGGCCAAGGCCTGGCTGGCGCAACGCGATTTTGTCAGTCCCGAGGACATTCAGGACATGGCGTACGATGTCCTGCGCCACCGGCTGATATTGTCTTACGAAGCAGAGGCCGAAGGCATCACGACCGATCATTTCATCAGAGAGCTCATTGCCAGAGTTGCCGTACCTTGATGTTTTTCAGTAAACAGGCGGGCGATGCCAGACAGTCAGACAGCGAACTGGTTTCAGTGTCGCTCAAAACCTTGGTTGATCTTGCCAGGCCAGCGGCCAGTCTGAACTTGCAGCATGCCTTGATACGCTCGACACAAAGCGGCGGCTATGTCTCGCGCTTTAAGGGCCGGGGCATGGAATTTGACGAGGCGCGGCTTTATCAGCCCGGCGATGATATCCGCAGCATCGACTGGCGCGTGACGGCCCGCACCGGCAAACCCCATACCAAACTGTTCCGCGAGGAGCGCGAGCGGCCGATATTCATCTCCGTCGATAACCGGGCCGCCATGCATTTCGCGACGCGCGGCGTCTTTAAGTCGGTCCTGGCGGCCAAGCTGGCCGGTTTGCTAGCCTGGACGGCGCAGCATCACGGCGATCGGATCGGCGGCCAGATCTTTTCCGATACGGCCTGCCGCGAGTTAAAACCGCAGAACGGCAAGCATGCGGTATTGCGGTTTCTCAATGCCTTGGTGCAGCCAGCCGACCGGACGGCCGATACCCTGACGCTGGAGCACGTGCTGGCGCGCTTGGCGCAGCATGCCCGTCCCGGCAGTCGTGTTTACATCATCAGCGACTTTCGCGGCCTCAATGAAAAAGCCGAAAAGCACCTGCTAAAATTATCGCAGCACTGCGACGTCGTCCTGATCATGGTTTACGATCCGTTGGAAAGCGCGCTGCCTGTCAAGGGCCGGTACCGGTTTACCGATGAAGAACGCGATGTGGTTGTCGATGCCGATTCCAGCGCTGCTGTGCAATACCAGCAACGCTTTGCCCAGCGCCAGCAGCGCCTGGGCCAGCTGGCGCAAAGCCGGGGCCTGGTTTTCATGCAATGCGGCACCGACGAGGATCCGGTACAACGTTTGAGATATTTATTGGGGCATAGATGATGGAACCGGCTCAACTTCCCTTGAGAGATATACACATGCCGGAAGCGATCGGCTGGTGGCCGCCGGCTACTGGCTGGTGGCTGGTCGCCGTATCGCTGCCCTTGCTGATATTCTTGCTGGTCTGGCTATACAAGCGTCTGACCCGCAAGACCGCCGTCAAAACCGCTAAAAAAATGCTGGCGCAAATCAAACAGGATCCAACGCTCGATAACCATAGCAAAGTGGTCGAGCTTTCCGTATTGATCCGGCGCGTAGCGATCAGTGTAGCGCCCAGGACCCAAGCCGCCGGTTTGACAGGCCGGGCATGGCTGGCCTATCTGGACGGCTCGGTCAAAGGCTCGCCTTTCAGCGAAGGCATCGGCTGCTGTTTGAGCGATGCACCGTATCGAAAAACGCAACTGGCCGATGCGGAAATTTCACATTTAATCAGTCTGTGCGAAGACTGGCTCAAAGCCCAAGCGAAAAATGATTCATTTTGAATGGCCCTGGCTGCTCAGCCTGTTACCCCTGCCTTTGTTAATCCGCTGGCTGCTGCCGGCCTGTAATCCGGTCGAGCAGGCTGCCTTGAAAGTGCCTTTTCTTGATGATTTTTCCGAAGTCGAGACCCGCGCCGTTTCGCAAACGAGGCAATGGCCGTTTCTGATGGCCAGCATCGCCTGGATTTTGCTGGTTGCCGCCTGTACCCGCCCGCAGTGGCTGGGTGACCCGATCGAGCAGGCCGTCAGCGGCCGGGATCTGATGCTGGCCGTGGATTTATCGGGCAGCATGGAGGTGCAGGACTTTGTTATCAACAAGCAAACCGTGGATAGACTGACAGCGACTAAATGGGTGGCCGGCGACTTTATCAATCGGCGCGCCGGAGACCGGCTGGGATTGATCCTGTTCGGTACGCAGGCCTATCTGCAAACGCCTTTGACTTTCGACAGAAAAACCGTCATGACCTTGCTGGATGAGTCGGCCATCGGGCTGGCCGGCGACAATACCGCAATCGGTGATGCAATCGGCCTGGCCGTCAAACGGCTCAAGAATCAACAAGTCAACAGCCGGGTGCTGATACTGTTGACGGACGGCGCCAATACCGCCGGCGAAGTCTCGCCATTGAAAGCGGCCGAACTGGCCGCCGAAAACCAGTTGAAAATTTACACGATCGGCATTGGCGCCGATGAAATGCTTGTACGCACTTTTTTCGGTGCTCATAAAGTCAACCCGTCCCAGGATCTGGATGAAGAAACCTTGACGGCCATTGCCGAAAAAACCGGCGGCGTTTATTTCCGGGCCAGAAATACCGATGAGCTCAGCAGGATCTATCAATTGCTGGATCAGCTGGAGCCAGTGGAAAAAGACAAACAATACTTCAGGCCCCGGAGCGAACTGTACTATTGGCCGCTGGCCGGCGCGCTGCTGCTGGCGGCCGTGATTGCATCGTCCCGAGTGAGGTTGTTATGAATCTGGCCGATTTTCATTTCATCAGGCCCTACTGGCTGCTGGCCCTGATACCGTATGGCGTGCTGCTGGTTTTAATGCTGAGGAGCAAACTCAGGCAGGGTAATTGGTCGGCGGTCTGTGATGCGGCCCTTTTGCCTTATCTGTTGCAGGAGAAGGCGGTCAGGCAAAGTCGCTGGCCATTGACTGCCGGTGCTGTCGCCGCTTTCCTGGCGATCATCGCGCTGGCCGGACCTGCCTGGGAACGGCTGCCGGCGCCGGTTTTCCGCAATGATTCGGCCCTGGTCATCGCTCTGGATCTTTCCCGCTCCATGGATGCCGCCGATATCAAACCGAGCCGCCTGATTCGCGCCCGCTATAAGATTGCCGATATTCTGAGACAGCGGAAAGACGGTCAGACCGCGTTGCTGGTCTATGCCGGCGATGCCTTTACGGTCACGCCGCTGACTGACGATACCGAAACCATAGCCAGCCAGCTGGAGGCGTTAAACACCAATATCATGCCCACTCAGGGCAGCAATACGGCCGTGGTTCTGGAAAAAGCACAGGAACTGTTCAGACAGGCCGGTCTTCAGAAAGGGCAATTATTGCTTGTGACCGACGGCGTCGATGTCGATGAAACCCTGCCGGCGGTAAAATCGCTGGGCAGCTACCAGCTATCGATATTGGGCGTCGGAACTGCCGAAGGCGCGCCGATCGCGTTGCCGGCCGGCGGCTTTTTAAAAGACGAGCAGGGTGATATCGTAGTCACCAGACTGAATGTCGATGAATTGACGAAACTGGCGCAGGCAGGGCATGGCATCTATCAATCGATAACCGCCGACGACAGCGATATCGATACCTTGCTGGCCGCACTGGATCAACCCATAAAGGAGCAGGGTGCCGAGAAAAAGGACGGTCTGCTGGATCAGTGGCAGGATAAGGGGCCGTGGATTCTGTTGCTGGTTTTGCCGCTGGCGGCGCTGACGTTCAGAAAAGGCCTGTTGTGCTGGGCCATGTTGCTGCTGTTGCCGCTGCCGAAAAACAGCTATGCCCTGGACTGGCCGGATTTGTGGCGCACCAAAGACCAGCAGGCCCAGCAGGCATTTCGACAGGGCGACTATGGCACAGCCGCGCAGCTGTTTGAAAATCCGGATTGGAAGGCGGCGGCTCAGTATAAAGCGGGTCAAGAGGAATTCGGGACGATGAAAACGCCCAAAACAGCGACCGGTTTTTATAATCAAGGCAATGTGTTGGCTAAATCCGGACGATATGAAGAGGCTCTATCCGCTTATGATGAAGCCTTAAAAAGATCACCTGATAAAAAGCTTGCTGAAGACGCCAAGGCTAATAAGGAAATTGTGAAAAAAGCTTTGGAAAAGCAAAAACAGCAACAGAATCAGCAAAAACAGCAAAACCAGGATGATAAACAGCAGCAGTCCAAGGATGACTCGCAGCAAAAAGACAGCGATCAAGCGGATCAGTCCGGTGATCAGCAAAAACCGGACGATGAATCCGACCGGCAACCGTCCGACAAGCCGCCGCCGAAAGATCAGCAACCGCCAAACAAGCCCGAGCAGGAAAAGCAGGACGCCGAAAAAAGCCGGCAGCCCGGCCAACAGGACAAGGGAGAAGCGCAGCAACAAGCCGCGCAAAAGCCCGACGAGTCGCCTGTGGAAACCAAGGACGAAGCGACGCAGGCCAGCGAACAATGGCTTAACAGAATTCCCGACGATCCGGCAGGCCTGCTGAAACGCAAGTTTTTATACCAATACGGACAACAGGAGCGGCAGCCGGACCGTAAGAAACGGTCGAACTCAGAAGCTGCCTGGTAAACAGCATAACTGAAGCAATTGTAACGCCGCATCATTCAAATTTATGAAGATGAACATGAGATTATTGAAATTAATACTAGTCGGACCCTATCGAGTGACACTGCTTCTTCTGTTTTTGTTGGTGCATGCCTCGGGGCTATCGGCGGCTGAAATTAATGTCGCGGTAGACCGCAGTCCGGTCAATCTTAATGAATCCTTTCAGATCACGTTCACGGCGACCGACTCGCCCGACGACGATCCTGATTTCACACCGCTGGAACAGGATTTTGAAGTATTGGGCCAGAGCCAGAGTAGCCATTTGTCGTGGATTAACGGCACATCCAGCAAAACCGTTCAGTGGGTGTTGCAAGTCATGGCCAAACACACCGGCAGCCTGACGATACCATCCATACAATTTGGCGACGATGCGAGCAAGCAGGCGGCTGTGCGGGTAACCGAAGGCGCGGCGGATAAGGACCAGTTGGTCGACGGGGATTTGTTTCTAGAGGTTGAGGCGACGCCTGAAAGTCCTTATGTACAATCCCAGGTTCTCTATACCATGCGCTTATATCGCAGGGTCGAAATTTCCCAGGCCGGTTTGAATGAGCCGGAACTGGCCGATGCGGTCATTGAAAAACTTGGCGACGACAGCAATTACAGCACGCAGATCAATGGCGTCAATTATTGGGTCACCGAACGAAAGTACGCCATTTTCCCGCAAAAAAGCGGCCGCATGACCATCAAGCCTTTGGAATTGACGGCTCAGGTCGTGACCTCGACTCGTCCCAGTTTCGGCGGTTTCTTCAATCCCCAGATGACCAAAACCCAGCGCGTGGCATCCCGGTCAATAACACTGGACGTACAACCGGCGGCGGCATCTTTTACAGGACAGCACTGGCTGCCTGCCGAACAGCTGCATTTAAAACAGGAATGGTCGGGCGATATCGAGCACATGAAAGTGGGGGAACCGTTGACGCGGACACTGACGGTGTTGGCAAAAGGCACCATGGTCAGTCAGTTGCCGGAATTAAATGCTGCCAAAACGCCTGAGCAGTTAAAAAGCTACCCTGACCAACCGGCACTGCAGGAGCAGAAGAAAAACGACGGCGTGATTGCCTTCAGGGAAGAAAAAATAGCCTTGATTCCATCGAAGGCGGGCAGTTATACATTGCCGGCCATAGAATTACCCTGGTTTAATATCAAAACCCAGCAGATGGAAGTGGCCACGATTCCGGAAACCACCATCCATGCCGTCGCCGCAGCCGCCGCTCCCGCGCAGCCTAAAGCGCCGGTTGAAATAGCGGTAAAGCCAGAAAAGGTCAAGCAGGCGCCGCTCATACAGCCCCGGGAAACCAATATCTGGTTGGCGATTTCGGTATTCTTGGGCGCGGGCTGGCTGATGACGCTGGTTTATTTTCTGTTTAGACGGTCCGCCAATAAATCCGCACCGCAAGCTACTATGCCTGAGGCGAATTTAAACGACAGTATCAAAAAACTGAAACAGGCCTGTAGCGATAATGACGCCATAGCCGCCAAGGATGCCCTGCTGGAATGGGGCCGGCAAAAATTCAATGCTACGAATCTCGGTGCCATCGCGTCTTTTTGCGAGGCCCGTTTAAGGGATGAGATCCTGCTGTTGAACCGAACCCTGTATGGTAGGGCTGTCGGACAGTGGCAAGGAAAAAAACTGTTTCAGGCGTTCAGTGAACACAAAGCACGGGAAAGAATCGGGCAAACGGCGGATTCCAGTCTGGAACCGTTATACCGCTTGTGATTATCTCGTCTTGAAATATTCCAGGGTCATGAACAAGGCGGCGATCGAGCGGGCTTCAGTGCATTCGCCCGTGGCCAGCAGGGCATTGATGTCGCTTAATTTCCACGGGATGACTTCTAGCTCTTCGGGTTCGTCTCCGGGCAGTTTTTCGGCGTACAGATCCTGCGCGATGATGATCTCGGTCATGTGTTCCAGATATGACGGCGCGATGGAAAAAGAGCTTAAATGATGCAGGTTTCTGGCACCGAAGCCGACTTCCTCTTTAAGCTCCCGGTTGGCGGCATCGAGAAACGATTCGCCGGCATCGGTTTTGCCTTTCGGCAGACCCAGTTCATAACGATCGATACCGGCAAGGTATTCCCGTATCAGTAACACGGTGTCGACATCGAGCATGGGCACGATAAGCACGGCACCGCCGGGATTGCCCCGCGCCAGGCGCTCATAATTGCGCTGCACGCCGTTACTGAATTGCAGATCCAGTGATTCGATACGGAATAAACGACTTTTCGCAACGACAGTCTTATTAAGGATGAGGGGTTTTTTAGCCATTTCTAGAGTTTTAAATTAAATGATCTTCGGTAAATATAACGCACTCTTATGATCGATTGGAACAAAATTGATACGGTATTGCTGGACATGGACGGCACGCTTCTGGATTTGAATTTCGATAATCATTTCTGGAAGGAATTCGTGCCGCTGAAATTCGCCGAGAAACAGGGTATAGCGCTAGCGGAAGCCAAACAGCTGTTGGAGCCGCGTTTCAAAAACATGGAAGGTCGGTTGGAATGGTACTGCCTCGATTACTGGAGTGAGGCGCTGCAACTCAATATCGCCGGATTGAAGGCTGAAATAGCGGGATTGATTTCGGTATTGCCGCATGTCGTCGAGTTTCTGGAAAAAATTCATCAGTCTCCACGCAAGGTTTTATTGGTGACTAATGCGCATCAGGACAGTCTCGGCTTGAAAATGGAAAAAACCTGTCTGCACCGGTTTTTCGACGACATCGTCAGCTCTCATACGCTGGGGTTTCCTAAGGAACATGCTGATTTCTGGCGCCTGTTGCAGCAGCAAAAACCGTTTGAAAAACACAATACATTGCTGATCGATGACAGCCTGGCGGTTTTGAATGCCGCCAGGCTGTTCGGCATAGCCCATCTGATTTCGGTCAGCAGGCCCGATACGCAGCTGCCCAAAAAGGAAATAACCGGTTTTCCCGCTATTGAGGATTTTCGGGAACTGATGCCCGGGCTTTAGGCTTGCGCGGGCGCGGCCTTTTCTGCGGGGCACGTTTTTCCTGAGCCGGTGCGCTGCTCTTTCTTTTGGGCTTGACAACATCGTCCGCGAGCAAATCGGCGGTAATCGGCTTGATCGGCACTTTCTGCCCAATATAAGTTTCGATATCGGGCATGGAATACGCATATTCCTCGCAAATAAAGCTGATCGCCTCGCCGCTGGCGCCAAAGCGCGCGGTTCGTCCTATTCTATGCACATAATCCTCGACATCCTGCGGCAGATCGTAATTGAAAACGTGCGAAACATCGGCGATATGCAGGCCCCGGGCCGCGACATCAGTCGCGATCAACAGCCGGATTCTGTTTTCCTGAAAATCATTGAGCAGGCGCTGGCGTTTATCCTGAGGCACATCGCCGCTTAACGCCGCGGTTTCATAGCCATTAGCATTGAGGTAATCGTTCAGCTGCTCGGCGCAGCGTTTGGTATTGACGAAAATAATGCTGCGTTGCGGCTTATATTGGTTCAAAATGCCCAGCAACAACGGAATCTTTTGTTCGTTAGAGGGGCAAAACGCACTTTGCTGTATGGCCTTGGACGTGACTTCCTCGGTCTCTATGCGTATCAGAACCGGATTGTTCATGTGTTCGTAAGCCAGTTCGGTTACTTTGTACGATAAAGTCGCCGAAAACAGCATGTTCAGACGTTTTTCCGGTGCTGGCATGCGTCTCAACAAATAGCGTATGTCTTTAATGAAACCCAAATCGAACATGCGGTCGGCTTCGTCCATTACGGTGACTTGCACGTTGTCCAGCGTAAAGGCATTCTGCCGGTAAAAATCAATGATACGGCCGGGCGTACCGATAATTATATCGATATTCGATTTCAGGCTGTCGAGCTGCTTCTGATAATCGGTGCCACCATAAATGAGAGCAAATTTAAGGTTAAGATGCGCGCCCAGCGACCGGGCATCTTTATGGATCTGAATGGCCAGTTCGCGTGTCGGTGCCAGAATGATGGCCCGGGGATTTTTGACGGGATCACTGACATCATTGATCAAATGTTGGAAAGTGGCCAGCAGAAATGTGGCGGTTTTTCCGGTTCCGGGTTGCGCCTGGCCTGCGATATCCTTATCCCGAAGCAATAAAGGCAGGGCTTTGTCCTGTATCGGCGTGCAATGGTGGAAGCCGGCCTCTTGCAGGCCTTGCAGGATGATGTCAGACAATTCCAGGTTGCTGAAGCGAGTATTTGTTAAATGTGTCTTGTTCATAGACAATAGCATAACGTAAAAAACCTATCAGCTGAAATTGATTGACAAATTAACGTTATCCCTCCTATAGTCTTAGCTTTTAAATTTTGGAGAAATAGTGTGAGCGACTTAGTCCTTCATGTAAATGATAGTGAATTTAACGAAACTGTTATTAAAGCGGACGGTCCTGTGCTGGTAGATTATTGGGCTGAATGGTGTGGACCTTGCAAAATGATTGCACCGGTTCTGGATGAAATTGCCACAGAATACAAAGGCAAGTTAACCGTTGTTAAATTAAACATCGACGAAAACCCACAAACACCACAACACTATGGCGTACGCGGTATTCCAACTTTGATGCTGTTTAAGAACGGCGAAGTGGAAGCCACAAAGGTAGGGGCATTGACAAAATCACAGCTTGCCACCTTTATTGACAGTAATATATAAATAAATCCTGCTCAGCCCGTCACAAAAAGCTTGGACGGGTTTGGGTATTTAAGTTATACTTGTCGAGTGCCGCATCAGGCGCACTCAAAAGCATATCGCCCGATAAACTACATCCCTAAAGTCTAAATCCTATCTTGCTTAAGTTACGGTCCAGACCGTATACCCTTTTCTTCGAGTCATTTTTATGAATCTAACCGAGTTAAAACTAAAACAAATCAGTGAAGTTATTGAAATAGCAGAGTCGCTAGGACTCGAAAGTGTCGCCAGAACCCGTAAACAGGACTTAATCTTTGCTATCCTTAAGAAACAGGCGAAAGGCGGTGAAGATATCTATGGCGATGGCGTTCTGGAAATTCTACAGGATGGTTTTGGTTTTTTACGTACTCCGGGATGTTCTTATTTAGCGGGACCTGACGATATTTATGTCTCGCCCAGCCAAATCAGGCGATTTGCCTTAAAAACAGGGGATACGGTCAGCGGCAAGATCAGGCCGCCTAAAGACAATGAGCGTTATTTTGCAATGCTCAAAGTCGAACAGATCAATTTCGAACCTCCTGAAAATACCAAAAATAAAATTCACTTCTCTAACCTGACTCCTCTCTTTGCCAATCAGCGATTCGTTCTGGAAAAAGGCAATGGCACCAGTGAAGATTTAACCGGACGCATCATCGATTTAATCGCGCCTATCGGCAAAGGCCAGCGCGGCTTGATCGTATCGCCGCCGAAAGCCGGTAAAACGATGATCCTGCAAAGTCTGGCACAATCCATCGCCGAAAAGAATCCCGAATGTTATCTGATTGTTTTGTTGATCGATGAACGTCCCGAAGAGGTTACGGAAATGGAGCGCTGCGTGCGCGGTGAAGTCATCTCCAGTACTTTTGATGAACCGGCAACCCGCCACGTTCAGGTCGCGGAGATGGTGATTGAGAAAGCACGCCGTCTGGTCGAGCATAAACACGATGTAGTTATTTTGTTAGACTCGATCACTAGGCTGGCAAGAGCTTACAATACGGTCGTTCCTTCTTCGGGAAAGATCTTGACCGGTGGTGTGGACGCCAACGCACTGGAAAAACCGAAACGCTTTTTCGGCGCGGCGCGTAATATCGAGGAAGGCGGCAGCCTGACGATTATCGCCACGGCGCTGGTTGATACCGGTTCCCGAATGGACGAAGTGATCTATGAGGAGTTTAAAGGCACCGGCAACATGGAACTGCATCTGGATCGCAAGATTGCGGAAAAACGTATTTACCCCGCGATCAATATCAATCGTTCCGGCACGCGTCGGGAAGAATACCTGGTCGATCCTGATACGTTGCAAAAAACCTGGATCCTGCGCAAAATCCTGCAACCGATGGACGAAACGGCCGCTTCGGAATTCCTGGTGGGCAAGCTGAAGGATTTCAAGACTAACGCCGAGTTTTTTGAATCGATGAAACGTTGATTCCGGCGGGAGTTGCTATATCAAATGTGCGGCGTGAGCCATGCCGCACATTTGATAATGTGGCGCAGGTCTCAGGATTGGGGCGGTACATACCCTTCAGGCATGTCGGTATTGCCTTCAAACAGAAACTTTCTTCTTTCCTCTTCCAAAAATGCTTTGGCTTTTGGATCAAAGCTGGCCAGCTTATATTCATTGATCAGCATGGTCTGTTTGCTTAGCCATTGCTGCCAAGCCTGCTTCGATACTTTCTCGAATATTTCCTGACCTTTGGGCCCAGGAAAGGGCGGCGCATCCAAGCCCTCGGCTTCTATTCCCAATTTAACGCACTTAACCATTCTAGTCATCGTTGTCCTCGATAGTGGATTGTTGTTGCAATAGCAGTTTGATCGGCGCTGCTATTCCCAGGTTATGAATTTGTTCCGCTTTATACCAGACAGTTTGCCTGGCATCCATCACAATATTGGAAGGATTGTCGGTCTGAATGAGCAGCGGCGTGAAATCCAGATGATAATGAGAAAAGGTGTGGCGCCGCGCTGCCATTGGCTTTTGATCAAGGATGGGCATGTTCCTGGCCATACACCAGTCGGTGGCCGCTTCGATACTGTCAAATTCAGGCAGACTCCATAAACCGCCCCAGATGCCGGCCGGCGGTCTTTTTTCCAGCAGTATCTGATTGAAGCGGTTGCGCAGCAATAAAAATACCTGCTGCCTAACCGGCAGGCACTTGGCGGGTTTAGGTGCCGGAAAGGCGGCGATATTATCGGTTATTCGAGCCAGGCAGCTGTCCTTGAGCGGGCAGGCATGACAGGCGGGCTTGGTGCGCGTACAGATCGTGGCGCCAAGGTCCATCATGGCCTGCGTGTAATCGGCGACCCGATCCACGGGCGTGTAGTGGGCGCTGAGCAGCCACAGTTCCTTACTGACCTGGCTGCTTCCGGGCCAGCCGGGCACGGCTTTAAACCGTGCCAGTACTCTTTTGACATTGCCGTCGAGAATAGGGTGGCTTTTTTTGAAAGCAATGCTCAGTATGGCTCCGGCCGTCGATAAGCCTATGCCCGGCAAGGCGACAAGTTCATCCAGCGTATCGGGAAAGCGACCTTTCTCAACAATCAATCGCGCGGTTTTATGCAGGTTGCGGGCACGGGCGTAATAACCCAATCCGGACCACAGGTGCAGTACGTCATCAATCGGCGATTGCGCCAGGCTTTCTATGTCAGGGAATTTTTCGGTAAAGGCGTTGAAATAGGCGATCACCGTCGCAACCTGGGTTTGTTGCAGCATTGTTTCAGACAGCCAGACGCGATAAGGCGTCCTGTCTTTCTGCCAGGGCAGGTCTTTCCGGCCATACCGGTCAAACCAGTCGAGAATGCCTTGTTGAAAAACGGCGGGTTTCATATCAGAAAAGACGCTTTAACAGATCACTGGTGCCAGGACCGATTTTTTTGTCGAGTTTGTCCAGTAATTTCTGTTTTTTCTCCTCGATTTTGGCTTTATGTTCTTCAGTCAGCAAAGAGGTGGGGTCCACCGTGTAAGCAGGCTCGTTGAACGTGCCGCCCACATTGATGGCAACCGTCATTTTCTCGGCTTGTTGTCCGCTGGCGTCGGCCGACTTCAGCAGTGTGGCATTGATTTTATAGTCCAGTTTCTCGGTATTAAGATTGGCGCTGCCTTTGCCGTTAACGCGTAATTTGGAGGAGTGGGCAATCAGGTCATTATTATGCAGAATGCCGTTGTTGACGGTTGCCGTACCGGTGATCTCCGAAAATAACGTTTGATCTTTTTTGTTGTCAGTCGGCAATGGCGCGCCCTTAACCAAGGCTTTGCTGCTGTCGATGATTTTCTGCAGATTAAACCCCAGAATAACGCTATCCCTGAACAGAAAGCTCAATCGGCCATTGAGCGAGGATTTAAGTTCATTGGCAGTATGGCCTTGCGCCTGCAGCTGGGCGGATGCATTGACGGCGCCGCTCATGCGGGCTTCGCCTTGGTAATCCTTTAACAAAGGGGCAACCTGAACATGATTGAGTGTTTCGTTGACCGCGAGCTTAGGCTGATTGCCGCGTACGTCCATGTTCAGATTGCCGGAATAGCTGCCCTGATAGAACTGTTTCACGCTTTGTTGCGTCGTCACGATGCCGTTTTTGGCATTGAGTTTCACATGGATATCCTGCAAGGTCAGGTTGCTGGCCTTAAGTTTTTGCAGTGTCAGCTGGCCGTTGGCGTTCAGCTTTCTTAGCGTATCAACAGGCAACGCCGAAGCCGCCGCCGCTGTAGTGGTGGCCGGGCTGGCTATGGGTTTTGATTTTTTATCGGCTGCCTTTTCGGGCGCCAGATAACGATCGACATCAATGGCATCGGCAGTCAGATTGAAAGTAATCGCCGGTTCACTGAAGTTTTTGATGCCGGCCGAGCCATTGATGGCGGTATCATCCAGTTTAACGACCAGGTTCTGAAGGTCGGCCGACTTGTCAGTGGCCAGCAGGTTGAAATTCATGGCCAGGCGGGTCAGGGCACTGGCATCGCGTGTGGCGGGCGGCGTCATTGCCAGTTGTTTCATTACCTGCACCGGATTGAACTCGGCGACCGTGACAGGCCCCTGGAATGAAGGCTGGTCTTTAATTTGGGTGCCGGTAATATCAGCGGCAATTTTCAGGTCACCGGATTCAAGCCGTAATGTTGAGATCTTAAGGTCTTGCTTGGCCATATCCAGCGCCACATCAGCCGCCGTTAACGTCGATTTCAGGGATTGGCCCGGAATTTTTTCGCCGGCCGTCGTGGTCTGTAGATTAACGTCAGCTAAGTGGAAGACGTCGAGCTTTTCATTAACGGTTAAATCCATGGCCAGTTTGATCGTCTCGGTCAGCTTGGCCTGGGTATCTGAAACGACTAGAGCCAAGTCAACGGCGAAAGGTTGATCAAAAACAATCTTATCCGTGTTCAGATTGACGTCTTTGAATTCCAGATGTTTGCCGTTTTTTTGGTTGTCCCAGTCAATACGGGCATTTTCAATGGTTATACCGCCGATAGATAATATGGTCTGGGCTTTGGCGCTTGGTTGGACGTCTTGTTTGCCGCTGTCAGGGGCGGGTATCTCGGGTTGTGTTTCGACAAGATCATGCCAGTTATTGATGCCCTGTTTGTTCTTGGCGAGATTGACAGTCAGTCCCTTTAAGACGATGCGGTCGACTTCAATTTCTTTCGATAACAGCGGCAGCAATTTCACATTGATATTGCTTTCTTCAATTTCGGCAAAAGGCTTGCTTTGGAAACCTTCCGCATTGCTCAGCACCATTTTGCCCGATGAAATGCCCAGCCATGGGAAAACTGATAACTTCAGCTCGCCTTCCAGGGTTAACTCCCGGCCGATCTTGTCTTTAACCGCCGCTTGTATTTCTGGTTTGAAATCATTGGGATCAATAAAAATGAATAAGGCGCAGACGACGACTATGACTAATATAGTCAGCGTTGCAAATATCGAAAGAATGATTTTAAGCGGTTTTCCCACAAGTCTCTCCTGATGTTAAAAAGATGTAATGATGACCTTTTATAGAATATGATTGTCAACTCTTACGTGCTGTGGCTGGTTCAATTTTAGCCGTGGCAGATATGATTGTGTTACTCCATAATAACTAAAATGAGGAGGGAAGATGTTGTTATTAGCTAAACTAGCCGGAATTGCGGTACTTGTATGGTTTTTTTTAACCGCCAGAGAACATGGCGAGCAGCCTGTGAAATGGGCGGTCATAGGTCTGATGGGATATTGGATTACCTGGTGGGCTGTGAAATTATCTGTCGTTAACCTACTGGCGGGTTTAGTCGCCAAAAGCGCGATCGGTACGTTTTTACTGACACAAATTCCGGCTGTTGTAGGTGTCTGTGCCGCATATTTTATCAGAAAAAAATTGCTGTCCGATGCTGCTGCAACTGAAAAAAATTAACAAGCGAAAAAAAGGCGCATTGTGCCAATACAATGCGCCTTTACAAACTAATTAACTGTTATTCTTACAGTTTTTCAGCATTTTTACCCAGGTATTCCGCAACGCCGGCCGGGTTTGCGTTCATACCTGCATCACCTTTGTTCCAGCCTGCCGGGCAAACCTCGCCATGTTCTTCGTGGAATTGAAGAGCATCTACCATACGCAACAGTTCATCCATGTTACGGCCCAAGGGCAGATCATTTACCACCTGATGACGAACGATACCGTTACGGTCTATCAGGAAACTTCCGCGGAAAGCCACTCCACCATCGGCTTCCACGTCATAATCCTTGACGATAGAGTGAGATAAGTCTGCCGCCATGGTGTAACGGACAGGACCGATGCCGCCTTGATTGACCGGCGTATTACGCCAGGCATTATGGGTAAAATGAGAATCAATGGAAACGGTGATTACTTCTACGCCACGGCTTTTAAACTCATCAAGACGGTGATCTAAAGCAATCAGCTCGCTCGGACAAACAAAGGTGAAATCCAAGGGGTAGAACACTATTACAGCATATTTACCTTTAGTGGCTTCAGAAAAGCTGAATGAATCAACTATTTGGCCATCACCTAAAACAGCGGGAACTGTAAAATCGGGTGCTTGTTTACCTACCAGTACGCTCATCGATTATCTCCAAAAAATTTGAAAAAACAAAGGGTTATAAACTTGTAATTAACCACTGAAAAAGTGGGATTAAGTTATTCTACACTAAATTACTCGGGAATTGTCTAAATTGTTGTGATTTTTACTTGCTTTTATTTGAACTTTAGCGATAATTTGTAATCATCAGCTTACACAAAAATAATACAAAGCTGAAAGTTTCAGAGAGACAGAAAATTTGGCGGCCTAGCTTTGCTGTTAAATTTGATTAGCAATTCGTTTGACGGGTTTATATCCATGGCAAAACATAAACATATAACTGAGCCAGATGTATTTGGTTTTCAGGTACGTATTGTAAGGCGCGGAAAAGAGAGCAGCCGTTATTTTTCGCATAAATTGTGGGGGAACAAAGGCAAGTCTTTAAAGGCTGCCATCACTTGGCGCGACCAGATGCTGGTAGTATTAAAAGGCAGTAAGACGCGCTTTCTCAAGCCCCCGAAAAATAAAACCACGACCGGTGTCACCGGTGTATCCAGAACCATCAAATATGATCATAGAAAAGATAAAAGTTATCTTTGCTATACCGTCTTTTGGGTCAGTAACGGCAAATCCAGAAATAAGACTTTTCAGGTTGGTAACGTGGAAAAAGTGACGGCCGACGATGAATTGCATGCATTTCGTACGGCGCGGTTGTTCAGAAGCTGTTATGAGTATGCGATCGATAACGACCTGACGTTTTATGACAGTAAATTCAATGGCTGGAAAAAAACACGCTTGTATGATGACGAGAATCTGAGTGCCGTTATATAAATGGTTCCAGTGTGAATATATTAGAGTGAATGCGAGTGAACGGTTGTTTTTATAGTCCACTCACATTCACTTCGAGTTCTAATAAATATCAACCATTGAGCCTGATTCCGGCTGTTTGAGTTTCAATTCTCAGCCAGTTCTTATTTCGCCAGTTTAAACTGCAGCACCTGAACCGCGCGTTGCTCGACCGGGGCGCCGTTAACCCGCTTTTCCTTGAATTTCCATTTATTGATGGCCTC
>NZ_JQKS01000030.1:0-58752 GCF_000746145.1 Methylobacter sp. BBA5.1
AAGTGCGCAGTTGGCACGGCTGGTACCGACACATGACCCTGGCAATGGCCGCGTTGGCGTATTTGGCGGTGTTGTGCCGCCATGAAAAAGACGCGTCATCGGCAAAAAAAACCGGAAACGGCTGAGCAAGTAAGCCTGGAAGCAGCGGCAGCTCTGATCCCGTTGACGGTACCGGAAGTGCGCAAGCTGTTGTGGCAATGGCTGTGGCGGCATCCGCCGAGAATCATGCATATCGTCAACTGGTCGCTATGGCGAAGACGCCATCAAGCCGTTGCCCGTGCCTGCCATTACCGACGACGCAGGAAGAAAAATAATCTACAACTGTAGTACTAGGCCGCGACATCAACGGTGTAGTGAGCACCGAGCGGCGCTATTACGTCAGTTCGCGGCTGGCCAACGCGGACCACATGGGAACCGTCGTGCGATGGCATTGGGAAATCGAGAATGACCTCCACTGGTCGCTCGACGTCGCCTTCGGCGAAGACCAGGCGTAGGAAACTCCGCGGAAAACTTCTCGATCTTGCGGCGCATCGCGCTCAATCTGTTTCGCCAAGATAAGTCCGTGAAGGCCGCATCAAGATTCGGTGCCTGCTGGCCGTCAGTGACGATGCCTATAGACAGAATTTACTGAATATCAATCTGTTGCTTAATGCGGCTGCCCTGGAGTACGGTAAAATGCTAGATATTTTTGTTGATAATCCTAACCAGTTAAAGAAAGGACTAAATACTGACAGGGATGGCAGAAAAAAGAGCCCGATAAGTTTCATTCAAATACACATAATCTTACGGTATTAGACAGTAATTGCCGAGATGAGTTGTTATAATGTCCGATGTTATAGATGATTTTTTATGATTAGTATTTGTCTTTGTACTCATAACCCTCGATTGGACATACTTAAAAAAGTTTTGGAGTCAATTCAAAATCAATCTGCGGGGGCAGAGTCGTTTCATTTTCTTCTTGTGGACAATGCATCTGATCCGCCGTTGGATGCATCATTACTTGATCAGCTTAAAAAATGCGGCATATCTGCCCAAATGATTCATGAACCGTCTCTTGGCTTGCAGTATGCCCGGATAGCGGCTGTCCGTCATACGCGCTTTGATTGGGTTTTATGGGTCGATGATGATAATGAGTTATCCCCAGATTTCATAAAAAATGGCCTTGATTTTATTAAAACACATTCCGAGGTTGGCTGCTTTGGAGGGAAATTATTACTTCCGAAAACGATAAAATCAAGTAAATGGGTAGTTCCATTTTTGCCATACCTAGGGATAAAGAATAATGGAAACACCATATTAATCGAGAAAACTGACGCTTGGACGCTGGCTGAGCCTCCCGGAGCAGGTGCTTGGGTTCATCGAAGAGTTATTGATGCTTATCTATTGCGTGCAGAGGAAAATCCTGCTTTTTTTCAGTTGGGTCGGGCCGGTAGTAAAGGGTTGGCATCTTGTGATGATTCAATAATGATGAGAGGAGCCTATCGACTGGATTTGGCTTGTGCATATGTTCCCTCACTATGGCTTTACCATCACCTCGATAATAAGCGATTCAAATTCAATTACCTAATCCGATTAATGTTCGGATATGGTGAAAGTCATACCGTATTGGCACGTTTATTGGCAGGTCCAAAAAAAACTCCAAAGGAATATCGAGTAATAGTGAGATTTTTGTGGCTTTTGTTGAAGGCGTTTAAAGGAGGAATAAATCAGTCCTTAGCTTTTGGAATTGGCATAGTGGCCTATCATCTTGGAGTCCGGTCAGAGTATTTACGCCAGCAGCAAAAATAAGATTTATGTATAAATCCTTCCCCAGAATTACCTTAGTTACTCCGTCACTGAATGCTGAAAAGACGATCGAACGGACCCTTAAATCAATCGAAGAGCAGCACTATCCCAACTTGCAAGTGATTTGCGTGGATGGTCTTAGTACTGATAGCACAGTTGAGATCATTGAACGCTATCGACATGTCGTTAACCATCTGATTTGTGAAAAAGACAAAAATGTTGCCGATGCCTTGAACAAAGCGTTTAAGCTTGCAGAGGGCAATATTTATTGTTACCTGAATGCCGATGATGCGCTAACTTCGGGAGCATTGGCGTGCATTGCCCAAGTATTCCTAGATAACCCTGGTATTGATGTGCTCACTGGCGGTTGTCGGCGTGTATTTGCCGATGGATCGGAATGTATTACACAGCCGCCCGAAAATTATCTTGAAAGCTTGTCGATGCGAAACGGTATAGAACAGCCTAGTACTTTTTGGCGTGCCGGCATTCATCGGCGTCTTGGAGAATTAGATGTGAGTTACCAACTTGCTTTTGATTGGGAATGGTGGAACCGCCTCTATGCTTCCGGGGCGCGATTTATGGCTATTCCAGATATATTATCGGTTTATTATTTTAGCGATGACAATTTGACCTCAAAAGCTGGTTTACGTGTAATAAACGAAATGTACAGGATAACAAAAACTTATGGTCCGTTCCGAGGACGAATAGCTGATATTTATCGTTTTTTGTTTAAGGTGTTTGATTTGAATGGCTATTATGATCAACCTTTTCATAAGCTACCATTAATTAAGCGTATTGGATTCGGTGGTACACTTTGGTTGTTATGCAAGATATTCGGCAAGCAAACGATTACTTCCTATAACTGGAATTGGGCATCCAAGCAAGTGCGTGGATTGGTTTGGTATAAATAGTGCGAAACTTTTTCGGCTATATCAATTATGCGGTTGTTGAATTTCTATGCGATTATAAAACAACTAAATCATCTCAATTTTGAAGATTTTTAATAAATGAAATTCAGTGTAGCAATACCGGTTTACCGACAGGCGGAGTTTTTGCCATCGGCATTAGAGAGTATTCGGGCTCAATCTGCTGAGGTAGAGTTGGCTGTAATGGATGCCACGCCCGACGATAGTGTGCAAAAAGTTCTGGAAAGATATGCGGGTTTACTCTCGTATCATAGATTCGGGCCGGACTCTGGCCAGACCTCTGCTATACAAGAGGGATGGGATAATACAAAAGGCGAAATAATTGCTTGGTTATGCGCTGACGATTATTATTTTCCTGATACCTTGGAGGCAGTCAGGCAGGTTTTTATTGAGCAGCCTGAGGTAGAAGTTGTTTATGGCGATTCTGTTTTTGTCGATGAAACAGGCAGCTTTTTGGGGTACTTCCCGGCAATTAAAAATAATATAAGCTCAATTACAGGTGAGTGTTGTATTTCTCAACCTTCGTGCTTTGTCCGGCGAGCCGCGTTTGAAAAAATTGGGGGGAAATTGAATGCAGAGCTGCATTACACGATGGACTGGGATTTATGGATTAGACTTTATCGATCAGGCGCAAAATTTTATTATCTTAATAAACCGCTGTCTGTGGTGAGAATGTATGACGGTACTAAAACATCCAGCCGTTCTTGGCGGCGTTTTTTTGAAATAGGCTGCCATTTATTCAAAAATACCACACCATTTTCAGCAGCAAGATCATTGCTTGGGTTTTACTATCAAGATTTATTATTAAACCATGGTAAAAGTTTTGATCGATTGATGCTTAGGTTGCTGAATTTTTATCGTAGCCGTAAGAATATGAGTTTGAACTTGTCAAATATGCATGAATTCAATTACGGTTTTTATAATAACAGCAATCTAGTTAGCCCATATGTCGATATTTATTTGCCTTGGTATGATGAAGAAAAACCGACTAAGTTAGTGATTATTTGTGACCTCAATAATGCACCCATAGCCTATCTAAACGATAGTCAACTTAAGTCTAATGGATCTGGGTTTTATTACGACATATTCGAACTGGATGTATCAAGACATTTATTACATCTTCAGTTGTCATCGTTAGAGAAACGATCATGGCGTTTATACGATGTTAAGTTTATATAGTTTTAAATTGAATTTCCATAACATAATAGAAGATAAATTAATAGATTATATTTTCTATTAACCATTGGTGCTAGTTGATTTTCGGAGATCATGAGCAGAGGATATAGCAAGTATTCCGACTAAAATGCTTATCAATTAGGAGTCAATGTCCATGACTACAGAAGACTTTATCATTGATTTGTTTTGCCGGATAGACGACCATATGCAAAATGTTCCAAATCACAACCAAGCGGCTCTAGCCCATAGCGAAATGGTCACTCAGGAGATGCTAATTGCTATCAAAGGCGTTGGTCAACGCGCCTTTTACTGTTGGTTAATTCGCGATTATGCCGATTGGTTTCCGCTTTGCCCGTACTCGTTTATTCCGTCGCCTGAAAACGCATTGGGAATGGGCACAGATGTTTTTGGCAAAGCCCAGTCTACTGGGTATTATTAACAGTTGTGGCATGGAATTAATTCAACCTATTCGTAAGGTACGTAATCCTAAAGCCTGGATTGAGTCCGGTGTATCTAACCACCGCTGGATTGTTGGCAGCAAACTGTGCCTAGCCATCAATCACTTGGGGCAGATTATTGGCTGGGCATGGGCGCCAGCCAATGCTCACGACTCGTGGCTTCATCCCCTGACCGAGTTCTTTAAAGACCACAGCGTCATACTGGCTGACACTAGACTTCATGCGAAAGCCAGTAATCCCGCCAATCTAAAACTCTGTCGGCGTGGCGAGTGGGACGGTAGAATGCTGATGGGAACCGTCTATTCGATGTTGACGGTGGTCTGCCACACCAAGAAAATGCGGCATGGGGTTGCGGAGTATTTTCTAGTCCATCTTGCCCTTATGGTAGCTTCGTTTAACGCGTTAATTGAATGGTTCGGCCTGTTGCCTGAGGATGATGGCTTTGTTCCTTTCTCCATTGCTGAATTCAACTTATAAACTAGCACCACAGGTTATTAAACTTGCGCTTAATATCACCACTTAAAAAATCAGAACTAGTAATATTCTCAAGTCAGAGCTATTTTTAGTTCTAAATTCCATTAAATTTTAATTATTAAGGATTTGCTTATGGCGGCTAAAATAGCGCTCATTACCGGTATCACTGGCCAGGATGGTTCCTATCTTGCCGAACTTCTTTTAGAAAAAGGATATCAAGTACATGGCATCAAACGCCGAGCTTCTTCATTCAATACCCAACGAGTGGATCATATTTATGAAGATCCACATGTCAATAACCAGCATTTCATTTTGCATTATGGTGATTTGTCGGATTCCACCAACCTGATTCGCATCATGCAGGAGTTACAGCCGGATGAAGTGTATAACTTGGGCGCTCAGTCCCATGTTGCGGTCAGTTTTGAGTCACCTGAATACACAGCAGATATAGATGCAATGGGTACTTTGCGCTTGCTTGAGGCGATTCGCATTTGCGGACTGGAGAAAAAGACTCGCTTTTATCAGGCCTCCACGTCCGAATTGTACGGCAAGGTACAGGAAATTCCCCAAAAGGAAACCACGCCGTTTTATCCACGCTCGCCTTATGCCGTGGCTAAGCTTTACGCCTATTGGATTGTGGTAAATTACCGCGAAGCTTATGGTATATACGCTTGCAACGGTATTTTGTTTAATCATGAGTCGCCCCGCCGTGGCGAAACCTTTGTAACCCGGAAAATCACTCGTGGTCTGGCGAATATCGCACATGGCCTAGAGACATGCCTGTATATGGGTAATATGGATGCTTTGCGTGATTGGGGTCATGCTAAGGATTATGTCCGTATGCAATGGATGATGTTGCAACAAAAACAACCTGAGGATTTTGTTATTGCAACTGGTGTGCAGTATTCGGTACGTCAGTTTATTAGCTGGTCTGCACGGGAATTAGGGATTACTCTTCGTTTTGAAGGTGAAGGTGTCAATGAAAAGGGCGTTGTGGCAGAGATTGAAGGTGATAAAGCGCCAGCGGTGAAGGTCGGTGATGTTCTGGTGCAGATCGACCCACGTTATTTCCGTCCCACTGAGGTGGACACTCTGCTGGGTGATCCGCGTAAAGCTAAAGAGATGCTTGGCTGGGTGCCACAGATTACTGTGCAAGAGATGTGTGCAGAAATGGTTGCTGAAGATTTAAAAGTCGCCCAACGTAATGCATTTTTGCGCGCTAATGGGCACGACATTTCACTTTCTGTGGAGAATTGAGCATGTCTATTAATAAACATGCGCGTATTTTTGTAGCTGGTCATCGTGGCATGGTAGGAAGTGCTTTGATGCGCAGTTTACAACAAGCAGGGTATTCTCAGTTGATCACGGCTGGGAGGAATCAGCTAGATTTAACTTGTCAGTCAGCCGTGTTGTCTTTTTTTGCTGAACAAAAAATTGAGCAAGTTTATCTGGCTGCGGCTAAGGTTGGTGGCATTTATGCCAATAATACTTATCCAGCTGAGTTTATCTATGAAAATTTAATAATTGAGTGCAATATTATCCATGCTGCGCATCAAACAGGAGTCAATAAACTGTTGTTTCTAGGGTCGTCCTGTATTTACCCCAAACTGGCTGAACAGCCAATGCGCGAGGATGCTTTATTAACTGGTATGCTTGAACCTACTAACGAACCTTATGCTATTGCTAAGATAGCCGGTATTAAGCTGTGCGAAAGCTATAATCGCCAGTATGGTCGGGATTATCGTAGTGTGATGCCGACAAATCTTTATGGTCCGGGGGATAATTTTCATGCTGAGAACAGCCATGTGGTACCAGCTCTGATACGTCGCTTTCATGATGCTGTTCAACGTGGTGATGATAAGGTAGTGGTTTGGGGTAGCGGTATGCCGATGCGAGAGTTTTTGCATGTAGATGATATGGCTGGTGCTAGCATATATGTTATGGAGATGGATGCAAACATCTATCAAATGCATACACAGCCGATGCTTTCACATATTAATGTCGGCACTGGGGTGGACTGCACCATTCGTGAATTAGCTGAAACGGTGGCTAAAGTAACTGGTTTTAAGGGTCGGTTAGTATTTGATGCTACTAAACCAGATGGAACACCGCGAAAACTGTTAGATGTATCGAGGCTGAAAAATTTGGGTTGGGAGGCTGATCTCTCACTAGAGGATGGTTTACGCCATACTTATACTTGGTTTTTAGAGCATCAGTCAGATTTTCGGAGTTAGTTATGAATTCGGCTGGTTAAATACTTGCCGATTTTTTCCGCAGAAAACACAGAGTTTCTAATGTGCAGTTTGTCTAGGCAGGAATGGTTTGTGGTCAATAGTATTGACTCCAATATTCTTTTTTCTAAAGAGTACAGTGAATCGTTACAATCCAAAATAAAAAATTGTGCCAAAACAATATTCTAATTATTCAAACAAAACCGTATCCGTTACCGTGATTATCGTCAATTGGAATTGCGGCGCTGTTCTTTCCAAGTGTTTGGATCATTTATTGAATCAAACCGTGCCGCCCGCTAGAATTCTGATCATGGATAACGGCAGTAGTGATGATTCTCTACAAGGCATCCCTCAAAAAGATCAAATAGATATTCAATTGCTCGGCACCAATTTGGGGTTTGCGGGAGCAAATAACAGGGCGCTGGCATTGTGTGATACGGATTATATAGCTTTGCTCAATCCGGATGCATTCCCCAATCCCGATTGGGTGGAGCGTTTGTTAGCCGCCGCAGATTCTTATCCGGATGTCGCTGCATTTGCCTCGTTGCAATTGTGCGATGACAGTCCCGAGTTTGTGGATGGGGCAGGTGACAGTTATCATATTAGCGGCCAGGTATGGCGAGATCAATATGGAGCCCGACTTGCGTCTATTAATTTGATTAATAAGGTAATTTTTAGCCCCTGTGCTGCCGCCGCACTTTATCGTCGCCAGGCGCTGTCCGAGGTAGGCGGATTCGATGAGGATTTTTTTTGTTATGTCGAAGATGTCGATTTAGGTTTTCGATTGCGTTTGGCGGGACATCAATCATTGTTGGTTCATGATGCTATCGTTTCCCATGTGGGTTCGGCTGCGACGGGTGGGCAACATAGCGATTTTAGTGTGTATCATGGTCATCGTAATGTGGTCTGGGCTTATGTTAAAAATATGCCGGGCATTTTGTTTTGGCTGTTGCTGCCTTTGCATGTGTTAGTGAATATTGCAACGATTCTGTATTTTTCACTAGCTGGACAGAATCGGGTAATCCTGAGCGCTAAAGTCGATGCCTTGAAAGGCCTTCCAAAAATGTGGCGAAAGCGGCGAATTATTCAAAACAAACGAGTAGCTTCTCTTTACGAAATCTGGCAAGTGCTGGATAAGCACTTGCTTCCATTACCTTGGATTAAATAAAGAGAATGGCCGAGACTATTTCGGCAATCATAGTTAATTATAATGCCGACAATTTGCCGCTCACTTGGATTGAATCATTGCTTACCTATCCAATCGTTGGAAGTTGACAACACAAAGGCAAAAATGAGCACTTGTGACAGCGGGTGCAGAATCATTCAAAGACCACTCAACTTACTACGTACAAACTTAGTCCGTAACTCGGTTTTAATGGATGAAAATATAAAAAATTGATAACGCCACGCGGCAAGCAGCATTTCGAACATCAAGCGTTTTCCCGGATAAGTGATTCAACTTCAGCCAGCCGCTCTTGCACGGCCGATAGATTGGAGCGGGTTTCAATATTCAAGCGCAGCAGCGGTTCGGTATTTGAACTGCGCAAGTTGAGTCGCCAATCCGCAAATTCCAGACTGAGACCGTCTGTCATGTCCACGAGTGCTTGCGAACCCGCATAGTAATCGCGCACTGTCTGCAAAGCCGCATTGGCATCCATCACTGTATAGTTGATTTCGCCACTGCACGGGTAGGCCTGAATACGTTCATTCACCAATTGTGATAATGCTTTGCCGCTATGACAAACCAATTCGACTACCAATAGCCAGGGAATCATGCCGCTATCGCAGTAGGCAAAATCGCGAAAATAGTGGTGTGCACTCATTTCACCGCCATAGATGGCATTTTCAGCGCGCATGCGCTCTTTGATAAAGGCATGCCCGGTTTTGGACTGGATAGGAATGCCCCCTTCACGCTTCACAACATCAATCGTGTTCCAGGTCAGTCGCGGGTCATGGATGATTTTTTCGCCGGGGTGTTTAGCCAGAAAAGCGGCTGCCAACAGGCCGACGATGTAATAACCCTCGATAAAATCGCCATTTTCATCAAACAAAAAGCAGCGGTCGAAGTCGCCGTCCCAGGCTATGCCCATGTCGGCTTGATGTATTTTGACGGCCTGCGCCGTCGCGGTACGGTTTTCGAGCAACAAGGGATTGGGAATGCCGTTCGGAAAAGTGCCGTCGGGCTCATGATTGACTTTGATAAAAGTGACCGGTACGCCTTGCTGCTTAAATACTGACTCTATTGCGTCAATGACATGGCCGGCGGCGCCATTGCCTGCGTTGACGACCAGCTTAAGCGGCTTGAGCGTTGCCGTATCGATATAGGTCAGCAGATGTTCTACATAGGAACCGAGAATGGATTGCCGTGTCAGCGTACCGCGCGCGGCTGCCGGCTCGAACTGATTAGCTTCGGCTAAAGCCTGAATAGTTTTTAGCCCCGTATCGCCGCTGATAGGCTGGGCATCGCGGCGCACCAGCTTCATGCCATTATAATCCATGGGATTATGGCTGGCGGTGACTTCAATGCCGCCATCTACATCCAAGTGGAATGCGGCAAAGTACACTTCTTCAGTGCCGGTCATGCCAATATCGATCACATCGGCGCCGCCGTCCATCAGGCCATTGGCCAGAGCCTGCTTGAGCGGCTCACTGGTGAGGCGGATATCGCCTCCTACTGCAACACGCTTGGCACTCAGGTGCTGCGCATAGGCGCGGCCAATGCGGTAGGCAATCTCTTCATTGAGCTCTTCACCCAAACGCCCGCGGATGTCATAGGCTTTGAAACAGGATAATTTCATGATGCAACCCGACCGTATTTGTCATCGAAGCGGACGATATCGTCCTCGCCCAGATACTCACCGCTCTGCACTTCAATCATAACCAAATCAACCACACCCGGATTTTCCAGCCGGTGTTTGTGGCCAGCCGGAATGCAAGTTGATTCGTTGGTATTTACGAATATTTCATACTCACTATTCACCACTTTCGCCATGCCGCTTACCACGATCCAGTGTTCGCTGCGGTGGTGATGCATTTGCAAACTGAGACTGGCGCCCGGCTTGACTTCGATGCGCTTGATTTTAAAGCGAGGTCCCTCTTCCAGGACGGTGTAAGTACCCCAAGGACGATGTACTGTTCTGTGAAGTTTATGAGCTTCGTGCCCCTGAGATTTAAGGCTGGCGTATAAATGCTTGACGTCCTGGGCACGATCGCGGTCAGCAACCAGCAGCGCATCCGGCGTATCGATAACGATCAGATTGTTGACTCCAACAGCGCCGACAATGCGCTCATTGCTCTGGATATAGCAGTTACTGACATCATGTAGCAGGGCCTCGCCTTCTATGCGATTGCCTTGTGCATCGGGCTCGGATAGATCGCCCAGCGCGCTCCAGGATCCGATATCGCTCCAGCCGATGCTGCAAGGCACAACGGCGACATTGCTGGACTTTTCCATCACGGCATAATCAATGGAGTCGTCGGGCACTGGGTCAAAAGCTTCCGGATTAAGTTCGACCTGAATAAAGCCCTTGCCTTCGGCCCTACGGGATTGCTCCATACAAGCGCGGACAGCAGACAGTATTGCCGGGCAATGTTGTTCCATTTCGCGTATCAGAGCACCGGCGGCAAAGCAAAACATGCCTGAGTTCCAGAAATAACGACCAGATGCGACATAGTCTTTCGCCTTTTCTAGACTGGGTTTTTCCACAAATCGCAGAACGGCATTGCCTTCGGCCTCGATATAGCCGTAACCGGTTTCCGGCGCTTCGGGCTGAATACCGAAAGTAACAAGCTTGCCCTGCCGGGCAAGTTGCTGGGCCTGCGCCACGGCTTGGACAAAGGCCGGCTGATCGACAATGAGGTGATCGGCAGCCAATACTAGCAAAAGCGCATCCTGGCCATGAGTTGCCGCCACTTGCAGCGCGGCTGCGGCGATCGCAGGGGCCGTATTGCGGCCAAAAGGCTCGAGAATGAAGCTATTGCCAAGGTTTTTATAATCGCTACCCGCCACCTGACGATACTCATCCTCGGTTTTGAAAAAAAGATCGCGATTGGTGACCGTAAGAATTTCAGCCACCCCAGGCAATGCAGCTCCGCGCAGCCAGGCTTTTTGCAGTAGACTTTGTCCATCGGCCAGATGGATGAAGGGCTTTGGATGTGATTCACGGGAAACCGGCCAAAGGCGCGAACCTGCGCCGCCGCATAGTATTGTTGGTATTATTTTTAAACCCATAACTTCCAAAAGTTTTTTAGATGGCTCTGCAATGTCTTGTATCCTGTGGCACTTAGAAAATGGCACTTTATTTAATACTTAATCTGATCATTCCAGCCTGATTATAATCGGTAAATAAAACATATATTTGTCACTAGACAATAAATTGAACAGTAGAACTCCACTAAAAATAATGTACTAGGAAGCCCCGGCAAATGAAGCTGTCCATTATACCTTTAGCCGAAGAAAGTGAGTAACACTCTTGATGTTGCGGACGAGCTCTCAAAATATTTAAAAAATATAGCTCACTAAAGAAAATAATATTTTGTATTTAAAAGACTAAAGTCTGTGGGTCTTTCTCTGTAAGGATTTTTGTACCATTAGTTGTAATTTGAAGAAGATTTGTACACTAAGCACAATGCCAATCACGCTTTTAAATACAAATCAACAAACTCACTGCTCCAGCAATCGCATCAGATAACTGCCATATTCGCTTTTCAGCAAAGGCTTCGTTAACTGCCTCAGCTTATCATCGGTAATCCAGCCGTTGCGCCAGGCAATTTCTTCAAGACACGCTATTTTCAGCCCCTGCCTTTTTTCGATGGTCTGTATAAACTGCGAGGCATCCAGCAAGGACTCATGCGTTCCGGTATCCAGCCAGGCCATGCCGCGCCCCATCAATTCAACCGACAGCGTGTTTTGCTCAAGATAGCATCTGTTGACATCGGTGATTTCCAATTCTCCGCGTGCCGAAGGCTTTATCGATTTGGCAATCTCCACGACCTGATTGTCATAAAAATACAGGCCCGTGACGGCATGGCGGGATTTGGGCTTGCTCGGTTTTTCTTCCAGCGAGTTGGCGGTTCCTTCACTATCAAATTCAACCACGCCATAACGCTCGGGATCATGCACGGGATAGGCAAAAACGGTGGCGCCCTCTGTTTTTTGCACCGAGCGCTTCAGCAGTTTCTCCAGATCATGCCCGTAGAACAGGTTGTCTCCGAGTATTAACGCGCACGGATCATTCGCAATAAACTCCTCACCAATGATAAAAGCCTGGGCCAACCCGTCCGGCGAGGGCTGAACGGCATATTCAAGCTGCATGCCCCATTGGTTGCCGTCGCCTAATAGCTGTTCGAACCGGCCGATATCCTGGGGTGTCGAAATGATCAGCACTTCCTTTATGCCCGCCAGCATGAGAATACTCAGCGGGTAGTAAATCATGGGCTTGTCGTAAACAGGTAAAAGCTGCTTTGAAATCCCCAAGGTAACGGGATGTAAGCGTGTTCCCGAGCCACCGGCCAGTATTATGCCTTTCATTTTCTATATTCCTGTCGATAATGATTCAGAGTTTTATATAGGCGCGGGATATTACTTTGTACCCAAGCCTAACCGTTCGCGCCGATAACTGCCATCCAGCACATTCTGCCACCAGGCTTGATTATCGATATACCATTGCACGGTTTTCCTGATCCCGGTCTCAAAGGTTTCTTGCGGTGTCCAATCAAGCTCTTTGTTGATTTTACCCGCATCGATGGCATAGCGCTTATCATGCCCCGGGCGATCCGTTACGTGAGTAATCAATTCTTCATAGCGTGTTATGTTTCCAGGATGATTGGGCTTCAACTCATCCAGAATGCGGCAAATGGTCTTGACCACCTCAAGATTGGTTTTTTCGTTGTGGCCGCCGATGTTGTAGGTCTGCCCTACGCTTCCTTCGGTCACCACTTTATAAAGCGCCCGCGCATGATCCTCGACATACAGCCAATCGCGTATCTGATCGCCTTTGCCGTAGACAGGCAGCGGCTTGCCTTCAATCGCGTTCAGAATCACCAGCGGTATTAATTTTTCGGGAAAATGGAAAGGCCCGTAATTGTTAGAGCAGTTCGTGACGATCACCGGCAAGCCGTAGGTCCGATGCCAGGCTCTGACTAAATGGTCCGATGACGCTTTGCTGGCTGAATAGGGCGAACTTGGATCATAAGCCGTCTGTTCCGTGAAAAGCCCCGTCTCGCCCAGGGCGCCGTAGACTTCATCGGTCGAGATATGATGAAAGCGAAAAGCCTGTTTTTCAGTATCCGTCAACGCCTGCCAATGTTTGCGCGCGGCTTCCAGCAGCGTATAAGTGCCGATAATGTTGGCCTGTATGAAAGCGGCGGGGCCATCGATGGAACGGTCCACATGAGATTCGGCCGCCAGGTGCATGATTGCATCGGGCTGATAGTGTTGGAATAGCTGCTCGATTTTAGCGGCATCGCAAATATCGACCTGCTCGAAGCTGTAGCGCGGATTGGCTTCTATCGATTTGAGCGATTCGAGATTGCCGGCATAGGTCAGTTTGTCGACATTGATAACGCTGTGTTCGGTCTCGTTGATCAGGTAACGGACCAGAGCCGAGCCTATAAACCCGGCGCCCCCGGTGATTAATATTTTCATATGTTATGCTTCATTGCTGTGTTTCAAGGTCAACTCTCGGTAAATCTCTCACGCTGAACTTACCGGGATCTTAATTTTTCTACTTAACTGATGTTACGCACGAGGCCTGTTTTTCTCGCTTTGCCGCGCTAGTACTCAGCCAGTCTTGTTCTGACGAGTAAAATTTGTAGTGCGAATGAATTCGCACCTACAATTTACCCGTCATGATTAAATTGACTGAGTATTAAACTATCGCTGTAAAAATAGCCTCTTCCCGGGCCGAATGAATTCGACCCGACTACTGACAATCTGCTTTCAAACCATCTCTTCCATACAAAGCCTCAGTGCGCTATCCCAGGAAGGCATTTTCAAGCCGAAGTGCTGTTCCAGGCGCTCGGTTGACAAGCGCGAGTTGAGGGGGCGTTTAGCGGGCACTGGATAAGCTGTCGTCGGTATCGGATTGATAACACGGTTTTTTAATGGCTGCATCCCCTGCTGGCGGGCAATCTCAACAATGGCCTGGGCAAAACCGTGCCATGAAGTTTCGCCGGCCGACGTCAAGTTGTAAATGTCTGAATTAAAAACGCCTTGCTGTCTTTCCAGCAGTATCTGTCTGAGAATATGCGCCGTGGTCTCGGCGATCAGGCGCGCCCAGGTGGGCGAGCCGATCTGATCGGCAACGATATTCAGTTCTTCGCGTTCCGCCGCAAGACGCAAAATGGTTTTAAGGAAATTTTGCCCTCTGGCCGCATAGACCCAGGAGGTGCGGAGTATCAGATGATCAGCGCCGGTTGCCTGGATCGCCTGTTCACCGGCCAGTTTACTCTGGCCATAGACGTTGACGGGATGCGTGACATCGTCTTCCGTATAAGGCGCATTATTTGAGCCGTCGAAAACATAATCGGTGGAATAGTGAATCAGCAGCGCTGATTTTTTCGCGGCCTCTTCGGCTAATACGCGTGGAGCTTCGGCATTGATCAGGAAAGCCAGGTCCCGGTCCGTTTCCGCTTTATCCACCGCCGTGTAAGCGGCCGGATTGACAATAACGTCCGGATTAAGCTTCTGAACGGTGTGGCGCAATCCGTCAAGATCGGACAAATCGATCTCGGAACGGTTGACAGCAATGACGTCCCCTAGAGGCAACAAGGTTCTGGCCAGTTCCCAGCCGACCTGACCGTTACAGCCTGTCAGCAGGATTTTCATGCGAACACCTCGGCCTCACGGAACGAGACGCCTTGCTGATCCTTGGCGGAAAGGCAAGGGGTACAGTTTTCCGGCCAGATAATGCCGATGTCGGGATCATCCCAGCGTATGCAGCGCTCATGTTCCGGCGCATAGTAATCGGTGGTTTTATACAGGAAATCCGCCTGCTCTGAAAGCACCAGGAAGCCATGGGCAAAGCCCGCCGGCACCCAGAATTGCCGATGATTTTCCTCGCTTAATTCGACGCCTGCCCATTGGCCGAATGTCGGCGATGATTTTCTCAGATCAACTGCCACGTCGAATACGCGGCCCCGCACTACCCGCACCAGTTTATCCTGCGGCTGCTTGACCTGATAATGCAGCCCTCTCAAGACGTTTTTGCCCGAGCGGGAATGGTTATCCTGCACAAAGGCCGCGTTTATGCCGGTAACATCCTGAAAGGTTCGCTGATTGTAGCTTTCGAGAAAAAAGCCGCGTTGGTCTCCGAATACTTTGGGCTCAAGGATCAATAAATCAGGAATTTTTGTCGGGATCAGTTTCATTTTTTAGTTTTTAAGGTAGAAGTTCGCTGCAGACAGGCGGCCTGTTGATCGTTCAAGGCTCATTTTAACGTCATCAACGCTGCATTGCACCGTTCCAAGCTTTACAAATTTTTCCCTGATACGCCTTGTAGTGGCATAGCACTTCCATCGGCAAGATTTCATTTGGTAAATCGGAGCGCTATTTTTAACCGAATCCTGAGCAAACGGCAAGTATCTCAAACCGGGCCATATTTCTGACTCAGTCTTTTTATGAAATCAGGCAATTGCTCTACCGGTAAATGATTAATCCCGGCCGCGCCTTTGCGGCCGCCGCCAGTGGGAAATTCGCTGCATAGCTCATCCGCCCCGGTTTTATTGACCAATGGCGCACGAACACTGACCTGGTAACCGCCCTGATTATTATGCGTCACGATGGCGTGCGCCTTGGTTGGAGCCTTGTTAGCCAACTCATTACCGTAGACGCCATTGATGCGCCTGGCCCAGATTGTATCCGGCAATACAATCACCACGACATGACCATTATCATATTCAGGCTCGATTTGGTTTGCCCGCATTAGATCCTCATAATAACCGGCCTGAAGTTTTTTGTAGACCGAATGTTCGTCGCTGATGAAATCAAAAGGCGATTTATAGGCCAACAGACACTTATACAGCTGATCCGGCGGATAATGCAGATCCTCCACGCAGCTGCCATAACTGTTGTAGTTGATGCAAACGCCCAGTTCTTTTAGCTGATCCATTTGAGCAGCCGACAAATTCAGCCCGCTGGCCGCCTGCTCCGCGCTTTGATTCAGGTTGTCGCCGAAGGCGGCAACCACGGCCCAGTCACGGTATTGCCCTTGCAGGTAACGGTCAACCAGGAGGCTGGTGCACATATTCGCATCGGTATCAATGA
The DNA here is from genome assembly GCF_000746145.1 of Methylobacter sp. BBA5.1. Lineage (NCBI taxonomy): Bacteria > Pseudomonadati > Pseudomonadota > Gammaproteobacteria > Methylococcales > Methylococcaceae > Methylobacter > Methylobacter sp. BBA5.1. Next base: position 16,316 of record NZ_JQKS01000030.1, read on the forward strand.
GCGTTGTAAGCGCGGCATGTTCGGGTATCTCGCCGGCCAGATGGTGATCGACATAAAAAACGCGGGCGCCCTGCTCCAGCAGCCGCTGCACATGAGGGCGGTTCTTGTGCAGGGAAATGTCCAGCACGGTCACGTCATCGCCCGGTTTCGCATTGACCCGGTCCAACAACTCGATATCGCGCTTGATACCCGTCACCAATACAGAAGACTTAGGCTCGGCCAGTCGGAGTTGCAACAATGCGCATATGCCGTCTGCATCGCCATTGAACACGTCATAATTCATTTGTTTAACACTCCTCGCTCCATCAGGTAAGTCACTATTTGCGCCACACTTTTTTCGAACGGCTGCCGATGTGTTTCTATGACCAATTCGGGATTCTCCGGTTGTTCATAGACTGAATCAATACCGGTAAAGTTTTTAATCTCGCCTCGCCGGGCTTTTTTATACAGTCCTTTCGGATCGCGCTGCTCACAGACTTCCAGCGGCGTATTGACATGAATTTCAATAAACTCCTTATCATCGACCAATTGCCGCACTATCTGCCGGTCTTGCCTGAAAGGCGAAATAAAGGCGGCCAAGACAATCATCCCGGCATCGACCATCAGTTTTGAAACCTCTCCGATGCGGCGGATGTTTTCAACCCGGTCTTGATCGCTGAAGCCTAAATCCTTACAAAGACCGTGCCTGACATTATCCCCATCGAGCAGATAAACGTGGTAGCCCATCGAAAACAGCTTTTCTTCCAAGGCGCCCGCCAAAGTGGATTTGCCTGAACCGCTGAGGCCTGTAAACCATAAAACACAGGGCGATTGCTGGAGTTGTTCGATGCGATTTTTTTTGGTGATTTTATGGTGATGCCAGACGATATTGTTCATATTGATTAAGGTGGTTTCTGTGCGTATGTTGCCGAAATTTTAATAAAGGCGCTGCTGAGTCTGTCATTCTGATTATGGCAGATACACTGCAGGTGCGAATTCATTTATGCCCTATGGGTACTTGTGCCCTTCAGGGCATTCGCACTATTCGAATCCTTCGAGGACATACGTAAAGTCGCGCCACACTATAGTTTCTCGTCAAAATAAAGCTGACTGAGTACTCTTAGTACTCAGTCAGCTTTGTTCTGTCGAGCGAATAGTGCGAATGAATTCGCACCTACAATTTACCCGCCATGATTAAATTGACTGACTACTAGCCAATGGTTTGAAATTTCGGCTCGCCTTCATTATCGCAACGCCCGTGGCATGAGGTAAAAGCATTTGGGCTTCTAATGCCTGAAAAGCTTGAAACTCTGCACCGCTGCTTTATGCTTGTCAAGCATCTATCATATCGAGCCATTAATACTGATGTTTCGCAGACGATTGACTCAGGCACCGGTAAGGCCGTTTCCGTGGGAGTGATGCCCTCATCGCGACTTGCCGGGCGATTTTAAATCGCGATGTAGGCATCGCTCCCACCACCGCTTTCCGCATTTAAAACCCGGCCAGGGTGAACAACGCCCATGCCCGGCACAGCAGACGGCATAACCATCTGTCTCTGCGTAAACATCAGACATTGATTAGTAATGAGCATGGAATAAATCAGAAAATTGTAGGTGCGAATTTATTCGCACTGCGCGGATAAATCCGCGCTTACACCGGAAAATCCTCCGACTCCTTGAGGAAGTTATTTTATGCCCATTCCTTAGGTTGCGCGCAAAAAAAACAGCAGGAATGAGTGTTGCTTTAGAGGAAGGAAACTTTAACTTCGGGTTGCCGCAGCTAAAGTTTCCCTAAGGTTAAGAATGTTTGCTGGAAGTGGCCGTTAATTCAATAATGCATAAGACAATGCCGTCTTAATCCTTACATATTATTAACAGCCCCAAATTTACTGCTTCTTATCAGCTTTTGCCGTCTTCTTTGGCGCTGCCGCTTCAGAATCGCTTAACTGAATGTCGCTTTTGATTCTTTGAACAGTTTTCTCACCGATACCGGCAACATTGGCCAAGTCTTCCACCGTTTTGAACGGACCTGTCTCAGTCCTGTATTTGACGATCGCTTCGGCTTTTTTCTGGCCGATGCCTGAAAGGGATTCCGAAATGGTGGTGGCATCGGCGCTGTTGATATTGACCGGAACGGCACTGACATTGGTTGCGCAAAGGGTGGCAAATAAAGCTATCAATAATTTTTTCATGTTCTGTCCTTAAATAATTGAAGAAATTTGAATAGTCCTAACTTATCGCCAACCAGAATAATCTCAACTATTCTAGAATGAGTTTAGACGTTAGTTTCAAAAATACCAGTCTTCAAGGACACCCATGACTTTATCGACCGATTGCGTAATATTGCAATCCGCTGCGCTTGACCAGCTGCGGCTCATACATATTACGTCCGTCAAAAATAACTTTATCCTGCAGTTGCTGGCTCAATTCTTCAAAATCCGGGCTACGGAATTGCTTCCATTCGGTGACAATAACCAAGGCATCGGCCTGACTCAGGACATCCTTGGGCGAATCGCAATAGCTCAGCCCCTGCCTGTCGCCATAGATCCGCCGTGCTTCGTCCATCGCCTCGGGGTCATAAGCCTGGACGGACGCGCCGGCCTCAAGCAGGGATTCCAGTACGACCCGGCTTGGCGCGTCGCGCATGTCATCGGTGTTGGGCTTGAACGACAGGCCCCACAGGGCGAATGTCTTGCCGCTTAAAGCGCCCTGATAGTGCTGGCTGATCTTGTCGAACAACCGGTGCTTCTGACGGTTATTGACATTCTCCACGGCATTGAGCAGTTCCGCGTGATAGCCGCACTCTTTCGCCGTTCTTTCCAACGCCTTGACGTCTTTCGGGAAACAGGAGCCGCCGTAGCCGCAGCCGGGATAAATAAAGCTGTAGCCTATGCGGGTGTCGGAGCCTATTCCCTGCCTCACCTGTTCGATATCGGCGCCCAACTGTTCCGCCAGATTGGCCAGTTCATTCATGAAACTGATTTTTGTCGCCAGCATGGCATTGGCGGCATATTTGGTTAATTCCGCCGAGCGGATATCCATGTTGATGACGCGTTCATAACTGCGGTTGAATGGCGCATACAACGCCTTAAGCAGTTCCGCGGTCCTGGGATTATCGGTTCCGATGACGATACGGTCGGGTTTCATGAAATCAGCCAGCGCCGCGCCTTCTTTCAGAAATTCCGGATTTGAAACCACATCGAATTCCAGATCCACGCCACGGTTGTCCAATATTTTCTCTATCGTGGACCGGACCTTATCCGCCGTGCCGACCGGCACGGTCGATTTGTCGACGATGACCCGGTAGCCGTCCATGTGCTCGGCAATGCTGCGCGCTACCGCCAGCACGTATTGCAGATCGGCCGATCCGTCTTCATCGGGCGGCGTTCCGACGGCGATGAATTGGAACAGGCCGTGATCCACGGCTTCCTTGACATCAGCGGTAAATCTCAGCCGTCCCTCGGCCTGATTCTCCCTAACCATCGCTTCCAGTCCCGGTTCATAGATCGGAATGATGCCCTGTTTGAGTTTATCTATTTTTGTTACATCTACATCCATACAGAGAACGTCATTACCGACTTCCGCCAGACACGTTCCTGTCACCAATCCCACATAACCGCTGCCGAATATAGTAATTTTCATGGTTTTTTTGTCCTTGCTTATTAAAAACTGATTTACCTGCCGACTTAGAGTCAAGGAATTATTTCCCGACTGCAGACTCAAAATCAATGAGTACTATTACCGATATGAACACGATAGTTTAATGATTTTATGGTTTAATCGTTATTCATAACGTCACAAATTTTCAATTCAGTCCCAAAGAACTTACATTGCCCGTCTTGACCTATCATAATTGCCAAGTTCTGCTAATCGTTTACAATCATTAGATGCAAAAACACAACGATTCCAACAAACCGCTGTTTACCGGTTTTTCCGCTCCGGACAGGGCGCGGATTGACCAGGCGCTGGCCATCGTCGCGCAAATTCCTGATGATCCTCACTATTACCGCCCCAAGGGCGTCGATGTCGCCGGTATTTTGATGTCGTTTAATATCGACCTGAAAACTATCCTGGCGGCGATACTCAGCGATCCCCGCCTGGCGAATCTAAATCCCCGGCCCAACATTTCCGAACAGTTCGGCGACACAGTGGGGGCACTGGTCAAGGATGTCAACTGGCTCAATACCCTGACCGTTTACACGCCGGAAATGGCCCGCCAGCCGAACCAAGCCGAAACCCTGCGCCGCATGCTCTTGTCCATGACCCAGGACGTGCGCGCCGTGCTGATCAAACTGGCTTACCGCGTCCAGCGCTTGCGCAACCTGTCTCGGGAATCCTATGAAGTCCGGCATTTTATTTCCCGGGAGACGCTGGATATTTATGCGCCGCTAGCCAACCGCCTCGGCATCCACCAGTTAAAGTGGGAACTCGAAGACATGGCGTTCCGCTATCTGGAGCCGCAGATCTATCGCCGCATCGCCACCTCCCTGGCCAGCAAGCGCGTGCATCGGGAAACCTGCATCAACAGCTTTATCGCCCAGCTGCAAAAATCACTGGCCGATGCCGGTATTTACGCTGACATCTACGGCCGCCCCAAGCATATTTACAGCATCTGGAAAAAGATGCAGCGCAAGCAACTGGACATAGAGGAACTTTACGACCTGCTGGCGGTGCGCGTGATCGTCGACAATCTGTCCAATTGCTATACCGTTCTGGGCCTTGTGCACAGCCATTGGCAGACGATCCCGAAGGAGTTCGACGATTACATCACCAACCCCAAGGAAAACGGCTACCAATCCCTGCACACGGTCATTCTCGATACGAACGGCAATCGCATCGAAGTCCAGATCCGCACGCGTGAAATGCATAACTTTGCCGAACTCGGGGTCGCCGCGCACTGGTCCTACAAAGAAGGCGGCGGGCACGATGCCGCCATTGAAAAAAGCATCGCCTCCCTGCGTAAGCTGCTGGAAGAAAAAGACAACGACGAGGCGCTGGTCGAAAACTTCCGCAACGATCTGTTCGGCGATCGCGTCTACGTGCTGACGCCGGCCGGCAAATTGATCGATCTGGTCAAAGGCGCCACGCCGCTGGATTTTGCCTATGCGATCCACAGCGAAATAGGTCATCGCTGCCGCGGCGCGAAAGTCAACGGCCGCATCGTGCCGCTGACCTATACGCTGAGATCGGGCGAACAGGTGGAAATCCTGACCGCCAAGGAAGGCGGCCCCAATCCCAACTGGATAGACCATAACCTGGGCTATTTAAAATCATCGCGTGCCATCAGCCGGGTCAAAAGCTGGTTTAAAAGCCAGCAGCAGGCGCAGAACATCGCCACCGGCAAAGCCATTCTGGACAAAAAATACCAGCAGCTGGGGCTGAAAATGGCCAATCTGGAAGAACTGGCCAGGCATTTCAAGCAGCCCGACACCGACAAGCTGCTCGAGGCGATCGGCCGCAGCGATATCAACCCGCGCCAACTGGCGGCATTTTTCAAGATCCCGGAACTGGAAGCGCCGCCCGCCAAGGCCAGGCAACAGAAATCGCCGGCCAAATCCGCCGTTTCCGTGGCCGGTATCGATAACGTGCAGACCACGCTCGCGCAATGCTGCCAGCCGGTTCACGGCGACGATATTATCGGTTATATCTCGCACAATAAAGGCATCACCGTGCATCGCAAAAATTGCGAGAATATCGAGCATTTAAGTCCAGAAAAACGGTCCCAGCTGATCGAAGTGAGCTGGAGCTCGCAAAAATCCAGTCACGCCGTGCCGATTGTTATCCATGCCTTTAGCGCGCAGAATCTGTTAAACGACGTGTCGCAGGTGCTGGCCCAGGCCAAAATTCATATTTCCAATGCGCTATTGAACACCCACCCGGATTTCTCGGCGGATCTCAACCTGACCATTCAAATTGAAAACACCGATCAATTAAGCCAGGTGCTGACTAAAATCAATCAATTGCCTAACATAGTCGATGTGAAGCGTAAAACCTAATGTAGCCGCATGGGGCGAATAACCGCGCCCCACGCGGCATTGTATTCTTAAACTTAATACCTGCACCTATGCCCCAAGACACACAAAAACGCCTGATCCTCGTCGACGGCTCCTCGTTCCTGTTCCGCGCCTACCACGCCATCCCGCCGCTGACCAATCCGAAAGGCGAGCCGACCAATGCCATCCTCGGCGTTTCGAACATGCTGCGCAAGCTGATCGCCGATTATCAAAGCGATTACATCACCGTCATTTTCGATGCGCCCGGCAAGACCTTCCGCAATGACCTCTATGACCAATACAAGGCGCACAGGCCGGCCATGCCCGATGACCTGCGCGTGCAGATCGAACCGCTGCATCATCTGATCCGGGCGATGGGCCTGCCATTGATCATCGAAAACGGCGTGGAAGCCGACGACATCATGGGCTGCCTTGCGCAACTGGCCGAGGGACAGGGATTTCACGTGGTGATTTCGACCGGCGACAAGGATATGGCCCAGCTGGTCACCGAACACATCACACTGGACAACACCATGTCCAATGTAAAGCTTGACATTCAGGGCGTCATCGACAAATTCGGCGTAAGGCCCGAACAGATCGTCGATTACCTGGCCCTGATCGGAGACACCGTCGACAACATTCCCGGCGTGCCCAAGGTCGGCCCCAAAACGGCGGCCAAATGGCTGGAGCAATATGAAACGCTGGAAAACCTGATCGCCTGCGCCGACCAGATCAAAGGCAAAATCGGCGACAACCTGCGCGCCAGCCTGGCCCAGCTGCCGCTATCGAAGCAGCTGACGACCATCAAATGCGACCTGGACCTGCCTTACGGCCTGGAAGACCTGAAACGCCGGCCCGTGGACGAAGCCGAGCTGAAAACGCTGCTGACCGAGCTGGGCTTTTTATCGTGGCTGAAACTGCTCGACAGCCAGAGCGAGATGCCCGCCGTTCCGGAGCAGAAACCGGCCGCCCCGGACGCGGTTTATGAAACCGTTCTTACCGAGGACCGGTTCAAGCACTGGCTGGAACAGATCGAGCAGGCGCCGCTGTTCGCCTTCGACACGGAAACCACCGACCTGAACTACAGCAAGGCCCGGATCGTCGGCGTCTCCTTTGCCGTCACGCCGGGTCAGGCCGCTTACGTGCCGCTGGCGCACGACTATCCCGGCGCCCCCGATCAGCTGGACAGGGCCGCCGTCCTGGAACGCCTGCGCCCGCTGCTGGAGAACCCGGATAAAGCCAAACTGGGCCAGAACCTGAAGTATGACGCACACGTGCTGGCCAACCACGGCATCACGCTGCGCGGCATCGCCCACGACACGATGCTGGAGTCATATGTGCTGAACAGCACGGCCACGAAACACAACATGGACGACCTGGCCAAGGAATATCTGGGCATTGACACGATTCATTACGAGGATGTGGCCGGCAAGGGCGCGAAACAGATCCCGTTTCAGGAAGTGCCGCTGGAACAGGCCGCGCCTTATGCGGCCGAGGATGCCGACATCACGCTGAAACTGCATCAGGTGCTCATGGCGAAGCTGGCCCCGCACCAAGCCCTGATGAAGCTGTACTCGGAAATCGAAATCCCGCTGATCAGCGTGCTGGCGCGCATCGAACGCAACGGCGTGCTGATCGACACCGCCATGCTGGCGCAGCACAGCCTGGAACTGGCCGGTCACATGGCCGCGCTGGAGCAGCGCGCCCATGACCTGGCAGGACGTGCGTTCAATCTCGGCTCGCCGCAGCAGATCCAGAACATCCTCTATGACCAGCAGAAGCTGCCCGTACTGAAGAAAACGCCGAAAGGCCAGCCGTCCACCGAAGAATCGGTGCTGCAGGAACTGGCCCTGACCTATCCGCTGCCCCAGCTAATTCTCGAATATCGCAGCCTGAGCAAACTCAAGTCGACCTATACCGACAAACTGCCGCAACAGGTCGACGACCAGACCGGCCGCGTCCATACGTCCTATCATCAGGCCGTGACCGCGACTGGCCGCCTGTCGTCGACGGATCCTAACCTGCAGAACATCCCGATCCGCAGCGAGGAAGGCCGCAAGATCCGCCAGGCGTTTATCGCGCCCGCAGGCTATAAAATCGTCGCGGCCGATTACTCGCAGATCGAACTGCGTATCATGGCGCACCTGTCCAATGACGCCGGCCTGCTGAAAGCCTTCAGCGCCGGCGAGGACGTGCACCGCGCGACGGCCGCCGAAGTGTTCGGCGTGGCGCCCGACCAGGTCACCCCCGACCTGCGCCGCTCGGCCAAAGCGATCAATTTCGGACTCATTTACGGCATGTCCTCGTTCGGCCTGGCGCAGCAGCTCGGCTTGTCGCGCAACCAGGCGCAGTCCTATATCGACCTGTATTTTGCCCGCTATCCGGGCGTCAAGGATTACATGGACAACACCCGCGCCCTGGCGCGTGAGCAGGGCTACGTGGAAACCCTGTTCGGCCGGCGCCTGTATCTGCCCGAGATCAAATCGCGCAACGCCGCGCGCCGCCAGTATGCCGAACGCACGGCCATCAACGCGCCGATGCAGGGCACGGCCGCCGATATCATCAAACGCGCGATGATCTTCACCGATCGCTGGCTGCAACAAAAACAGCCCGACGCCAAAATGGTCATGCAGGTGCACGACGAACTGGTATTTGAAATCGCCGAAGACCAGCTGGACAGCTGCACGGCCGAGATCAGAAAACAGATGTGCTCGGCCGCTGATCTGAACGTGCCGCTGGTCGTCGATATCGGGACCGGCAACAACTGGGATGAGGCGCATTAAAGATGCCTTGATGGCTGGGGCAGTCAGCCATTACTTGAAAGCAACGACTGTTGTGAAAATTGAGTTTTGTTATTGACAAGCCTGCCTGAAAAATACAGTAGGGTACGCATCGCGTACCTTTGCCAGCGATTCCGGTGAATGCCATCTCAAAAGGTACGCGATGCGTACCCTACCGGACTGGGATGAGGCGCATTAAAGATGCTTTGCCGGCTAAATTGTAGGTGCGAATTCACTTGTGCCCCTTGAGGGTATTCGCACTATCCGCATCGGCCATTGCCTCGCGTCAGACCAGGAATTCAAATGCCGCGGCTGACGGTAAACATGGTAAAAAACCGCCCGCGCGCAATATCATTAATTAATTAAAATTTGGCCGGAACTTTTTAAATTGATCTGCGTCATATGGACGTACGCCTTAAAACGGCGTCAAGTCAGTCAATTCCCCCCTTAATTTATTGGCTGATTTTCTTTTCAAGCCCCGATATATTCACATGTATTCGGGGCTTTCTTTTTACCGCTATTCCACAATCGATTTTCTCTGTTATGCTATTTCAATATTAAATATTGTTTAGCGTATCTTTTAATGGCACAACCGGAAAACGATAAACTCATTGCTTTCGTTGAAAAAATGCCCGCTTTTCCTAAAAGCGTACAGAGAGTGCTTCAACTCACTTTCGATCTCAATGCACCGGCCAAGGAAATCGTGCGCGTCATCGAATGCGACCCGATTATGACGATTAAAATCCTGAAGGCCATCAATTCGTCCTTCTACGGTCTGCCGAAAAAAATCAGTTCGATACAACGCGCGGTCGTGCATCTCGGCCTGAATACGATAAAGAACCTGGCGCTGGGCGTCGCCGCGATGGGCATGCTCAATAACAAGAACCGGGCTGGCTTCAATACCGATGACTTCCTGCTGCACTCGCTGACGACCGCGGCCGTCAGCCGCATGCTGGCGGCGCGCCTGGGTCTGCCGCTGTCCGAATGCAGCGACTGTTTCGTGGCCGGGCTGCTGCATGATTTCGGCAAAGTCGTATTGGCCGAATTTATGCCGGCCGAATTCAAAGCCGTCCTGGAAAAAAGCAAGCAGCGGAATATGCCGCTGAACCTGGCCGAACTGGAATTCATCGGTTTCGATCATGCCCAGGCAGGCAAAATACTGGCGGAAAAATGGGAGCTTTCCGCACTGCTGGTCGATGCCATCGCCAATCACCATGACACAGGCGACAGCGACAATCCGATGCGGGACTGCCTTTTCGCCGCCAATCAAATCAGCAAACACATGCAGTCGGGCGATGGCGGCAATGCCGTAATCGAACCTTTCCCCGACTTCATCGACACGCGTTTCGGGATGCCGTTCACTGCGCTGATTGATGCCTTAGGGGATCTGGAACTGATAAGAACAGAAGCCCGCTCCTTGATCGCCCTTTAAAAAACAGCCATGAAATTTAAATTCTGGGGCGTCAGAGGATCCATACCGACACCGGGGCCCGATACGGTCAAATACGGCGGCAACACGACCTGCATAGAGATCAGAACCGATGACAATGATTTGATCATCCTCGACGCCGGCACCGGCATCCACGCGCTGGCCCAGGCGCTGCACCGGGAAATGCCCATTACCGCGCATATCTTTATCACCCATACGCATTGGGACCACATCCAGGGCCTGCCGTTCTTCACGCCCATGTTCATCAAGAACAACCAGATCAACATCTACGGCGGACTGGACCCGGTCACCAATGAGAGCATTCACCGCGCCCTTTCCGTGCAGTTGCAATACAGTTTCTTTCCGATTCGCGAAGCCCAGCTGAATGCCGGCATTGAATACTTCACGATCAAGCCCGGCGAGCCGACTTGCATCGGCCGCGCCAAGATCACCCCGATTGTGCTCAACCATCCCGTATTGAATTTCGGCTATCGGGTTGACTGCGACGGGCAATCGCTGTTTTTCACCGGCGATTACGAGCCGCAAGTCAATATTTACAGCGCATGCGATGAAGAATATCCGGAATTCCAGTCGTTTATTGAAGCCAAGCGCGAGGAAGTCACGCTCGCCATGCGGGATGTGGACGCGCTGATCGTCGACTCGTCGTACACCGGCGAAGAATACGCGACCAAGCAAGGCTGGGGGCATGGCACTTATGATTCGGCCATCAAACTGGCCGCCGATGCCCAGGTGAAAAAACTGTTTCTTACGCATCATGAACCGACCCGCAGCGATGCCGAGCTCGATGCTATTTATGAAGCCCTGCTGAAAAAATATCCGGCACTCGGCTTCGAGTTGCTGTTGGCTCAGGAAGGGATCGAAATCCCGCTTTGATCGGGTTCGGCGCGGCTGAACAAATTATCCAATGCCTCATGCACTTCATCGATACCGGTTTTCTTCAATGACGAAAAAAGCTGGATCGTCAGCGGACAGCCGGCATCGTTCAGTTCTCTCTTGACCTGCAACAGCGTATTTTTGGCGGCCCCGTAAGTCAGCTTGTCGGCTTTGGTCAGCAGGATATGCAACGGCAGGCCGGCATGCTCGCACCAGGCGATCATCTGCCGGTCGAACTCGGTCAAGGGATGGCGCACGTCCATGACCAGAATGATGCCGCACAGCGACTTGCGGTGCATCAGATAATGCTCCATCAGCTCATGCCACTTTTTCTTCACGTCCACCGGCACTTTGGCATACCCGTAACCGGGCAAATCGACGAAACGCAGCCCGGCGTTGATTTCAAAAAAATTGAGCATCTGCGTCCTGCCCGGCGTTTTACTGATCCTCGCCAGCGCGTTTTGCCGCGTCAGGGTATTGATCGCACTCGATTTCCCCGCGTTGGAGCGCCCCGCAAAGGCGACTTCCAGGCCCTGGTCGGCCGGCGCATTGCGCATGTGCGGCGAACTGTTGATAAATTTTGCCTGGTGATAGATGGGATTCATCGTTGCCTCGCTTAAGCTTGTTAATTAGAGTAGAATTCGACTGTTAAGTAGCCGACCAATAACTATAAAGGCTACCATAAATGATGACTTTATTTCGAAGGGGAACCTGATGAAGAAAAAATTGCTGGCACTTTCAATGGCTCTGGCGTTTACGGGTGGCGCCACACATATCGCACATGCCCAAGGCTCTATCAAGGCAGGACAGGAAAAAGCGGCTGCCTGTGCCGGCTGCCATGGAGAGGACGGCAACAGCATGGTATCAACATTCCCCAAGCTTGCACAGCAACATGCCTCTTATCTGGAAAGACAGCTGAAGGACTTCAGGGACGGCACGCGCAATGACCCGGTCATGTCGCCGATGGCGATGCCCCTGAGCGATGAAGACATCGCCGACATTGCCGCCTACTATGCCTCCAAACGCGTTTCGGCCAACCAACTGCCGGTTCTGGACGATGACGATGAAGAGGAGCAACCGGTCTCGGAAACCGAAAACAAGGAAGACCCCGTGCAAACTCTGATCGCCCAGGGCAGCGATCTTTACCGCAACGGCGACCTGAAACGGAAAGTATCGGCCTGTATCGCCTGCCACGGCCCTTTCGGCGAAGGCAACAAGCCGGCGGCATTTCCGGCCTTGAAGGCCCAGCATGCCGATTACCTGATCAAGGCGCTGAAAGATTTTAAAGCCGGCGCCCGCAGCAATAATCCGGAAAACATGATGCACATGATCGCCAAGAAAATGACCGATGATGAAATCAAAGCCGTTTCCTATCGCATTTCGATGATGAAATAGCCGATATTACGCAGTCAACTCTCATATTCATCAAATCATCGCAGCCGGGTCGAATTCATTTATGCCCTATGGGTACTTGTGCCCTTTAGGGTATTCGACCCGAAACGGCCGCCGGGCTTTATCGAAGCAGCAGGCCAGCAATGAATACCCTGTAATGCTTGAATCTTTCAGTATTTACCCGACATCCCTCAGAACGGGATAGTCATAGTTAACCTATAAATCAATGTCTTCCGTTAACGCGTCCCTGCCCCGTACTCTTTTCCGCTTTCTCGGCTCCATGAACCTGGCCATCACGCTGCTGGTTGCCGTGGCCATCGCCGCCGTGATCGGCACGGTCCTGAAGCAGAACCAGCCCTACGTCGATTATGTGCTGAAATTTGGCCCGTTCTGGTTCGAGATCTTCAAGGCCCTGGACCTGTATGATGTCTACTCGTCCAGCTGGTTTTTAACGATTCTGACGTTTCTGGTGGTGTCGACCAGCGTCTGCGTGTACCGCAACACCCCGCACATGCTCAGGGACATGCGCAATTTCCATGAGCATGCGCACCGGACCGCCCTGCAGCGCCTGGCCCATCATGCCCAATGGCAAAGCGCCCAACCGCTCCGGTCCAGCAGCGATTATGTCGGCGCCCTGCTCAAACACAAACACTATAAGATCAAGCGGCTCGACACCCAGGACGGCCAGCTGATCGCGGCCAAAAAAGGCGCCGGCAGCCGTCTCGGCTATATTTTCACGCATGTCGCGATCGTCATCATCTGCATCGGCGGGCTCCTGGACGGCAACGTGCCGTTGAAAATCGCCCAGATGCGCGGCGATATCGCTGTCGAGACGCGCCGGATTCCGGCCAGCGAAGTGCCTGAGCAAAGCACGCTGCCGGCCGACAACCTGTCCTTCCGCGCCAATATCGACATTACCGAGGGCAAGGCCGCCAATATCGCCTTCATCGACTTCAAGGACGGCTACCTGGTGCAAAAACTGCCGTTTACCATCCGCGTCGACGATTTCCGCATTGAGCATTACGAAAGCGGCCAGCCCAAGTCGTTCGAGAGCGATCTGGTCATTATCGACGAGGACTCAGGCGCGCCGGTCAGACAAACCATTTCGGTCAATCATCCATTCAGCTACAAGGGCTACACGATTTACCAGAACAGCTTCGGCGACGGCGGCTCGCAGCTGAAGCTGGCCCTGCACCCGCTGACCGGCACGGGCGGCCAGGCGCGGGAAATCGAAGCGACGGTCAAGCAAGCGCATCCGATCAAAACCGCGTCCGGCGAGCTGTCGCTGGAAATCGTCGACTTCCGCCCGTTCAACGTCAATCCGGACCCGACCGGCGTCAAGAAATTCCACAATATCGGGCCCAGCTTCCAGTTCAAGCTGCGCAAGGCCGACGGCACGGCGCAGGAATACATCAACTACATGCAGCCCGTGCAACAGGACGGCGAATCCTTCTACCTCAGCGGCATGCGCCGCTCGCCGGCAGAACCGTTTCAATACTGGTTCATTCCGGCCGACACGGAACAGCGCCCGGACCGGTTCCTGAATTTTCTGGCGGCGCTGCACAATCCGGACCGGCTCAACCAGGTGGCCCTGGCCACGGCCCGGGCCACCGAAAACAGCCAAAGCCTGCCGGCCGCCGAACAGCAAAAAGTCGCCGACTTCATGATCACGCTCAGCCGGCAGTTCATCGACGGGGGCAACGAGCGCATCTCGGCCCAGATTGAAAAATCGGTGCCGGAAGAGCAGCGCCGACAGGTCGCCGAACTGTATGCCACGGTCCTGCACCAGTTCCTGAGAAATATGTATCTGACGATACTGGAACAGGAGGGCGTCGATATCGACCAGCCGGTCAGCGATTTCGACATGCGCTTCTTTGAGAATGCCGTCAATGCCCTCAATGTCAGCCATCAGTACGGCTCGCCGTTTCTGGTGTCGCTGAACAGCTTCAAGCACATCGAGGCGACCGGCCTGCAAGTCACGCGCTCGCCGGGCCAGTGGCTGGTATTTCCGGGCTGTCTGCTGCTCTCCGTCGGCGTATTTTTCATGTTCTACCTGCCGCAGCGCCGGCTCTGGGTGATCATCAGGCCGGACGGCGAAAAATCGTCGCTGACCCTGGCCGGCAGCGCCCTGCGCAACCGTTATGACTTCGACAGGGAATTTGAACTGATCAGGCAAGACCTGACCCAAAAGCTAACCTGATCCCGCCGGATCTCATCTGTAACCAATCTCTGCATACCGCTATGGAAAATCTTTTAGATCAAGACTTCAAATCAGACGGCTTTTTAACACAGCGCTCGCGCTTTGACTGGGCCTGGGCGCTGCTGATCATGGCCGGCACCGTGTTCGCCTTCAGCCAGTACCGGCACCTGATGGATGGATTCGAAATCGCCATCCTGCTCGGCAGCGGCCTGTTGACGGTCTGGCTGGGCTGGTTCTGGCCGTCATTGCGAACCTTTACTTTGGCCATCGCCGGCCTCAGCCTGTTCGCCATTGCGCTTTACGGAGCGGACCTGTCGGCGGCCGACAGCAATTTCTTCCTCAAATACCTGCTGGCCAGCCAGTCGGCCATCATGTGGATGAGCGCGCTGTACGTGATGGCAACCGTCACCTATTTCGGCCATTTGTTTTCCGGCAACGCATTCTCCGGCAAGGTGGCGGGCTGCCTGACCTGGTCGGCCACGGCGATGGGCATGGCCGGCCTGATGGTGCGCTGGCGCGAATCGTACCTGATGGGCGCCGATATCGGCCATATCCCGGTCAGCAACCTGTATGAAGTGTTCATCCTGTTCTCGCTGATCACGGCGCTGCTGTACCTGTATTACGAGCAGCGCTACAAAACGCGCTCCCTGGGCGGCTTCGTGCTGCTGGTCATCAGCGCCGCGGTAGGCTTTCTGCTGTGGTACACCTTCGACAAGCAGGCCCATGAAATCCAGCCGCTGGTGCCGGCGCTGAACAGCTACTGGATGAAAATCCACGTGCCCGCCAATTTCATCGGCTACGGCTCGTTCTCGCTGGCCGCCATGATCGGCGTCGTGTTCATCCTGAAAGCCGGGGCCGAAGCCCGAAACCCGAACGGCCTGGCGGCCACGCGCCTGCCGGCGCTGCCGTTGCTGGAAGACGTCATGTACAAAGCCATCGCCCTCGGCTTTGCTTTTTTCACGCTGGCCACTATACTCGGAGCCCTATGGGCGGCGGAGGCCTGGGGCGGCTACTGGTCATGGGACCCCAAGGAAACCTGGGCCCTGATCGTCTGGCTGAACTACGCGGCCTGGCTGCACATGCGCCTGACCAAAGGCTGGAATGGCAAACCGATGGCCTGGTGGGCTATCATCGGCTTTTTCGTCACGTTGTTCGCGTTCCTTGGCGTCAATATGTTTTTGTCCGGATTACATTCTTATGGAGAACTCTAAATCATGTTAAAAAAAATCATCCCAACCGGTCTTTTGATCCTGTTGTTTTCATGGTCCATGCTGCTGAAAGCCGAGCCAGTCGGTTATGAAACCCTGTCGCAGGCCCAACCGACCAACAATCCCGCCAAAGTCGAAGTTATCGAGTTCTTCTGGTACGGCTGTCCGCATTGCTATGACTTTGAGCCGCTGCTGAGAAAATGGGAACAAAACCTGCCCGACTATGTTGAATTCATCCGCCAGCCGGCCGTGTTCAGCAGCCTCTGGGGCAAACACGCCAAGGCCTATTTCACGGCCGAGGCGCTGGGCGTGGTCGACAAGGTGCATGCCGATTTTTTTGACGCCATTCAGGTCAAAAAACAGAAACTTGAAGACGAAGACCAACTGGCCAAATTCTTTGCCGAGCACGGCGTCGACGAAGAACAGTTCCGCGCCGCCTACAATTCCTTCCTGGTCGACACGAAAATGCGCCAGGCCGGCGCGATAGCGGCCCGATACGGCGTCACCGGTGTGCCAGCCGTCATCATCAACGGCAAATACAAAACCAACGGCCCTTTAGCCGGCTCTCATGAAAAGATGATCGAAATCATGAACCAGCTGATCGAACAGGAACGCGCTAACCTAAGCAAATAGCTCAGCCTAATCTGGCAATTACTACGGATTGATACCCTGATACCGTAAAATGAACAGACATGTAGGGGCGAACCTGTGTGTTCGCCCTTGCCCAATGGTTCGCCTTTGGTCTGTGGTTCCCCGATAGCCTGTTGTGCACCCGAAACAGGGCGGACACGTAGGTCCGCCCCTACAATGCATCCGCACGATACAGACTCCCTTTGCCCTGGTTCCCACGGTCCTCCGTGGGAACCCATACTGAGGCTGAGCGCGGGCACGGTTCTTAATATTAGCACCTGATCTTACGCCCGGCAGTCGCGATGTATACCCAAAGGGCATAAAGGCATCGCTCCCACAGTGGCGCCTGAGTCAATTATCCGCGTAACATCAGTTAGCAAAATGGAGGTAGTTAGCTGCATCGGATTCTGCTATGTTATTCGCCCGAGCCACCATTTGATTAAGGAGCGGGTGATGAAACGATCAACACTGATGCTTTTTATACTGGTAATACTTTGGGGCTGTGAAAATACCAAAGGACAAAATCGGCATGACCCCAATCATCATGACAACGTTATGCAGAATAATCGCGAATAGCCCGACAGGGGCCTTGTTTATCCTATCGGTTGAATCGGGTTTCAAACGCCACGGCAATGCCTGAATATCAAAGGCAAGGCCTGTTTTTTTATTGAATGCAAGGAGTTGACCATGGAAACGGTATGGCGCTTCAAGCCCGAAACCGAGTTCTATACCGACGAGAAATGTTTCATTGTCGAGATGCTCAATACGCCCGATGATGAAGCCTGCTCAATTGCCCGGGCTCGCGTCGAGCCCGGCATTACGACCTGCCTGCATGCCGTCCGCGGTACGGTCGAACGCTATGTCATCCTTGAAGGCGAGGGAGAAGTGGAAATAGATGGCGCCCCGTACGTGCCGGTTGGCCCCGCTGATGTCGTGTCTATTCCCGCAGGCCGTTCTCAACGGATCAAAAACACCGGCACTACCAGTCTCGTCTTTCTTGCGATCTGCACGCCGCGATTCAGGCCGGAATCCTACGTGGATTTGGAGACTTCCGCCTGATGCGCCAAAACCGCGCCCAAAGGTCGCCGGCAAAGGACAGAGCAACAGCACGTTTGAACGGATCGCTACAGTCCTGATAAACCCATGCCCTTAATTTCCTTCCATTTATTTCATCTCAGAATGATCCCGGTTCCCACTGTTGCCGGGATACTGTTTTTTACTTTAATCGGCTGCGGAAGCCTGTCGGCCGTTGTTTACGCACTGCCCAATTTTTTAGCTGTCAATAGTCCTGTCCGGCATGGTTTACTGGTTGTCGAGGGCTGGGTTTCACTGCCGTCTTTACGCATGGCGGCGGACACTTTTCAACAGGGCGGCTATGAAGCCATTGTCGTCAGCGGCGGGCCGATTGAGGGCAACTTCTGCCGGTCCGGATTTAGCACTTACGCTGAACGCGCCGCTTATGAATTGAAGCAATTAGGCATTGCCGACGCGCAGATTATTGTCGCTCCCGCGCCGGCATCGGCTCAGGACCGGACTTATCGAAGCAGCGTTTCTGTCAGGCAGCTGCTTGAGTCTCAGGGACGCAAAGTTACCGCTTTCGACCTGTTCAGCAGCGGCCCCCATACCCGGCGCTCACGCAATCTCTATCAATTGGCGTTCGGGAAGCATGTGGAAGTCGGCACAATTGCGGCGCCGCCATCGACCTATGATTTTTCGCATTGGTGGAGAAGTAGCGCCGGTGTTAAAGAGGTGCTTGCCGAGGGCATTGCCTATGCCTGGACGCTCTGTTGTTTTGAGCCCGGGAAGCCGGAGTCCTGGGAGGAAGCGTGGGGGAATGGGCGAAAATAGCCTTAACCCGGAAAGTTCATACAGCCTCGAAGGGCATGAACGACTTGTATGATTAACACCAAGCAACTTAACCCGTTTTATTAGAATAGAATTCCATAGCGTTTATTTATTAGCCGGAAACACCACCTTCAGGCATGGGTCGCCATGAAAACAAGCCATTCACTGACCGACAGGGCATTTCCTCATTCCCACGCTCCTGCGTACCCTGAAGGGCATAAATGGGAATGCAGACAGCAGCTGGAATGAGCACCGGTATGGGTTCCCACGCAGGAGAGACAGTGAAAGTATTCAATTTAAGGGATTTAACCACGAAGGACACGAAGAGCACGAAGTTTTAAGCTTTTGATTAACTTAATTTTTTCTTCGTGTCCTTCGTGATCTTCGTGGTGAATAAGGCTTTTTATGACGTTTTTCACTAATTCTTTCACAGCCTCGTACCCTACTGTATTTTTCAGGCAGGCCTGTCAATAACAAAACTCAATTTTCACAACAGCCGTTGCTTTCAAGTAACGGCTGATTGCTCTAGTGGCGCCTTTGGCCTTCGTGGTGAAATATATTCTGGTCAGCACGCCGGTTGACTCGGTACGGTGCCATTGCTGGTATTGGGTATCAACCGTTTTTGCTCGCACTGCTGAACCAGTAATGCCGCCAGCTCTTGCTGTTGGGCTTGATAGCTGAAGTTCCCATAGAGATTGCTCTGCTCCAGGGGATCATCCGTCAAATTGTACATCTCGAACTCATCAGGCGCCGGAGCCTCCTTTACGGTCACGGTATATTCGAATGTGTAAGTGCCTTCGGCGGCAGGCAACGGCTCTTTGGGCGGAATCACGACCGTATCACTGGGGGGTGTCTCCGGATCGCTCCAGAATTGGGGATTATCGAAATAACGCGAGTATTTCCAGAGTTTCCCGTCCGAAAGCCGCGCGATCACGGTCTCGATATGGTTGGGCTGGATGACTGAGTTATAGGGAATTCCGGTCCAGTTGTCCTGATCGAGGCCCCGGCTGGGATCGTCATCGGTCATGAAATAAACCGGCGCCTCTTCCATGGCATCAGAACTCACCTCACTGAGCACCAGCGGCGACAGGTCGCGGCCCACCAAGGGTTGGGCGTCGGTATGGTTCCGGGCGAGTTGCTCGCGAAGCGTCTCCTGGTCGAGACCGGCCAGCCCCAGCAGCGTAGGCAACAAATCGACATGACTGGTCAGGGTATCCACCGATTGCGGCCGCGGAAACAAGTAGGGATTGGAAATGATCAGCGGGACATGGACGACTTCTTCATAGGCGGTATACCATTTCTGGTGCAAGCCGCCGTGCGAACCGAGGAGATCGCCGTGATCGGAGGTGAAGATGACGATGGTGTCGCGGCTAAAGCGGGAGTTGAGCAGGGATTGGTAGACCCTCATCATTTGTTCGTCGACGTTTTTATGCAGCTGGTAATAGAACCGGACATATTCCTCTTCGAAAAGGATAGGCTGAAAAACACTGTGATAGGCGTCTTTGTAACTGGATTGACAACCGGGCTTGTTGTTCCCGGCCAGATTCTCCGCTTGGGTCGGCCCCGAGGGAGCGGGCTGCAGCAGAAACTCCGGTACGATATCTTCAATCGTGAAATCGAAGCTTCCGGAAAGCTCTGCCGCCAATCCCCAAAGCGTAATATCGTGGGGATTGAGAAAAGAACTGACGATGAGCCACGGTTGTTGGCTGTGGCTGTGATGAAGCTGCTGAATGAGTTGTTCCGCCTGATTGGCAAATCCGATATCCCGGCCCTGGGCGTCTTTAGCCGAGGATGCACTGTTGAGCGGTGCTCTTCCATGAGGCTCGGGGCCGATCCAGCCCGAAAAACCGAACGGCTCAAGCCGGTCCGCTTCAAGGTAAAGCGCCTCCTGGGCCGGCACGGGCTGGCCGCTTGAATCATAACTGGCGATCGGATCGTTAGTACCGGGGAGAATTAAATCGGCATCGGAGGCATGCCACTTGCCTTTCCAGTAAGTCTGGTAGCCGCCGGCCCGGAAGTAATCGCCAATCGTGGGAACGCTATTGGGATCCAGCCAGAATACATCCGGATCGGACGCTTCCTTGGCCGCCCCGGTGGTCTGGGTGACGCCATGCAGGGATGGATAATGGCCGGTATACAGGGAAGCCCGGCTGGGGACACAGGCGACCGAGGCGGCATAATGCCGATGGAATTCCATGCCCTGCATCCTCAGCGCATTCTGTGTTTTCAGGTAGGTTTGCCGAAATTCCTTGGCAAATTCGGTTTCATAAGGCGGCGGATAGCGCATCTCGTCGCACATGAGAATCAGGAAATTCGGCCGGCGGCCCTTCAGCCAGCGGGGGCCTTTTGACTTTCTCCCCGACGCGGCTTGAAGTTCCGGTCCGCCGCTGGCCGGGTCCGATAAGCCCAAGGCTCCCAGGGTTGCCGCGGCGGCGCTCGTGGCCAAAAAGTCGCGACGGGTTATCCCGTTTCGGGTTTTCTCATTTTTGTGATCAGACATGATGCGACCTCCAGGGAAGTGTTTGTATCTGATATAAGGACCAATGCGTTGTCCTGAATCCTGTTCCGCGTTAACCGCTTCATTTCGAACCTCGTGGCAGGACTGGCTTTCGCATGGGCGGCCGGGCAAGCGTCTGTTACTGATTGACGAAGCCGTTAATTCTGAAGCTGCGCTCAGCAAAGGGTATAGGAAAAGCCCAGCAAAAAAACTCGTGTCAAACACCTATAACTGAGACTCGGTACTTGCTACTCTTTTTGATAGCCAGATGGCTTTCTTTGCGGGTCAGGGGCAAGCCAGATATCGGGAGTTATTCAAGCGGCATATCGAAGGAGAATTATTGGAAGAGATTCGACGGATGCTGAACGAGGGGCTAGTACTTAGGAATGCGCATAAAATAACTTCCTCAAGTGCGCGGATGAATTTCCGGTGTAGGTGCGAATTCATTCGCACTAAACCGCGTAACCGACGAAATAGCGAGCGTTCCTGTTTCCAATGGTCCTCCATGGAAACCAATACCGGGTTTTGGGCGTGAATAATTGGGGTCAGAGTGAAAGCCTATTCCGCGAATCATACAGCCTCCTTGAATTAGAGCAATCAGCCGTTACATGAAAGCAACGGCTGTTGTGAAAATTGAGTTTTGTTATTGACAAGCCTGCCTGAAAGATACAGTAGGGTACGCAGTGCGTACCTTTTCCAGCGGTCCCGGTGAATGCCATCCCCAAAGGTACGCACTGCGTACCCTACCGGGTTTATGGTCACCTCTGGCGCCCTGTCGGTCAGTGAGCGGTCTGCACATTGACCGACAGGGCATTCACCCCGGCCGCAACCTTATCTCCACAATTGACCAACCTCATAAACATTAGCGGAATCTTACGCGGCAAATCGAATCAGATGTCATAACAACTTCGTTTTCGAGCAGAAAAGCAGTGGGAGAGGTTATGAGCGTGCAAGCATTGACTGAATGGATATTTCCCCGGATGGTGGAACTGCGCAGAACCTTCCACCGCTATCCGGAACTGGCGTTTGAGGAAGAGCAGACCGCGTTGGTCATCATGGAGGAATTGCAACGATTGGATATTCCTTTCGAATACGGCGGCGTAGGCGGCGGCGTTGTCGGCAGGATCAGCGGTCGGGACGATGGCCCGACGATCGCGTTGCGGGCCGATATGGACGGCCTTCCCGGCGACGAGACGACCGGACTGTCTTTCGCCTCTGTCAATCCGGGCAAAATGCACGCCTGCGGCCACGATGGCCACATGGCCATGCTTCTGGGAGCGGCCGCCATGCTCAAGGAAAATCCGCCGCCCGGCAATGTGGTGCTGATTTTCCAGCCGGCCGAAGAGCGCGGGGCCGGCGCCCGAGTGATCATCCAGTCCGGAGCCCTGAACCGCGTCAAGGCGATCTTCGGCGGCCATGTGATGCGTCAGTTCCGAGTGGGGGAAATCATGGTCGCCCCAGGCGTCATCACCGCCCAGTCCGATAAGTTTGTCATCCGGGTACGGGGGCGCGGAGGGCACGGCGCACGGCCCCATGAGGCTGTCGATGCCGTGGTCGTCGCCGGCCTGCTGATCATGGCGGTACAGACCCTGGTATCGCGGGAAATCAACCCGTTTCATCCGTCGGTGGTGACCATCGGCCAGGTACAGGCCGGCACGGCGCCTAACGTCATTGCCGAGCATGCCGTGCTGCAGGGCACCATTCGCACCACCGAACGCCCGGTGAGAAAACACATCATCGAAGGTCTCAAACGCATGGCGAAAGCGACCGGGGTCTTGCATAACGCCGTCGTCGATGTGGAAGTCACGGAAGGCTATCCGCCCGTGGTCAATACCAAACAGGAGGCGGAGATCGCCAGAGCCGCGGCGCTAAAAGTGGTCGGCCAGCAGGGACTGGTCCCCCTCGATTATCCCAGCATGGGCGCCGAGGATTTCGCCTATTATCTCGAACGGATCCCGGGCTGTTATGTCCGGTTCGGCGCCCGGCGCGAAGGCTGGGAGAACATTCCCCTGCACAGCCCGGCCTTCGATTTTGCTGAAGAGGCCTTGAAAGTCGGAGCGGCCTTCTTCAACGAGGTCGCAAGAGAAGCGATCAACACCTATGCTGCCCAGGAAGCCTGAGCCCGAGGCTCATCCCTATATCGAATTCAAGGCATGCCCGGAAACCACGCTGGGCATCGAAATCGAGTTTCAGCTACTGGATCCCGTTACCCTGGATTTGACCGATGGCATATCGCCCCTGCTGGACAATTATCCCGAAACGCCGGAAATCAAGCCGGAATTGACCCAATGTTCCGTTGAGATCAACTCGAAGGTCTGCGCAAACATCCGTGAACTGGAAGCGGATGTGATCTCGCTGGTCAAGACGCTGAAGGGCCGTTGCGAATCTTCAGGTATTATCCTTTGTACCGCCGGCGCCCATCCTTTCTGCCGGCATCCGGCCGGCATCACCCCGCTGCCGCGCTACCTCGCCATCGAGCAAAAAATGGCCTATCTGGCGCGCCGGCTGAAAACCTTCGCCCTGCATGTCCATGTCGGCATGCCTTCCGGGGATGCGGCGCTGGCCGTTATGACGTTGCTCAAGCCCTATTTGCCCATCCTGCTGGCATTATCGGCCAGTTCGCCTTTTTGGGAGGGGGAGGACACCAACTTTGCCTCCTTTCGTCAGCGGTTCTTGGCGATTTTCAGAGATTACGGCGTGCCGCCCAGTTTCAGTGCCTGGCACGATTTTGCCGAATTCTTCAAAAACACACGCACGGCCGGGCTGAGCGCCATATGCCGCGATCTGCACTGGGATTTACGCCCTTCCCCCGGTTTCGGCACCCTTGAAGTCCGGGTGATGGATGCATTGCCCACCGTCCGCGAGAATATCCTGATGGCGGCGCTGACCTACACCCTGATCGTCTATCTCCTCCGCTGTCACGAGCAGAAAGCAGGCGATCATCTGCAACCCCGCCCCTGGTGGATGGAAAAAATGAACAGTTTCAACGCCTCCTACCAGGGGCTGGAGGCCGACTATATCTTCGATGACCAGGGCCGCAATCGCCCTATCAAGGCCGTGATTCAGGAAACGCTGCAGAAATTGGCCCCAACCGCGCGTGAACTGGGAACCGCGGAGTATTTACAGCAGCTGGACAGTCATCTCGTCAGACACCCCAGCTATCTTCGTCAGCGACGGCTTTTTCTGGAGACCGGCTCCTTAAGGTCCCTGGTCGCCACGCTGGTCAAGGATCTGGAGCAGGAACTGGCGTCTTATTGAATCAAGGGACAGGGAGGCTCAGAGAAATCGCCCGGATGAAACCTGCGGAATCCAGGGCTTCGCAGGTTTCATCCGGGTTACGCGCTTTATATGGTTTTGCAAGCTCACTCCCTTTTTCTAAGACCATGCCAAGCCGGCGCCGTAGCGAATGGGAAATTCATCATTAAATTTGGTTATAATCGACCTTCTCCAGCTTTCGCCCCTACTGGCCCGATACTATGTCCGCGGTACTGATCATTGAAAACGAACCCGCCATCGCGGAAACGATTTGTTATGCGTTGAATACCGATGGCTTTAAAACGCATTGGAGCGCCACCGGCGCCGACGGCCTGGAGCAGGCCTTAGCATTGCGGCCGCAATTAATCATCCTGGACATCGGCCTGCCGGACATGAACGGCTTCGATGTCCTGAGATCGTTGCAAGCCCGGCTGGCCGCACCGCCGCCGGTGATTTTCCTGACCGCGCGCACCGAGGAAATCGACCGCGTCGTCGGCCTGGAACTGGGCGCCGACGACTATATCGGCAAGCCGTTCAGCCCGCGCGAACTCAATGCCCGGGTCAGGGCCGTATTGCGCCGCAGCCAGCCGAAACCGGAGGCGCCGCCATCGCTTGCCGCCCCCGAGCGTTTCCGGATTTTTCCCGAACAATATGAAATCCGTTATTACGGCCTGCCCCTTGATCTGACGCTGCAGGAATACCGGCTGCTGCATACGTTCGTCAGCCAGCCACAGCGGGTCTTTACCCGGGAAGAGTTGCTCGCGCAGTGCTGGGACGCGCCGGAGCACCGCCTGGACCGCGCCATCGATACGCATATCAAGACCCTGCGCGCCAAACTGCACGCCGTCCGTCCCCAGGAAGACGCCATCCGCACCTTGCGCGGCATCGGTTACGCCCTGAATCCGCCGGCATGACGGTCAGGACCCGCATCCTGCTGATATTCCTGGTCACGCTGGGCAGCGGTTTTTTCGTGCTGGAGCGCTGGCTCAGCCTGGAACTGCGGCCGCGCTATTATCAATCGTTCGAAGAGCCGCTGGTGGATATGGCCAACATTCTGGCCGAAATCGCCAGCCAGGAATTCGATCAGGCCCCGCCGCGCTTTGACAGGCTGCAAGAAGCCCTGACCCGTGTTTATGCGCGGCAGGTCAACGCCGACATTTACGGCCTGATAAAAAACGCCGTCGATATCCGCGTCTACATTACCGACCGGGCCGGCAAGGTGCTGTTCGATTCCTACCAGCTCGACGTCGGCAAGGATTTCGCCGCCTGGCGCGATGTGTCCAGAACCTTGCAAGGCCAATACGGCGCCCGCTCGTCGCCGAACGACCGGCGCATGCGCGGAATCGAACAGCGCGAGAGCAATTCCATCGCTTATATCGCCGCACCGATTTACCGCGGCAATGACCTCGTCGGCGTGCTCAGCGTCGGCAAGCCCAAGGTCACCGTCTCGCATTTCATTATGGCCGCCCGTCAGGATCTGCTATGGACGGTCCTCGGCGTCACCGTGCTGGTAATCGTCATCGCCACCATGCTTTATCTCTGGGTCAGCCGGCCGCTTTACCAGGCGGCCCGGTTCGCCGAACGCATCGCCGCGGGCGAACCGGTCGGCGCGCCCGACTTGGGCCGCAATGAAATCGGTACGGTCGTCAACGCCATCGACGCCATGCGCAAGGCTCTCGACGGCAAGCACTACATCGAAAAGTACACGCAGACCCTGGCGCATGAACTGAAAAGCCCGCTGACTTCCATCAAGGCGTCGGCGGAGTTGCTGCTGGAGGAGATGCCGGCCGCCCAGCGCCAGCGGTTCATTCAAAACATCCAGTCCGAAAACGACCGGGCGCTCAACCTCATTCAGCGCCTGCTGGAACTGGCGGCGCTGGAAAACCGGCAAGGCTCGATCGAGACGCAAACGGTTCCGCTTACCGAACTGCTAGCTGAAATCGGCGCTTCCCTGCAGGGTACGCTGGAGCGGCGCGCGATCGGTCTGAACATCGAGCATCCTATAGCGTTCAGCGTGCCGGGCGAGCGCTTTTTGATCCGTCAGGCCTTGTTCAATATTATCGACAACGCCATCGATTTCTCGCCCGATGCCGGGCACATCCGTATCAGCGGCTACGCCGACGAGGACTGGCTGGTGGTGTCCATTCGCGACCATGGCACGGGCATACCGGACTATGCCAGGGAACGTATTTTCGAGCGTTTTTATTCCCTGCCGCGCCCCGGCAATCGCGGGCGCAGTTCGGGGCTGGGCCTGAACTTTGTGAAGGAAGTGATGGAACTGCATCAAGGCCGAGTGGAGATGGTCTCGCATGACAACGGCACGGAGGCGCGGCTCAGGTTTCCGCACAGAGGATAAGCCTCTGCCGTTAATATCATTGTGGGGCCGCTCGCCCTTACGGGATTGCCGAAACAACCGCAAGGTCCATTTCCAATTCCGGGATGAACCGTAGGGGCGGACCTGCGTGTCCGCCCTGTGCCCGGTGCACGACAGGTTACCGGGAAACCATTGGCCGAGGGGGAACCGTCGGGCAAGGGCGAACACATAGGTTCGCCCCTACAAAAATGGATCAGGGCTTGACCGCCGCCCTTGCCAGAGCCTTGAAACCGTAAGGTCCCGCTATATTAATGATCTACCTGCGGCTGGACGGGGCATATTGCCCCGTCCATAAAGTTTGGCGTTGGTTAAGCATAGCTTCTGAGCTCAAACATTGCAGAAACATTAGGGACGGGGACCACAATCCCCGTCCCGCTTCAAAACAGTTTTCTCCGCATGTTCGTCAAGTCAGCTTGTCTACTGTGGCTGGCGTGTCGATAGGTTTCTGATATTCCATCGCTTTTTAGATCACTATTCTCCGACCGGTTTTCGCCGATGAGAATATCGCCTCCACAACCCGAATATCGCGCAGTCCTTCCTCGCCGGACACCAGCAAAGATTGATTGTGTAAAATAGCGAAAGCATCGTCATCCATTTGCCTGGCTTGCTGGCTGTCCAGGAAGGCGTCCAATGTTTTGCCATCGCTGGTTGATCCACGGATACCGCTGTACTTCTGGAAGGGCTCCAGCTGATACCAGCCTTTTTCGCAGTCCACGTGCAGGGAATTCATACTCGTAGCGAAGCTGGTCTTGCAATGCGCCTTGATGCCGCTTGGAAACTCGAGATCGAAGGTCATCGTTTCGTCCACATCCTTGAAAACTTCCGGGCGGTTCGTCGACTGTCGGGCGGTCACCGCGATCGGCTCTTTACCGCTGCAATAGCGCGCGGCCTGCAGCGAATAAACGCCCATGTCATACATAGCGCCGCCACCCATGCTCTTTTTCTGCCGCCAGTGGTCGGTTCGATTGTAGTAGAATCCGGCGGCGGCCGATATCGATTTTACCGGTCCATAGGCTCGCTCTTTGCCGAAGCGGATCACGGCCTGGGTATTGGGCTCATGCTGCATGCGATAGCCGATCGCCAGCTTGACCTTGTTATCCCGGCAGGCCTTGAGCATCGCTTCGCACTCCTTGACTGTCATGGCCATGGGCTTTTCACACCAGACATGCTTTCCGGCGTTGGCGGCGCGGATGACGTACTCCGCATGCATGGCATTGGGCAGCACGATATAGACGACATCGATATCCGGGTTGTCGGCGATCTTATCCATCGATTGATAGTCATAAATATTCCGGT
Organism: Methylobacter sp. BBA5.1; assembly: GCF_000746145.1. Lineage (NCBI taxonomy): Bacteria > Pseudomonadati > Pseudomonadota > Gammaproteobacteria > Methylococcales > Methylococcaceae > Methylobacter > Methylobacter sp. BBA5.1. The sequence goes on from NZ_JQKS01000030.1 coordinate 44,087, forward strand.
CAGGAATGCCATAGCGCCGTTTCCACTGCTCGGCTTTGGCCGGTGTCCCGGTGACAATGCCGGCAAGATAACAGTACTTCGTGCGCTGCAGGGCCGGGGCCAGAAGGTGGGTGCTGTAGTGGCCCAGTCCCACCAGGGCGACGCCCAGGCGCTCCCTGGCAGGCCGGGCAAGGACATTGAGTGGTGGAAGCGCCAGAGCACTGGCGCCCAAAATTACTTGCTTGATGAATCTTCGACGGGCAGGCGTTTGTTGGTTCATAGAGTATCCTCAAAAAATAAAGCGGCACATACATACCTGTAGATTTTTCCTAAGGAACTACGAATAACGATTGAAAGGGAGTCACTTCGCTCCCGCCAGAAGCATAAATAGCCTTTTTGACTGAATGAAAGTATGAAAAAATTGGAAGCTTGTCAATTTTGCGGCAGAACCGCAAATATAACTTGCTACGCTTTAATCCCTGGCGCCACGCTTGGGAAAACCGACTGTCTGCGACAACAACACTTGTTGATCATGAGACAATTCCAGCGCGTCGGCAATGGCGGCACGGTCGATCCAGGCGCGAATGACCGTAGACAGACCGGCGCTCGCGGAAAACAAATAGACATTCTGTGCAATGGCGCCCGCCGCCGCGGAAGCGTAGGATTCACGTTGAGTGACCGGTACCATCGCCATGCGCCTGTGATCGGCCACATAAACCAAATCCAACGGCGCTTCATCGACAAAGTCCTGATAACCCGTTATTCGCCTCAGATCCTGTTTCACCATAAGGTCGAGCGCTTGCCTGTGAACGTCATACCAATAAGCGCCTTCAGGAAGTGCCACATAAACATCTATCTCTTGCGCATTCAAGGCCGAAGGCGCGGTACGCCCGCCATCGGGTCTGTTAACGCCATAAGCCGCCCAAAGCAAGTCGGAAAGTAGCTGCAAGGGCAAAGCATCAGGCGCAAATTCGCGCGACGAACAGCGATTGAGCAGTGTCTCCATCAGCGGAAGTCCTCCCGTTTTCTGAGGCGGGGGCAGCGCGATCGATTCTGTCGATTTCCCCCGAACGGGACCGGGGCGCAATTGTCCCATCATGCCCAAAACCAATTTAGTCAATGTTTTCACGGTGGATTCTCCGGACTTGTTGAAGTAAGAAGCGCAGAATTGGTTATGCTTTTTTGAGCGCAGTGAGCCTTAAAAATTGCATCAACGCCCGGATTTTTGCTCAACGTTAGGCTATTGAATTTAATCGTTTTATCAAATTCTTCAGCCGCGACTGCGGTTTCTTGACTGCCTGTCAATGGCAAATGAAGGTCTGAAAACTGTCGCTAGGCATCCATGTTTAAGCGCCGCCGCGCTCATTCATTCTGAAGTAAATATATATTAGGACCGTAGGTGCGATTAGCGCAGCGTAATCGCACCTACGGTCCTGCTAGCGTAGCGATATGCAGGACTTGAACAGAACACCGCGGAAAATTGTCCGAGTTAATTGCTTTTGTTAAGCGAATTCAGCGTCGCCATTTGCTCTTTAGCCAGCGCGTATAACTTACTACCGACTGCGTTTAAAGCTTTTATTCGAGCTTCTTTCTCGCCAACACGGTACTCGTCATACATATATGGCCTAAGGACCTTGTGCTCACCACCTCCTTCAACCACAGCATAAAGATATCCATTATCTATATCAAAAAGTGACGCTTCATAGATGGAATATGAGTCTCTATGATGTGCTGGAACAATCCACATACCAACTATTGTGAGATTTAAAATACTTAGTGGATTCATATATGTATCAGTTACTGTGCTGTCATTTAGGAACAAAATTGCATCGGCGCCTAAACGAGCCCCCGCCGTTCTAGAACCCTGAAGGAAACAGTTACTATCATCTTGATATCCGCAAGTTGGCGCAATTGATTTTGGAACGATTTCGATGCTTTTAACAAAACCAAGCTTCTTTAGATCATCGCTCCATTTTTCGATTACATCCCGTTCTTCTTGAGAAAGCGCCTCCCACCTGTTCGATGGCATTACTGCAATTTTTAATGGTATTCGCGCTTGTGGTTTAAGAGCTCTTATTTCTTCTATCGTTTTTGCATCGGAAAATTGGGTAGTAGGAATTCCTCCCTTTCCTCGCGCTAAACGTGCTGTCATATCAGTAGCGGCACATGCACTTAACAACCAGATACCCAGCAAAATACTTATAAACTTCATGACTACCTCTTACTTATTATTCGCATAACTATAACGTTAACCCGGATATTTCATGAAACCACAGAGTTCACGAAGAAAAACAGGGGTTGCCATTTTTCTCCTTGCAACGTCATGATTTTATTGAAACACCGTGTAAAGAACTGAATTTAAAAAACTTCATGTACTCCGTGTCGCCTAGAGGCGCTTACTTTTGGTCTTCTTGATGAAATATTCAGTTTAAGGAGTCCCCCCATGGCTTTCCCTGTTCGCTTTCAACAATAATAATTTGCCGAAATAAGTGCCAGCGGCTAAGTTGGATGTCTTGGGATCGATGGCTAGACCGTAAATGGGGTCGTTATCAACTCTGTACGTTCCAATCAGCGCTTTCTTGTTGATATCCCACATCTGAATGGTTCCATTGCTTTCTCCGAGGGCAATGATGCCATTCTCTGAGAGGGTGAGGGACTGTATCAAGTCGCTCGCATCTATATCAAGCAATCTCTTAAAGGGTCTGAGCGAGTAGACGGTTGCGCTGTCTTCCCGGCTGATTGCAAATATGGGCTCATTAGGGTGTTTAGCCATTAAGTAAATTCTCCCCCAACCTGTAATTGTGCGCACAGGTTTGTCTCCCGGCATGGTCCAAACATAACAGTTACCATCGTCAGTGCCTGCCACGATAAAATCATCAACGGCAACTGCTGCGGTTATCCTGTCATCGGTTCTCCAAAGCGTACGGGTATCGTCAGTCAGATTTCTTATGATCACGAATTGATCCCAATACCCTGCGGACAATACATAGTCGCTACCGTGAAATTGCAGTGCGCTCTGATCAACATGGTCAACCGGCTCTGCCAGGAGCTTATTGGCGGATGTGTCGTACAAATAACCGCCATACGCTATGTATTTCGAACCCTCGCTGACGCTAGCCAGCTTCCCACTTTCTGGAAACTTGTAACTGAAACGTTTCTTTAAATTTGAATCCCATATTTGTGCAAATCCATAAAGATCGGCTGTGAAGACTTCATTTCCATTGGGAATAAATCCTGCCTCTGCCAAGGTTCCTTCTAGCTCCAGAGTTTTCATTGAGAAATCTTCGCTGTCAACCACATAAACCGCGCCAGAATAAGGTACAGCCAGTATGGACTTTCCGTCTTTTGAAAACTCTACCTTGTTAAACGAGGCACTCGGAAACGCCTTGGAAAAAACAACATCGAGCAATTTCGGCTTTGCATCTGATGCCGACCTGAGCGTGCACGCAACCATGAAATTCAGCAAAATCAGCATAACCAGTCTTTTCATAAATCCGTCCTTAGCTGAGCTTTGCCGATACGTAACCATAAAAATAGTCCAGGAACTCGCCCACGGTGACGTCTTTCCTTTTCTTATTGACTGGATAATCGGCTTGACCCCAAGTGTACACTTTGAAATCGATTTTTTTGTCATACACGGTCTCGTCATCATCCACTTTGGCGCCTAGTGGCAACCAACTGATTGCGGGACAGCCATCGATCTGAATATCAGAATTTAGTACGACCCAATGGTCGGCGGGCACTTTGCCTTTAGGATAGCCCGAAAGTAAGTTGGCGCCGATCAATAGACAAATGACGTATCCGCTTTGCCGTTTCTGGTGCGCTTGAATGAAGTGTATACAGGTTCTTGTCGAAGATTAAATTGGTTCTGTTATAGACCTGGGTGTACCCGCTCTTTATAAACCATTCCTGCAAATGGTCTGGTAAAGTTATCCCGGCGAACTGGTCATCCACTGTTTGATAGTCGAAAATGGAATTTGTCGAGTCTCTGAGGCTCGCAAGCCCTATCCAGTCTATTTCTTGTATGAGAGCTTTAGGAACGTCGTAGTTTTTGCAAGCCGCGCCTGGTTTTATTCTTAAATTGCCGATGGCTGCTTCGCCTTGTTCGTATAAATCAATGATGTATTTCACATAAACGTGCGGCTTATCCGTTGCAATGGCATACAGAAATGAAGCCGGACCACATAAACTGCTCCTTCCTTGATATATTTTTGATGGCTTGGCTACGCGATCACGCAATTGGTCCACGATTCTTTCTCGTTCGCAACGAGGAAATGCGCCTACACCCTTGCGGGCGGCAAATTCATTGATCATTTGATATACAATACTATTGGCCATGGAAGTCCTTATTTGGTTGGCATTGTTAGAATAATATTTGCGTTGGACGCAGTCGGCTTGTCCACTGCAATTAGCTGGTTTTAGTCAGGTGTATCTCCTTGCATTCGCGATAAAAAAGCTTGTAGTCCGTTGCTGAAATTGTATTAGCGCTGGGTGACACAATGTCACCGATGAAAAAGGGGATGCTACCCATTTTCCTTATCTTGGCCGCCCTATTTGCTGATATTGCAATAGCCTTTCCCGCAGGACAGATTTTTTTCCATATTCCGCCGCCGCACTTCCAAGTGCCTGTAGCTCAACAGGCGGTCGCCTGCCAGACCTCAGTGGACAGCAGCCCTCGACCATCGATAAGCTTCCGCCTTCGATACCGTTCGGTTCACTCTGAGTATGAGTCAAGTGTAGTTGACAACTCGCTAAAAGAGAAGCGCCTCCCTTTATCGAAGGAATATGACCTGGCCTTCTGCCGCACCGATAGTCCAGCCCGGTCCTTGCTCGTAGAATCGTCTCTAGCGGCCCAGGTCAGCAACACCGAACGCCGCTACACTCATTCGCTGTTCCATGATTTCATCGTATGCGCCCGGCAGCATTTGTAGAGGCGACTTTAGTCGCCTTGGGCGAATACCCTAAAGGGCACAAGTGAATTCGCCCCTACATCGGGAACGGTGTTAACCCGCACACACATTCCCCATCAAAAACACATGTTCATCGCATAAAAGCCCCGCATTCGGTTTTTATACTCGTTTCATCTTAAACCACAGATGACGAGGAAAGACCATGTTCAAACACTTATCAATTATCATCCTGCTGTTCTGCATCGCCGCCGGCAGCCAGGCGGAGACGATTTGCGACGACTGCGCCGAAAGCCTGGCGCCCAGACTATGGATACCGGACGGTGACCCCGCTACCGATGTGCTGCCGTTAAAGGCCAGCCATGCCGATATCCGCATCAATGGCCCGATTGCCGAGGTGACCGTCAGCCAGCATTACCGCAATGACGGCCAGCGCGCGATCAATGCCCGCTACGTGTTTCCGGGTTCCACGCATGCCGCCGTGCACGGCCTGACCATGAAAATCGGCGAACGTATCGTCAAGGCCAAAATCGAGGAAAAGCAGCAGGCCAAACAGTTGTTCGCCCAGGCGCGGCAGGAGGGCAAGCGCGCCGCGCTAATGACCCAGCAGCGCCCGAACGTGTTCATGATGGATGTCGCTAATATCATGCCGGGCGACGACGTGGAACTGACGCTCACCTACAGCGAGCTGCTGATTCCCGAACAAGGCGTTTACGAGCTGGTGTATCCGACCGTGGTCGGGCCGCGCTATGGCAGCGATCCGTTGCAGACGGCGCGCGATGCCGCCTGGATCGCCAACCCTTACGCCAAGGATGCCAATGGCCGTAACCCGGCGGCGACCGAAACCCGCATCAATCTGGCCATCGACAGCCCGATCGCCATCAAGGACCTGCAATCGGTTCAGCATAAAATCGAAACCCGCTGGCAAAGCGACAAGTCGGCGACGGTCAGTCTGGCCGGTTCCGAAACGCAGCCGGGCAACCGGGATTTCATTCTGCGCTTTCGCCTGCAGGACGAGCAGATCGTCTCCGGCCTGATGACCTACAGCCAGGGCGCGGACAACTATTTTCTGATGATGGCCGAACCGCCCGCCCGCGTGCAATCCGAACAGATCATGAACCGTGAATACCTGTTCGTGGTGGACGTGTCCGGGTCGATGTTCGGTTTTCCGCTCGATACCGCCAAACAGCTAATGACCCGATTGCTGAGCGCGCTGAAGCCGACCGAATCCTTCAATATCCTGTTTTTTGCCGGCGATGCCAGCGTCTTGTCGCCGGAGCCTTTAACGGCAACCCCCGAACATATCCGGCAGGCGCTCGCCATGATGTCGGGCTATAACGGCGGAGGCGGCACGGAACTGATCAACGCCCTGACCCAGGCTTATGCCATGCCGCGTAAAGCCGATGTGGCGCGCAGTCTGGTCGTGATCACCGACGGCTATGTGAATGCCGAGCGCGAGGCTTACACGCTGATCGCCGACCATCTCAACAACAGCAATCTGTTTGCCTTCGGCATCGGCAGTTCGGTGAACCGGCATCTGATCGAATCCATGGCCAAAGCCGGCGCCGGCGAGCCGTTCATCGTCACCGGCGAACAGGAAGTGGACGCGGTCAGCACACGCTTTCGCCGCATTATCGAAGCGCCGTTGCTGAGCAACATCGCCGTGACCGGCAAGGATGTCGAGCTTTATGACCTGGAACCCAAGCACATCCCGCTGATGCTGGCCGAGCGGCCCATCGTGATTTTCGGCAAATACCGCGCAACAAGCGATCAGGCCGCCATTGAATTGCAGGGCCAAAGCGCGAACGGTACGTATCACGTCGCCATGCCGCTGGCGGAGGCAAGCCATGACAGCCGCGCCGGGCTGCTGCCCGTGCTGTGGGCAAGAAACCGGCTGATGCGCCTGGCGGATAGGGCGGGCAACGATATGGCCTTGAATCGCGACGAAATCATCAAGCTGGGCCTGGATTATTCTTTGCTGACGCCCTACACCGCTTTCATTGCCGTGGATGAAGTGGTCGCCAATGCGGCCAGACAGGCCGAAGACGTGCATCAGCCTTTGCCGCTGCCGCAAGGCGTTTCCGAATACGCGCTGGCCGCGCGGCCCATGCCGGAACCGGAATTCTACTGGCTGATGGCCATGCTCATGGCGTTAATCGCCGCCAAGCGCCTGCGCAAGGGCCAAGATCATGTTTAACGGCCAGTTGAAAATATCCAACCGTGCGGCGGTCAATGGAGGATTGACCGCCCTGATGGTCATCGGCATAAAACACTATTACAGCGTGGCCAACGCCGATGAACTGCAATGGCTGTTATATCCCCTGGTCCTGTTGCTGGAACTGCTCAGCCCGCTGTCCTTTGAACCTTTGGCTAACGGCGAATGGCTGGACAGGGAGCATCATATCCGCATCGTCAAGGCGTGTGCGGGAGGCAATTTTTTCATTATCTCGCTGCTCGGTTACTTATGGTTGCTGCCGGACCGGCTCCACCCGCTGGGCCGCATCGTTTCGGCGCTTATGGCGGCCTGGCTGACCACCTTGTGCGCCAACAGCCTGCGGATTGTGTTCAGCGTTTATGCCGGTGACGCGCTGTCCGATGCGCTCAGTCTGTCGGCGGAAGACAGCCATCGCCTTATCGGCATTCTGAGCTATTTCCTGAGTATCTGCCTGCAGCTGAGCCTGGACCGGCACTGCGATTGGTACGCATCCATGGTTATTGCGGCATTGCTGTATCTGACCGTCACGCTGCTGATGCCGCTGCTGCGCGGCTGGGTTGACGGCCGCAATACCCTGAACCTGGCCTATGCCGTTTGGGTTTTCGCCATTCCCGCGGGCTTGCTGGCATTGGCTTATGGCGTGAAAAACGGCGGACTTGCCGTTCGGGCGGCGGGTTTATTTCGGAAACATTTCCTGTCTGTCTCCGTCATAGTTACACCTGAGAACTCGGGAGCAAGACTCATGGACGCGCCCGAATCCGCCTCGAAGCATGTAAAAACGCGCCGGCCGGCCGGAAAAGGCCCGAAACCAACCGGTATTGGCTGTTATCACTGACCCGGAGGAATATCTCATGACTGAAATCCACGGCTGGGCCACGCACGGTCCCAGGCAGAAACTCGAACCATTCAGCTATGAACCGGGGCCGCTCGGTCCGGAAGAGGTGGAAATCGCCGTCGAATATTGCGGCCTCTGCCATTCCGACCTGTCGATCATCAATGACGAATGGGGCATGTCCCAGTATCCGGTCATTCCGGGGCATGAGGTGGCCGGGAAAGTCGTGGCCCTGGGCGATCACGCCAAGGGCCTGCATATCGGACAGCGGGTCGGGGTCGGCTGGAACGCCGGCAGCTGCATGCATTGCCATGAATGCATGACCGGCAACCACAATCTGTGTGCCGAGGCCATGCCGACCATCGTCGGGCACCAGGGCGGTTTTGCCGACCGGGTCCGGGCGCACTGGGCCTGGACCATTCCGCTGCCGGATACGCTCGATTTGTCATCCGCCGGACCGCTGCTGTGCGGCGGCATCACGGTGTTCTCGCCGCTGTTGACCTTCGGCGTCAAGCCCACCGACCGCGTCGGCGTTATCGGCATCGGCGGTCTGGGCCATATGGGCCTCGGATTTGCCAATGCCTGGGGCTGCGAAGTGACGGCATTCACGTCGCACGCATCCAAGGCCGAGGAGGCGCGCGGTTTCGGCGCTCATCACGTGGTCTCGAGCCGCGACAGCGAGGCCATGCGGAACATCGCGGGGTCGCTGGATATGCTGATCGTGACCGTCAATGCGCCGCTGGACTGGGCGGCGCTGTTGAAAACGCTGAAGCCTAACGGTCGTCTGCATATCGTGGGCGCCGTGCTCGAACCGATGCCGATTCCGGCCATCGATCTGATTTTCGGGCAAAAAAGCGTCTCAGGCTCGCCGAACGGCGACCCCATGAAAATAGCGACGATGCTGGAGTTTGCCGCGCGCCATGGCATCGCTCCGCAGGTCGAGCATTTTCCGATGAGCCAGGTCAACGAGGCGCTTGAGCATCTGGCGGCAGGCAAGGCGCGTTACCGTATCGTGCTGGATCCGGATTTCGCCTGACAGAATGGTTATTGAGCGCGCGTCTACACATGATGTTAAGCGGCCTGGCCGCTCTCGACCAGGCCGCGAGCCTGATAAGACCGGAGGCGGTTTAAGATGCCGGACAAACCGACTTCGGCTGCTGGAGATGAGTCAGCAAGCGGTTCAGAACAGCCGCGTCACTGGCCAGCGCAAAATGATCCACGCCCGCATTGTCACTCAGCTCAAAATGGTAGCAGGGCATGTTCTGCCAGACTTGGATCGCATCATTGGTAAGGTCTTCCTGATTGCCGTCCCCGTCACGAATGAACAGGGGCGCGGTATCGAAATCAACCACCTGCCCGACCGACAGGTCCGGGAGCCCCAGTCCCACCAGCGTATCGAGTCCGGAACCTTTTTCGGCATAGACATCGACGTTCGGGAAGTTCTGCGGCTCATTGAACTTGACCAAGCCGATGTAGGCGGCGGCCAGTTCTTGCGATAAGGGCAGATTGGCATCCTCGAACAGTTGCTGGTGATCCTCCGGCGTGTACGATATATCCCCGATCTGCAACACGGTTTCCTGATCACCGAACACCGCCGGATCGGCGGAACTCATGTAACTGGACGGATGGGTCTGGTACATGGCGGCGCTGCTGGCCGCATTCGCGGGGTCCGTGGGGAAGGTGAAGTCAATGATGTTCAGGCCGGTAAAATACACGGAATACAGGAGCCCCTGTCCGGGCCAGTTGCCGGCCAGCGGCGTGAAGCCGTGGATGAACCGGTTCTTCCATTCCTGGGTCGTGTGCGTGAGCAGGTACTGTATGTACAGGGGGCCGTTGGAGTGCCCGACCAGATGCACAGGCGTGTTGTGGTTCTGATGGTAGGTTTCCTCGATCAGTTCCTTGGTTTTCTCCAGGAAACTGCCGATATCCGGCGTCAGCCTGGAATCATAGCCGGCCACGCGGATATTGTGGTTGCGCGCATAGCCGTGCGATTCCAGAAACGCGTACAGGGGCTCGTAGAAAGGTGCGCTCTCGGTATCGCCATAGTGTTTTATCTTGACCTTGACGCCCGGCTGGTTGGAGAAGCGCGACACCATCGGCAAACTCTTGTCCGGATCGACCACCAGCGTCAGCAGTCTGTCCCGGCAGACCTGGCTGAATTCGGTGCCGGGGTTGGGATTGAGGAACCAGTCCTCGAAACTGCCGGATGCGGGACAGTCGGGGACTGCCGTCTGCTTATGGACTTTCACGTCGAGCATGGTCAGGTGGAAGGCCGGGAACACGACGACCGGCGTGCGCGTATCGACCGGGGCCGATACCGATGCCGCGGACATGAGCATGCCGGCGACAATGAAGGATACAGATGTTGTTTTCATAAAGCGTTCCTTGTGTGTATGTGAAATGATCCGATCGGAAAATTCAACCAAGGCCGATGAAGCTGCAGCCCATTGAAATCCAGCATTTTCCGGGGTACGGATCTTTTCCAGGCGGAGGTTTTGCAGTGGCGCGGCTGAATAGGCAGGATTCGAACCTTGGCGCTGACCGTTTTATAAATTTTTTTGCCAGCTGTCATTCCCGATCGGCGCAACTTATACGCTAGTTTTTTGCGGTTGGCAATAAACTCAAACTCTACCTTTAAATGCCGTTTGACAGCCTCAATATGAGCTGTCCGGAAGCGTAAATATTTTGCTCGGCATCCCCATGAGAACCGCCCGGTGGGAGAATCTGAAGCCGATTTTTTCCAACACCCGGACTGATGCGACATTGTCGGGGTGCGTGAAAGCCATCAAGTCTGTTAAGCCAAGCTCATGAACGCCATGTTGCAGCCAGGCTGATGCCGCTTCGGTGGCCAGTCCCTTGTTCCAGTAATCCGGCAACAGCCGGTATCCCAGTTCAAAGCGCCGGCACTCGGAACAATACATGAGGCCTGAATCGCCGATGGGCTTGCCGGTGCCGCGCTCAAGAATCATCCATTTCGCAAAGCCGTATTGCGCCTGATGCTCAAGATAGCGCCGTATTCTGTCAAGGGTGGCGGTAACTGATTCATCAGGCCCGAAAGGCGTGAATTTCATTACCTCAGGGTCGCCGAACCAGGCAAAGGTCTCCATTGCATGGCCTGCCGAAAAAGGCCTGAGGATAGTTCGAGGTGTTTGAAGCTCGGTTATTTGCATGCAATTACCTTTTATAAACCCGTGTAGAACAACCCTGTATTCCCGCTGGACGGCCCTGATATCAGTGACGATACGAATAGCAATCATGCCGGGAAAGTGAATAATGTAGCCGCTGTAAATAGTCTGACATATGTGTAGTTCCCAGGTTTGAAAGCGCCCGTTGTCAGCCGACCTTGTTCAAGGCGCCGAGCAAGCGCCATGCCGCGCGGAGCCCGCCAAGCGCTTTGGCGTTAATGATTTTTTATTGAACCGCTAGCCCGGCCGGAGCGCGCTGTTGATCTTAAGCGCCGGCTTGTTAAAAACAAGACGGGAAAGAATCGGCACCACTGTCATGTTAGGAGTAAAACACGATGCAAAAAATCACTCCATTCTTGTGGTTCAATGGCGAAGCCGAAGAGGCAATGAATTTTTATACCTCTATTTTCAAACATTCAAAAGTCGGCAGTATTACCCGTTATGTCGAAGAAGGGAGTGAACAGAACGGCATGGTACTGTCCGCGATATTCCAGCTTGAGGGCCAGGAATTTATTGCCTTGAACAGCGATCCGCAACTGGCCTTGCCGCCGGCCCTGTCGTTCTTTGTAAATTGCGAGACCCAGGAAGAAGTGGATGAATTATGGGAGAAACTCTCGGAGGGGGGAGAAAAACAAAAATGCGGCTGGCTTATAGACAAATACGGCGTATCGTGGCAAATCATCCCCTCGATTCTAAGAGAAATGCTGCATGACAGCGATACTGTAAAATCGAAAAGAGTCATAAAGGCAATGCTGCAGATGGATAAAATCGACATAGAGGATCTAAAGCAGGCCTACGACCCGTATTGAATTCGGTTGCGAAAGAAGCGCTGGCCGGACAGAAAATCCATTAAACCGGCAACCCTGCGCTTGGCTAGGCCGCTTCGCCACTTCTCCGGGTGCGTCCCAATGGTCTTAATCCTCGCTCGGCAACCGTCGCGACTTATTTTTTCTCCGATTAAAAAAATCGGCTTCAACCGTATCCGTTCGAAGTCGGAGCCGACCGAACCGTCCCGCTAAAATTAAAGCTTGCCCAAGCGCAGGCTTGCCTTAATAATTCTGTGAATTTGGTCACACAATTAAGTATGAACATGCCAGTCACCGAAATCAAACCAGAACCCCGATCGCTTGAAGAGTGGACGGCCATGCTGCGTGATCGGGACATGCCGATCTTTTCGAATACCGTGCGGAGCGTCAACAATATTATCGGCGACGATAAAAAAGGCGTGATGGAACTGGCGTCGGTGATATTGCAGGACCCGAACCTCACCACTCAATTGCTAAAGTTGAGCAACAGCATTTATTACAATGCCTCCCGGCAGAAAATGGCTACCGTCTCGCGGGCCATCGTGCTGCTCGGCACCGAAGTGCTGCGCGAACTCACCCTGGCTTGCTCCTTTCTTGAAGCCATTCTGTCGCCGACCAACCAACGCCGGGCCAACGAGGAAATCGCCCAGGCCATCCACGCGGCCGTGCATGCCAAAGCCCTCGCGATCGCCACGCATGACCGGTCGCCGGAAGAAGTGTTCGTTGCCGCCTTGCTGCACAATATCGGCAACATATCCTTTTGGTGTTTTTGCGGCGCCAAAGGCGACCTGATCCAGGCACTGGTCAAAGACGGCTCCAGCCAACAGGCGGCGGAGAAGCAGGTGTTGGGTTTCACGTTGGCGGATCTGGGCGGTTCGCTGAGCAAAGCCTGGAACCTGGGAGGCCTGATCGAAGAGTCGATCAGGAAAAACCAGGGCGCGGTCAATCCGCGCGTGGGCCTGGTCCACCTGGGCTATGAAGTGGTCGAGGCGTTACGGGAAGGCCCCGACACGAAGCAATACGGCGCGTGCCTGGAAAAAATCGCCGCCGTCACCAAGCAGCCGAAACAAGCCGTCAGGGAAGCCCTGCAAAAAAACATCGAAGCCGCGGCCGGCATTGCCCGCCATTTCGGCGCCCATGAAGCCTCAGACCTGATCCGCAAGGAAGCCGGACAGCCATCCGAACCCGAAACGGCCGAGGCAGCGCCCATGACCGACAGGAAACAATTGCAATTCCAGATTCTGCAGGATATCACCTCGATACTCAGCGGCCGGATCGACATCAACCTGTTGCTGGAAACCGTGCTGGAAGGCATCCAGCGCGGCATCGGCATGGACCGGACTCTCTTCGCGCTGCTGACCACGGACAAACTGGCGCTGCGCGAGAAAGTGTCGCTGGGATGGCGCAAGGACAGCTATACGCAAAAGCTGGTGTTCAATCTCGCCAAGACGCCGCCCAACCTGTTTTTCCAGACCCTTTCCAATCACGACGGCTGCTGGCTGAACCCGGAACAGGACGCTGCCTTGTTTACCGCCGGCGACACCAAACTGGTCGGCAAGAACCCGTGCTTCTTGATGCCGGTCTGCGCCGGCGACAAGCCGATCGGCCTGATATACTGCGACCGCGCCTACAATCATCAGGCCCTGAGCGAAGACGATTTCAGAGCCTTCAGGCATTTCGTGCAGCAGGCCAATATCGGGCTGTCGCTTTATCGATTGCAGGGACGGGAGGGATAAACAAACGCTCAAGCATGATAGGGTACGAGAGTGTGAAAGTATTTAGCCACGAAGGGCACGAACGCCTCTAAGGACAGGAAATGATCCCGTCATTTCTCTGCATTCACCCCATCCATGGGGATTAGGGTGGCGGTAGAATTGCCTCTGGACTAACGGTCAACCGCCTGCCAATGCGAGGCCAGCTTGCTTGCCGGTTTTACGCTCATGCGCTGACCCGTGTCCTGAAGCGTGTCTTTCGGCATGATTTTGTACGCGCGTTGCCGAATGGCATGGCGTCGCTCCACCGTCTCATCGACATAAAGCAGCAACAGGCGTCCGACCTGCTGGATTTACTGACGGCATTGCACCTGCTCGGCAGCATAAAACTGCTTCGCGCCGGAGCAGCTTTCGTCCTCTAACTGTTTCATGTGGAAAGCCATCGCATCGACCGGATTATCCGTAAACTGCCGGAAGCGTTGCCAGGCTTAACATAACAAGTAAAGATGGGGCTGTTCAGGCCTTAAGCTACGCAAGTCGTGGGCAGTATAGAAATTCGCCAAGCTTGCATAGTAAAAGCGAGTTCTGCTGCGAGACGTCCAACTTGGGCAGCAACGCCTTGGTAATCCTAGTACTCAGTCAATTTAATTATGACGGTTAAATTGTAGGTGCGAATTCATTCGCACTATTCACACGCTATGGATACTCCGCAAATTTTACTCGTCAGAACAAGGCTGACTGAGTACTAGTACTTAGTCATTGTTGTATTGTCGGATAAAGTTTTTTCAATTTTACCCGAGCATCTTGATTGGTAAATTGCCATTCCATGGGTTTTGAAATCGAATTTCGTTTGTCTTGCCAGGCAGCGACTTCGTTTTTCAAGACCTCTTGATTCGGAATGCGCCGATCCAAACATTGTCTTGATAAGATGCTCAACTCGATTTCCGCCATATTAAGCCAACTGCCGTGCTTGGGCGTGTAATGGATTTCCAGTTTATCCAAAATTCGCCGCGCCTCTTGTGGTTCAAAG
>NZ_KN050817.1:0-42489 GCF_000746145.1 Methylobacter sp. BBA5.1
TGCCCCAGCTTAGTCAGTTCTCTCCCCCAATGATGGGCTCCGCCGCAAGCTTCTATGCCAATCAGACTCGCCGGGTAATTGGCGAAAAAAGCCAGCAATTCTGCTCGCTTGAGCTTTTTCCTGATCGCTTTGCCCTCGGCGTTCAGGCTATAGCAGTGAAAGATGTTCTTTGCGATGTCCAGGCCAACTACATTATCATTCATTTCGGGCTCCTCTTTGCTCCGTTGTTTATTGTTGGGTGCATTATGACACCGTGGGAGTGAAGAGGAGTCCATATCATCATCCTATGTCTCTGACGAGTAAAATTTGCGGAGTATTACCCTCAAGGGCACAAGTATCCATAGGGCATAAATGAATTCGCACCTACAATTTAACCATCATAATTAAATTGACTGACTACCAGACAGCTTGTCCTTAGTTTGTCGGTAGCTGTTAAACCATAAGCTTGACTGGTTGAAGTAGTCGATTTGATGACTGCTTTCTTCGCAGATTTCGGCAAGCCACCGGTATTGCCGCGAGATGGCCAGGGCAATGCACGAAGACGGCCGGGATGCGTATTGGATTTTTAAATGTTTGATTGCGCTGATTAACAACCCGTAGCTTTGATTATCTGTCATATCGATTACTCCCGATCGCGCCGGTTTGGCGTAGTGTTGATTTTTGATTTGGCCAGCGACAAAAATATTTTCCAGACGATCCGCTTTGACCCGAAATCCAAACACCTAAAATCCGTTGCATGGATTTGTCCTCTTTCAACAAGGGACGCCAGTACGTCCGGTGCTATCGCCAGGTTTACAAATGGAGAAGGGCGGAACATGGAAAATAATTTTTTCATATAAAAGCCAAATCATTTAAGTTTCTTCAAATGATAATCGTTCTCATTTATATGTAAAGTGTTTTTTTGCCGTTTTTTTCTTACTGATATTACGCACCGGCAGGGTTGAGTTGGCTTGTGCTCATGAGTATTTGGACCCGGAACGTCCGGCGGGCTTCCAGTGCGAGCGCAGTGTTTCGGGTCGAATACCCTAAAGGGCACAAGTAAATTCGACCCTACGAGGATATAGGTTCGCAGTGCTGCCTGTGGCTGAAACGTTAAGGCCGCTTTGCATTGCGATTCACAGGAAGCTATTGCCCGAATGAAGGCGCCGCCGGGTTGTTTCCCAGGCAATTTCCCATCGATGCGATCGTGAACTGGCAGTCGTCAATCGGGAACTGCTTCCAGGTTCTGGCGCGCCGCCTCGTTTCCGCTAGCCTTGGAGTCGGTAACTAAACTTTTAAAAGCGCGTAATATTTTATTGCGCCATTTTGCTGCTTAGGAACTCATCCATATCCGCGTTATGCACACGATAATAGATTTCTTCCACCGGCAACGTCAGATTGATTGATTCAAACGTGATTTCATCGCCAAGAAAGTAATGTCTCGGCAGCCAGGCTTCACGCCTTCGTATTATCTGAATATCGGCATAATCCTGCTCGATTAACACATACTCTTGCAAACTGGGTATGTTGATATAAGACAGCAATTTAACGGTTTCGTCGGTTTTGCGCGTTGCCTTCGATAAAACCTCGACAATGATTATTGGGGATTCCGTGTAGTAAGGCTGGGACTCATCGAAATGACAATCGACGCTCACATCGGGATAAAAGAAATTTGAACCGACCTTAACCTTCATGTCCGAACCAAAAGGTTCACAAGCTGAGCCGTCTAAATGATTACCGAATTTTCTGTAAATATTACCGGCAATTCGCTCATGGTTAGCACTTGCTCCAGCCATGGCATAAACATGGCCATTGATGAGCTCATGCTTTACGTCGCTGATTAACTCGCCTTGTAAATAGTCTTGTTCGCTCACCAAATCTGGATTGTTCGGTTTTAACATGGATTGTTTTTCCTGATTGCAACGCAATCATTAACGAATGAAACGAATTATATTGACTCAACCAAGCATTCATCTTATCAAACAATAAACTACAAATGCGCTCGGCTCTTCTGTCAACAAATGCCTTATCCCAGGCTAAACCATTATTTCCTCTAATGGACGGCGCCATTTGAACGGTTGAGCCTTTTGATTCAGCCAACTGGCCGATGTCGGCGTAAAGCAAAGCCTCCACGCGGCCATCCTGCTTTTTCAAGCAGTCATCATTTTTTTTGCGAGTGCAGTCATGATCCAGAATCACGCGCACCTCCTTATCATCAGGCCTATCCTGCGGCACTTGATTCATAAAGCGCTGAAAAATCTTACCGCATTTTCGTCTGCGTGGTTTGCGGCAGGCCGGCTATAGCTCCAGGTTACAACGTCAATACCAAGGCCTGGTTTTCCTAATTTTGTTAAAAATTAGTCATTAATTTCCAAGTCATTTAAACCAATGATCCCCTTAAGTCGCGCAAAAGTACGCATATCTTCCGTTGCCGGCATGGGCTGATAATCCGGGTTATTCGCGATCAATTCATAATTGCCTGGCCCCAATTTTCTA
Source organism: Methylobacter sp. BBA5.1 (assembly GCF_000746145.1). Lineage (NCBI taxonomy): Bacteria > Pseudomonadati > Pseudomonadota > Gammaproteobacteria > Methylococcales > Methylococcaceae > Methylobacter > Methylobacter sp. BBA5.1. The sequence goes on from NZ_KN050817.1 coordinate 2,476, forward strand.
ACGTATCTCAATAAATACTGATCATCCCCTGACCCATCCTGTCTTTCTATTGCGACAATCTGGTTGCTAATGCTGCCTGCATGGTCGGACGTAATCGTTTCGAGCAATAGATAATCGCCATCCCTGATCGGATTCTTGCCACCATCCATGGAGTTGCCTGTCGCGTGGGCAATGAAATGCCTTTCCGCATCCAATCGGCCATAATGCTCCGGCAACGCTAGCTTGCGAACATTCTCCTCATCGTGCTGACTGGTTTTAAAATAGCCACAAGCAATTTTCAAATCCGGGAAATAAGGAATGCTCTGCTTTCTGGTTTTTTTGATACTGATTACGTCAGCTTTAGGCTTGCTCTGAACTGGTGGCTTTTTCTGGAGCCTTTCTTCGTATTGCATGTAGCGATAGTCGATCAATTCCCCAACGAAGGCCAGGAAGATGTCGATTTCGTTTTCCGGAATAGTACTTTGAAAAATGAATCGATTATCTTCGACTTTAAAGTAAGCTTGACTGGCATCCGTCATATTACCGCCCGTCCAAGCCTTGATGGGATTGGTTTTCCAATAACTATGCCAGCGCTTGACGTCCTTACCTTCTAACTGATTGATCGCTCCAAAATCGTCAGGCAAATCCACAAGCAATGCTCGACGACGCTGAATAATACTGTAACTTCGTATGGCCAAATCCTTGGTATCGATCGCCTTCTGAAAGCCGTCAAGTTCCAGGAGCGCTTCCAAAAGAACGATTTTGTATGATTTATTTAGAATGGTTATTTCAATCTCTTTGAAGAAATCTTCAAAATGATGCAAGCATTGGTTTTCCGTTGCTGAAATGTCCTGCTCGGAAGCGATAAAACTCAACCATTGTTCATGATGCTGTCGGATTGTCCGGATATCACCGCCGGCTTTATAAAACTCGGCCAATGAAGGCCGGCGTTCTTTAGACACTTTTAACGATCGATAAAGCTCTTCCTGGGAGTCGATGTTTGTAGCGATCAATTTTGCCAGGAAATCGATGGCTTGAAGATCATAGTTCACAAAACAGCCCTCAGGCAGTTCCAGGGTTTGAGATTGGGCTCGTTTTATAAACTCGCTACGATCATGCTTTGAAACGCCAATTTTGAACAATGCCTCCGGCTTGCGAAAAAAACTCAGGTGATTACCGATAAAATCCAGTACCACTAGTTTTTCTTTCAGGGAATGCCTCCGTAACCCGCGCCCCAATTGCTGCAAAAAAATAATTTTCGATTCAGTCGGCCTTAACATTAAAACCGTATCGATCAATGGTAAATCAACTCCTTCATTGAACAGATCGACGGAAAAAATAATATCGATTTCGGCACGCTCTAATTTTGACAGGGCCTCGTTACGACGAATGGCGGAATCACTGTGCACCGAAACCGCTTTGTAGCCCTGATTCTGAAAATAATCGGCCATGTAATCGGCGTGTTTTCTGGAAATACAAAACGCCAATGTCCGGCTTTGCTTTAATTCTTTCCAGCGTTTTAACGCATGTTTGGCACGCGCCGCGGTCGCCAGTTTATTCTGCAACTGCTCGGGATCAAACTTGCCGTTGCGCCAGGGTATGCTTTGATAATCGACCTCCTGATCGGCAATCCCATAATAATAAAAAGGAGACAAAAGAGCCGAATTGATGCCGTCAAACATATCGCGGCGATAAACCAGATTGTCATCACAACGCGCCAAAATATCCGCCTGATCCGTGCGTTCCGGCGTCGCCGTCAAGCCCAATAAAAAACGCGGATTAAAATGAATCAGTAATTGCCGATATATGGGTGCGGATGCATGATGAAATTCGTCTACGACAATGTAATCAAAATGATCTGCGGAGAATTTTTTTAGGTGATGTGCTTTACCCAAGGTTTGGACCGAGGCAAACAGCATATCCGCGCTCAATTGATGTTCCAGTCCGGTATATCGCGCAACTTTGTCTTCAGGACGGATGCGAACAAAAGTCTGTTCGGCCTGTGCCAGGATTTCTTCCCTATGAGCGACGAACAATACTTTTTCACTTTGCAACTGCACGCTGTCGAAGGCGGCCAGCCAGGTTTTCCCCAACCCCGTCGCCATTACGACCAAGCCCCGCTTATAACCATCATCGCGGGACTGCCTGAGCGCTTTCAGTGCTTCCTTTTGAATGGCATTGGGTTCGGGCGGGAGTAACGGCTCTTCTCGCTCCAATTCCGGAAAAAGAATGACTGGCTGATTTTTAATCTTTTCTTGATAGGCTTCTATCCAGTCATTGGATAGGCGTTTGCTACTTTGATGGGTGAAAATTTGTTCAAATTTGCAGCAAATTTCATCAAATCTGACCGGGTTTTCCTCAAGCGCTACTCGAAGGTTCCATTCCAAGCCGTGCTTTAATGCGGAGCTTGAAATGTTACTTGAACCGACATAGGCGTGACCGCCTGTTTTTCCGGGCCCGTCAGAAAAAGTGAAGATATACGCTTTCATATGGAAGCTTTGCCCTTCACGTGCTTCGAAAACCCGAACATCCGCGCCGGATTCTTGCAACAGCAATAAATAGCGCAATGCCATCGGCTCGGTAACGTTTAGGTAATCGCCAGTCAAAATGCGCATCTCGACGCCGCGTTCAAGCGCTTCTTTTAGGGCATTATGAATTAAATGCAACCCGCTTTGCCGTATGAAAGACACCGTGATATCGATTCTTTTCGCTGAATTGATATCATCGGTCAATTTTGGCAGAAAAGGATCGTCGCCGCCCGTGACCAAATGTTGGTTAATGCCAGTCGCCATTATCAGCCTGATTTTTTTGCGACTAGATTCAACCAGGACTGGAAGCCGCCTCTTAAGGGTTTTAATTCGGTGTACATTTCGACAACATGCAAATCTGAATGCGCGGCCAGCAACTCAGTCAAATCATCTTCCGTGTAATCATTGAAAAAACGACCTTTTTCATCGACGCGTTCACCTTTTCCATACTTAAACGACATGTACACAATACCGTTAGCTTTTAACGCTTTGGATATTCTGTGCATAACGGAGTCCATTTCAGATTTTGGGCAATGCAGCAGGCTGGCGCAGGCCCAAATGCCGTCAAAGGTCTCTGAATAATCAAGTTCTTGAAAAGGCAGGACTTCAACCTTTTTCCCAATTAATTCACCGGCGCGTTTTGCAATTTCTTGAGACGCATCAACAGGCGTCACTGAATAACCCTGGCCGATAAAAAAACGACTATCACGGCCTGAGCCACAACCTAAATCTAAAATATGTCCCCCTTTTGGGACAAGATTTAAAAATAGATTCCGAATGTGTGAAATATCTAAACCAGCAGTTTCCGCAATATATTGTTCGGCGTAGGCATTATAAAAAGCTATTGTTTGAGCGTGCCGTTTTCCTTCGTTCAAATTTGTTCCTCCAACAGAATATGCAGCATTATGCGAAGATAACCAGATTGGGTGAAAAGTCATCCGGTAGGATCGTTTGTTTCTGATGATTGTAATGCCAATCAATCATCGATGCCGCGCTAGAGCGTTTATTTACTAGCCGGAAACATTACCTTCAGGCATTCGTCGCCATGAAAAACAAGTCATTCAGTGGCAGACACGGCGCCAGAGGTTTTCATAAACCCGGTAGGGTACGCAGTGCGTACCTTTTGGGATGGCATTCACCGGAACCGCTTGAAAAGGTACGAGACTGTGAAAGTATTCGTTTTTTGAAATTTTCACCACAATATGTTGTGCATTTGATATTTGTATATAACAGCATATAGACATTGAGGAGAAAAATGCTGAATACTTTCACAGTCTGGTACGCGATGCGTACCCTACTGTATTTTTTCAGGCAGTCCTGTCAATACTCAATTTTCACAATAACCGTTGCTTTCAAGTAACGGCTGAATGTTCTAGTTTCTACCGAACAATCCAAGATAAATGTCTTACTTTTTATTCACTCATTAGAGTTCGATAAAATTCAATTACTTACATTGAATTTGAACAAGGATTTGCCCGCGCCAAATTGTACCGTAGCTCAACTAGAATATCCTGTCTTTAAACACAAGCCCAGTTCAGCGGGGGAGGCTCATCGGCTTTGGCGGCACAGATGCACGATCCCCGGGGCATGGACCGAATCCGGCACCAGGTGGGCGACTTGTTGTGTCAGCGGGTTTATGGCTTGGCTTGCGGCCATGAGGATCTGAGCGATCATGACGTACTCAGAAACGATTTGGCCTAGATGGGGACGTCAGCATATTACTGCGTAGTGTGAAGGGCTAGGAACCCAATGATCGCGGCAAATTGGATTAAAATACTCATGAGTAACATCAGATTTTAATTTTGCCATAAAAAGTCCGGTCAGCTTTTAATCAGCATGACCGGACTTAATAAGTTTTCAACTTTAATGTTTTAGCTTCAAGCTTTGATGTAAAAGTTCGGGTCTATATTGACTTGTTTTCAAACTTTATTACTCTCCCACACCAAGCGGCCTGATTTAATAAAACCTATTCCACAGTCACCGATTTCGCCAGGTTTCTGGGTTGGTCGACATCGGTGCCTTTTAAGACGGCGACATGGTAGGCCAGAAGCTGCAGCGGTATGGCGTAGACGATGGGCGCCGTTTCATTTTCGACTTGCGGCACTTTTACAATCTGTACATTTTCGCTGCTTTCCGAGGCCAGTGTTTCATCCATGAAAACAATCAGCTGGCCTCCGCGGGCGCTGACTTCCTGCATGTTGGATTTCAGCTTTTCCAGCAGGCTGTTGTTCGGCGCTACGGTAATGACCGGCATTTCCGCGTCTATCAGTGCCAGGGGTCCGTGTTTCAGTTCGCCGGCCGGATAGGCCTCGGCATGGATGTAGGAAATTTCCTTGAGTTTTAACGAACCTTCCATGGCTATCGGATAATGCGTGCCCCGGCCGAGGAAAAGCGCATGCTGTTTTTCAGCGAATTGTTCCGACAATTGTTTGATTTCATCATTCAATCGCAGTGCCTGTTCGATTTTCTCCGGCAGGTTAAATAATTCCGAGGTTATTTTTTGCTCCATTTGCTCGGTCAGCTGGAAGCGTCTGCCGACGGCAATGACCAGCAGCATCAGTGTTGCCAGTTGCGTTGTGAAAGCCTTGGTCGATGCCACGCCGATTTCAGGGCCGGCGCGTGTCATTAGCACCAGGTCGGACTCTCTGATCAGCGAGCTTTCCGGCACATTGCAAATGGCCAGTGAATATTTGGCGCCCAGTTTTTTCGCTTCCTGCAAGGCGGCCAGCGTATCGGCCGTTTCGCCGGATTGCGAGATGGTGACGATGAGGGTGTCTTCCGATAGTACCGGATTTCTGTAGCGAAATTCGCTGGCGACTTCGATATTGCAAGGCACGCGGGCCAGTTTTTCAAACCAGTAGCGTGCCACTAGCCCTGCATGGTAACTGGTTCCGCAGGCCAGGATCTGCACGGATTTTATCTTGTCGAAAATCTCCGCGGCATTGTGCCCGATGGAACTCTCCTGCAAGCGATTGTTTATGAACCGGCCTTCCAGAGTTTCCGAGATGGCCCAAGGCTGTTCATAAATCTCCTTGAGCATGTAATGGCGGTATTCGCCTTTGTCGACGGCGTCGATTTTTACCTGGCTGGTTTTGATGGGGCGATTGACGATCGCGTCATTGGCATCGTAAATGACGACGTCGTCTATGGTTATCGCCGCGATGTCGCCGTCTTCAAGGAAAATGAACCGTTGCGTGACCGGCAACAAGGCCGCGACATCCGAGGCGATGAAATATTCGCCAATGCCGACGCCGATTACCAGGGGGCTGCCTTTTCTGCAGGCGATCAGCGTATCGGGATACTCGACGCTCATGATGCCCAAGGCGTAAGCGCCTTCGAATTTTTTCACGGTTTTCTGCACGGCGGTTAGCAGAGAGTTCGAGGTTTCCATGGCATGGTAAATTTCATGCACGATGACTTCGGTATCGGTTTCCGATGTGAACTTGTAGCCGTTCTCTTTCTGAATCCCGCGTAATTGCTCATGGTTTTCGATAATGCCGTTATGAACCACGGCCACTTTATTTCTGCAGATATGCGGGTGCGCGTTAGCCGTACTGGGCTTGCCATGAGTCGCCCATCGGGTATGGGCGATGCCGATAGTGCCGCTGATGGGATCGGCCTGCAGCAAGTCTTCCAGGCCTTTCACCTTGCCCAGTTCCCGCTTGCGGTATATTTCCCGTCCGTTTATGACCGCCATTCCTGCCGAATCGTAACCGCGATATTCCAATCGCTTCAGTCCCTCCAATAAGATGGGGACTACATTTCGCTGCGCTATACCACCTACAATTCCACACATATTATTTTTCCTCGACAGTTGTTCCTGACATTGTTCTCGGCAACTGCTCCTTGCGTTGCTCTACCTCCTTCATCCCTGAAGTCGTAACTCCTGCGTCCTTGCACTCTTGTTTAATGGGGCGTTGCCATCCGTCTACAGTTGTTTGTCTTGCCCTGCTCAAGGTCAGTTGATTATCAGGGCTGTCTTTAGTGATCGTGGAGCCGGCGCCGATGGTCGCGTTTTTGCCGATCGTTACCGGGGCGATCAATTGGGTATCGGAGCCGATAAAAGCGCCATCGCCAATGACCGTTCTGAATTTATTCACGCCGTCATAATTGCAGGTAATGGTTCCGGCGCCGATATTGACCTTGCTGCCGACGGTCGTATCGCCGATATAGCTTAAATGGTTGATTTTACTGCCCGTGGCTACCGATGATTTTTTGATTTCCACGAAATTACCAATGTGTACATCCTCGGCCAGGACGCTTTCCGGCCTCAATCTGGCGTAGGGACCGATTCGGCTGCCATTGCCTATGACGGCGTTTTCGATAATGCATAAATCAAGAATCTCTACATTATCGCCAATGGTAGAGTTTTTGATATGCGTATTAGCACCTATTTTGACATTGCTGCCGATGCTGTTTTTGCCTTCCAGAATGACGTTGATGTCAATTTCGATATCCTGGCCCAGCCTTTCGATCTCTCCGCGCAGGTCGAAGCGCGCCGGGTCTCTTAAGGTGACGCCTTGCTCCATGAGCTTGGCCGCTTGCTGCTGTTGATAGACCCGCTCCAGATGGCTGAGCTGCATGCGGTTATTGACGCCCAGCACTTCATCGGCTGTTTCCGGCTGGCTCGTGACAATCGTCACGCCGTCGGCGACGGCCATTTCAATGACGTCCGTCAAATAATATTCGCCCTGCGCATTGCTGTTGTTTAACTGGCTCAGCCATGTTTTCAGCTTATCGCCGGGTATCGCCATGATGCCGGTATTAACTTCTTTAATGAGTTTTTCCTGATCGTTGGCGTCTTTTTCCTCGACAATCCTGGTAACCTGGCCATCCGCATTTCTGACGATCCTGCCGTAACCGGCCGGGTTTTCAAGATTGACGGTCAGCAAGGCCAGCGAGCGCTCATTGACATTGGAGATCAGTTGCTTCACCGATGACAGTTTCAGCAGCGGCACATCGCCGTAGAGTATCAGCACGTTATCGGTGTCTGAAATATGATCCGCCACCTGCTGCACGGCGTGGCCCGTGCCCAACTGTTGTTTTTGCTCTATCCAGACCGCGTCCAGATCGCTCAGTGTATCTCTTACCAGTTCCGCGCCATGGCCATAAACAATTTTGATACTGTTGTTTTCCAGTTGCCGGCTCATGTCGTAAACATGTTTCAGCAAAGGTTTGTCGGCAATCTCATGCAGTATTTTGGGCCGCTCTGAACGCATGCGCGTCCCTTTGCCGGCCGCCAGAATGATGGTTTTAATGTTCATGTTTTTTTCTTGGCTGATGTTACGCATAGGTTGAGTGAGGAGTGCTCTGATAAATTATCACAAGCGCGACAGTTGTTGAAATCTTGTCATTAGTATTTAGTCGGCCTTGTTCTGACGAGTAAAATTTGCAGCGTATTCATGGCGTGCGAATAGTGCGAATACCCCCTGAAAGGCACAAGTACCCATAGGGCATAAATAAATTCGTACCTACAATTTAACCGTCATAATTAAATTGAATGTACTGCTAGTAAGTTCAAGAACATTTATTTATTAGCCGGAAACATTAATTTCAGGCATGTGCGCCATGAAAGACAAGTCATTCGCTGACCGGCAGGGCGCCCGGGGTTTTCATAAACCCGGTAGGGTACGCATTTATGCCCTTTGGGTACTGCGTGCCTTTTGGGATGGCATTCACTGGAACAGCTGGAAAAGGTACGCGATGCGTACCCTACTGTATTTTTCCTCGTTCCCGCGCTCTCGCGTACCCTGAAGGGCATTAATTCCTCGCTCCCTGGTTCCCATGCTCCTGCGTGGGAACCCATACCGGTGCTCAGTTCAGCTGCGGTCTGCATTCCCACGCGGGAGCGTGGGAATGAGGAAACGCATACCGGGCCATACGACGTGCCGCTCTCAAAGCTCGGTATCGGTTCCCAAAGAGGAGCGTGGGAACCGGGGAAAGGTACGCGATGCGTACCCTACTGTATTTTTCAGGCATATTCGATGACCATACTCAATTTCACAGCAGCCGTTGCTTTCAAGTGACGGCCCGTATGTAACAACCGCCCTGTAAATCAATCAACCGGACAATTGCCGCGCTACAGGGTGCTTCTGTCTGTTCCAGGTCCGCAGACTTTTATCCGGTGCGTTATCCAAGCCAGTCCAATGTTTTTTATTGCATCGCAGCTTGAAGCGATCGCGCCTGAGCTGTCGTTTGCGGCATTATAATCGCAATTTTTTTTTGGAATAAAAAAAAACCCGATAACGTGAACACGTTAACGGGTTTTTACAGGCTTTAAGCCCATATATTCTTATCCGCCGCGCTTTCTCAGCCTGTCCAATGTCCTCAATTGCATCATAGCTTCAAGCAATTGGGCCTGGGCTGTCGCATAATCAATCTTGCTGGACTTGTCCGCCAGAGCTTCTTCGGCTCTATGCTTAGCTTCCAGGGCGGCTGCTTCATCAATATCTTTCGCTCTAATAGCCGTATCAGCCAGGATGGTGACCACATGAGGCTGCACTTCCAGAATGCCGCCTGATACATAGAACGGATAACTTTCCTTATCGTTCACTTTCACCCGCACTTCGCCGGGATTCAGTCTTGATATGAATGGAGCATGACGTGGGGAAATACCTACTTCGCCAAGTTCAGCCGGAGCAAATACCATTTCCGCTAATCCGGAAAATATCTCCTGTTCTGCACTTACGATGTCTACATGTATGGTCATGGTCATTATCGGTTATACCTGTTTCAATCTTCTCCCGGCGGTTAAACCGGGAGGGAAGATACATCTAAAAGTATGGCGGCTTACTTCATGCCTTTTGCTTTCTCAAGCGCTTCGTCAATGGTGCCGACCATGTAGAAGGCTTGTTCAGGGATATTGTCGTATTCACCATCAATGATGCCTTTGAAGCCGGCGATTGTATCTTTCAGTGAAACATACTTGCCTGGTGAACCGGTAAATACCTCGGCGACGAAGAAAGGCTGGGACAGGAAACGCTGCATTTTACGCGCTCTTGCCACGATCAGCTTGTCTTCTTCCGACAACTCGTCCATACCCAAAATCGCGATAATATCTCTCAATTCCTTATAGCGTTGCAGGGTACCTTGAACTTTACGCGCCACTTCATAGTGCTCTTGTCCGATGACTAAAGGATCGAGCTGACGGCTGGTTGAGTCCAGAGGATCGATCGCAGGATAAATACCCAGCTCGGCGATTTGACGGGACAATACGACGGTCGCGTCCAAGTGAGCGAAGGTGGTGGCAGGCGATGGGTCGGTCAAGTCGTCCGCAGGTACGTAAACGGCCTGGATAGACGTAATGGAACCGGTTTTAGTTGAAGTGATACGCTCCTGCAACACGCCCATTTCTTCCGCCAATGTCGGCTGATAACCTACCGCGGAAGGCATACGGCCCAGCAATGCCGATACTTCGGTACCCGCCAGGGTATAACGGTAAATGTTGTCGACGAAGAACAGCACGTCGCGGCCTTCATCACGGAAGAACTCCGCCATGGTCAAACCGGTCAATGCCACGCGCAGTCTGTTGCCGGGCGGCTCGTTCATCTGACCGTATACCAGCGATACTTTGTCGATAACGTTTGAATCGGTCATTTCGTGATAGAAGTCGTTACCTTCACGAGTACGCTCACCAACGCCGGCGAATACGGAATAGCCGCTGTGCTCGATCGCGATGTTACGGATCAGTTCCATCATGTTAACGGTCTTGCCCACGCCGGCGCCGCCGAACAATCCGACTTTACCGCCTTTGGTGAAGGGGCAGACCAGGTCGATAACCTTGATGCCGGTTTCCAGCAGTTCGTTGGCGGCCGCTTGTTCGTCGTAGGACGGTGCTTCGCGGTGAATGCCCCATTTTTGTTTTTCGCCGATAGGGCCTTTTTCATCGATAGGCTCGCCCAGGACGTTCATAATACGACCCAGGGTTTCCTGCCCGACCGGTACAGAAATAGGCGCGTTAGTATTGCTAACGGTCAAGCCTCTGCTTAAGCCATCGGTACTACCCATGGCAATTGATCTGACTACGCCGTCACCTAATTGCTGCTGAACTTCCAGTACCAGGCCTTTGCCTTCTACGTTTAATGCATCATATACTTTGGGCAGTGCTTCACGTGGAAATTCCACGTCAACAACCGCGCCAATAATCTGAACGATTTTACCCGAACTCATTGAGTTGTCCTCTTTTAATTTGTGTCGATTTTGCTTGGGCTTAAAGGTTTAAACAGCTGCGGCACCGGCAACGATTTCTGAAATTTCCTGCGTGATAGCGGCCTGTCTGGCTTTGTTGTAGACCAACTGCAACTCACCGATCAGATTTCCGGCGTTATCCGAAGCGCTCTTCATGGCGACCATTCTGGCTGCCTGTTCACAGGCATTGTTTTCAACCAGGCCTTGGTAGACGATCGATTCGATATAACGGGTCAACAGATGATCCAGAACTTCCTTGGCATCGGGCTCGTAGATATAATCCCAATGGCCGCCCAGGCCTTCTTCGATCTCTTCCGCGACGACAGGAAGCAGCTTTTCAATAACAGGCCTTTGAGTCATGGTATTCACGAATTCATTGTTTATTACATACAATTCGTCAATAGTGCCTTGCTCATAAGCATCCAACATGATTTTAATGATGCCGACGATATCCTCAAGGTGCGGAGTGTCACCCAGTTTGGATACCTGACCTACCATATTCGTTTTCAGATTACTGAAAAAACCGGTGGCCTTTGTACCGATGGTACAAACGTCTACATCGATATTGGCTTTGTCCCATTGTGCTAGTTGCGTCAGCGTTTTTCTGAACAAATTCGCATTCAGACCGCCGCACAGTCCCCTGTCGGAGCTTATAACAATGATCCCGACCCGTTTAACCTCACGCTTAACGAGAAAAGAGTGTTTATACTCCGGATTGGCATGGGCCAGATGTTTGATGATCTGGCCGATTTTTTTGGAGTATGGACGTGTTGCCTGCATTCTGTCTTTTGTTTTACGCATTTTACTCGCGGCAACCATCTCCATTGCCCGAGTGATCTTTTGAGTATTTTTGATACTCCCGATCTTTGTGCGTATTTCTTTACCAACAGCCATTTGAAGACCCTTTTACCAACTATGAGTTTTGATGAAAGTTTGAATAGCAGTCAGCATACCCTGCCTAATTTCATCGCTAAAATCGCCAGTTGCATTAATGTTGTTCATTAATTCAGCATGTTCTGACTTCATGTACGACTGTAAAGCAGCTTCAAAATCAAGGACTTTGTTAACTTCCACGTCATCAAGGAAACCTTCGTTGGCGGCAAACAGCGAAACCGCCATTTGTGCGACCGACATAGGTGAATATTGATTTTGCTTCATCAATTCAGTCACGCGCTGGCCGCGCTCGATCTGTTTACGCGTGCTTTCATCCAGATCCGATGCGAACTGGGCGAAGGCCGCCAACTCACGGTATTGAGCCAAGTCAAGACGCGTGCCGCCACCTAATTTTTTGATGATTTTGGTTTGAGCCGCACCGCCAACACGCGATACCGATAAACCGGCGTTTACCGCGGGACGGATGCCGGAGTTGAACAAATCGGTTTCGAGGAAGATCTGACCGTCGGTAATGGAAATTACGTTGGTCGGTACGAAAGCCGATACGTCGCCGCCTTGCGTTTCGATGATTGGCAATGCGGTTAATGAACCGGTTTTGCCTTTCACTTTGCCGCCAGTCAGTTTTTCAACTTCAGCCGCATTGATACGCGCCGCTCTTTCCAGCAAACGGGAGTGCAGGTAGAACACGTCGCCAGGATAAGCTTCACGGCCGGGCGGACGACGCAGCAACAAGGACACCTGACGATAGGCCCAGGCCTGTTTGGTCAAGTCGTCATAAATAATCAACGCATCTTCGCCATGGTCTCTGAAGTACTCGCCCATGGAACAGCCGGTGTAGGGTGCAATGAATTGCAATGCAGCTGATTCTGAAGCGGAAGCGGCAACGATAATGGTGTGTTCCATCGCGCCATGTTCTTCCAGTTTGCGCACTACATTGGCAATGGACGAACGTTTTTGGCCGATAGCGACATAAATACATTTAATGCCGGTGCCTTTTTGATTGATGATCGCATCAACCGCGATGGCCGTTTTACCGGTCTGTCTATCGCCGATGATCAACTCACGCTGGCCGCGGCCGACGGGAATCATCGAATCAATTGATTTCAAGCCTATTTGAACGGGTTGATCAACCGATTGACGGGCGATAACGCCTGGAGCGATTTTTTCGATAGGGGAGGTTTCGTTGGTTTCAATGGCGCCTTTGCCGTCGATAGGATTACCGAGCGCGTCAACAACACGGCCCAGCAATGCTTCGCCAACCGGCACTTCCAGAATTCTACCGGTACATTTAACGGTATCGCCTTCAGTGATGTGCTGGTATGAACCTAATACCACCGCACCGACAGAATCCCTTTCAAGGTTAAGCGCCATCCCGTAGGTATTGCCGGGGAATTCCAGCATCTCGCCCTGCATAGCTTCGGAAAGACCATGTATTCTTACAATACCGTCAGTCACGCTAACTACAGTACCTTCTGTATGGGCTTCGGCGCTAAGGTCGAAGTTTTCGATCTTCTTTTTAATCAGATCACTTATTTCAGATGGGTTTAATTGCATGTTCTTTTTCTCACTCTAGAGTTAGAGCCTTTTTGCTAATTGTTGAAGCTGGCCTTTGATAGATCCGTCAATTACTCTGTCGCCTGCTCGAACCAGAACGCCGCCGATTAAGGACTTATCCACGGTCACGTTCATATGAACTTTTTTGCTCAGTGTCTTTTCCAGTTTTGAAGCGAACGTCTGCTTTTCTTCTTTGGAGAATGCATAGGCAGTCGTTACTTCAACATCGATATAACCTTCATCGTCCGCTTTATATGTTTCGAATATTTCCGTGATATAAGGCAGTAAGGTCAATCGGTTGTTTTGAACAAGCAATTTCAGAAAATTCGCATTCTCTTCATCAACTTGCCCCTGGCAGATATCAAGCATCAGCGCCGATAACCTTTCCTTGCTAACTTTGGGGTTATCCACTACAACAGAAATTTCTTCATCACTCAGGACAGCCGACATAAATGCCAAACTTTGCGACCACTTTGCAGTCGTGCCGGTTTCTTTGGCCCTTTTAAATACAGCCGCTGCGTAAGGCCTTGCCAATGTTGCCAGTTCGCTCATTATGCTTAACCTAGTTGATTAGAGACTTTGCTTACGATGTCTTGGTGTTTGGCCTTGTCGATTTCCGCACTCAGAATCTGTTCCGCTACATTTACAGCCAGAGCAGCCACTTCTTGACGCAAACCTTCTTTAGCCTGCTGCATTTCTTGCTCGATCTGTGCCTTTGCCGCCAGAATCATGCGGTCGCCTTCTTGTTTAGCGATTTCTTTCGATTCTTCGACAATTTCATTGGCACGCTTCTGAGCGAGATTAACAATCTCGGATGATTGTTCTTTAGCTTCCTTTAAAACGCTCTTGGCCTTTTTCTCGGCCAGTTGCATTTCTTCCTGACCTTTTTCAGCCGCAGCCAAACCGTCAGCGATTTTCTTTTTACGTTCTTCTAAAGAGTCAAATAAAGGTGGCCATATGTACTTCATGGTAAACCATACCAGAAGTGCAAATGTAATCATTTGCCCAATCAGAGTAGCATTGATACTCACGATGCGTTCCTCTTGTTGCGATTAAGTTAAACAGCTTTAAATTAACCAGCTGCGGCGGCTTGTACAGCAGACAGGAATGGGTTCGCGAATGTGAAGAACAGCGCCAAACCAACACCGATCATTGTTACCGCGTCCAACAGACCTGCAACGATGAACATTTTAACTTGCAACATAGGAACCATTTCCGGCTGACGAGCCGCGCCTTCCAGGAATTTTCCACCCAGCAGACCGAAACCGATAGCTGTTCCCAAGGCACCCAGGCCTAAAACCAGACCAACTGCAACAGCAGTCATACCTTGTACATCAGCAATTAAAGATGCAATTTCCATGATACCTCCAAACGTAGTATTGATATAAAAAAGTTGTAAAAATTAGTGGTCTTCGTGCGCCATGCTCAGGTAAACGATTGTCAATACCATGAATATGAATGCTTGAAGCGTGATAATCAGAATATGGAACACCGCCCATGGAAAACTCAACACTGGTTGAATAAACCAAGGCAGCAGGGCAATCAAAATAAAGATCAGTTCGCCGGCATACAGATTGCCGAACAAACGAAGTGCCAGTGAGATGGGCTTTGCTATTTCCTCGACGACTTTCAATAGCAGGTTGAACGGCAGCATCCATGGCCCGAAAGGTTGAAACATCAATTCCTTGGCAAAGCCCCATGGGCCTTTTATTTTGATACTGTAGAAAATAATCAGGCAGAAAACCGATATCGACATGGCGAATGTCGCATTCAGATCCGTACTGGGAACGACGCGCAGATACTCAATGCCCATCATCGATCCGATCAACGGCAGAATGTCAACGGGGAACAAGTCCATGAAATTCCACAGGAAGACCCAACAGAATATCGTTAATGCCAGCGGCGCGATTAACTTGCTGTGACCGTGGAAGCTGTCTTTAACCTGGCTGTCTACAAATTCAATCAGCATTTCAGCAAAATTTTGCACCAGGCCCGGAACACCGGCTGTCGCTTTTTCGGCGGCCATTTTGAAAAACCAGACAAACAGACCACCTAATACTGCAGAGAAAAATAAGGTATCAAGATGCAATGACCAAAAACCCTCGCCTACACTTAGCGGAGTCAAATGGTGAATGATATATCCGGTTGCACCTTCGGCGGCATGAGCTTCGGTAGCCATCGTTCCTCTCTAAATATTAAAAAAAATGATTGCGTCAGCGCATAATGAGCGCAAACCAAAAAGCTGATAAAGCCGACACATAGCCAGCCAGCAGCGGTAATATTTCTATATTTGGGATTTGAAAAATCAAAATGAACAGCGCAGCTGTTAACAATAACTTTCCCGACTCTCCAGCATAAAAAGACCTGACGATCTTTTTAGGCTCCTGCCCTGCGGCTCTTCGTACGCGCAACGCAAAATAAAGGTTAGGAATAAAAGCTGCTGCTCCGCCCAAGGCAGGCGATAGGGCTTTAGGCCACCCCCCTAAAATTGCAAACCCGGCTGTTGTTATTATTATTATCAGTAGTTGGTAACTTAAGATTTTACTGACAGTTACTTCATTTGCAGCTGTCATGCTCAAGCTCCAGATACAATAGCGGCATGAATTATAGCCATCAGCTTTCATTAAAGCAAGAAAGCAAGAAAATATCCTTATAAAATTTGTAGGTTATTCTCATCTGTTGCCAGCCAGATTATTTGATTTGTTCAAGAATCCCATCCAACTCCTCGAGACTGGAATAGGCTATGACCAGCTTGCCGGTGCCATTTTCCTTATGATTGATCAAGACTTTCGCGCCCAGTTTTGCCGTCAGGTCTTCCTGTAAACGCAAGGTATCTTTATCGATGATTCTGGCTTTCTGTGCTTTCGGCTCTGCCTGGCTATCCTTAACCAGCCGCTCCGCCGCTCTTACCGTCAGACCTTCCCTGACGATTTTATGGGCGGCGGCGACTTGCTTGACGGCATCGAGTGACAGCAGCGCTCTTGCATGCCCCATTTCCAATTGGCCGTTGACCAACAGTTTTTTCACCTCGGGGTGCAGTTCCATCAGCCTCAATAGATTGGTGATCGTCGTCCGTGATTTACCGACCGCATCGGCAATCTGCTGATGCGTCATGGCAAATTCCTCCAGCAGTCTTTTTAAAGCATCCGCCTCCTCCAGAGGATTCAGATCTTCTCTTTGAATGTTCTCAATCAGCGCGATCGCCATGGCCGCCCGGTCATCTATTTCCTTGATCACCACCGGCACCTGTTGCAAGCCGGCCAGCTGCGCCGCACGCCAGCGACGCTCTCCGGCAATGATTTCGTACTTTTCCTGGGCAATTTTCCGCACAACGACAGGCTGTATGATGCCTTGCGCCTTAATGGAATCGGCCAGCTCCTGCAATTTTTCCGGATTGATGTCTTTTCGCGGCTGATACTTGCCGCGCTGCATATATTCTATCGGCAGAGTCTGAATCTGATGTTTTTCCTCTTTAGCGGAAACATCGCCTAACAAGGCATCCAGCCCTCGGCCTAACCCACGTTTTTTTAAAGTCATGCGTTCTTCTTTGTTAATCGTTTTGGTCGCCGGCGCAATACCTGGCCCGTCTACTCACAATGGTTGATCTTTAAACTGGTACTTAGTCAGCCTTGTTCCGACGAGTGAAATTTGCAGAGTATTCATATAGTGCGAATGAATTCGCACCTACAATTTTCTCGTCATAGTTAATTGGCTGAGTGCTAGCTGACTGCCGCCAGTCGGATGATAATTTTGGCTTTTCCAGTCAATCGATTTCGAAACGACGGACCACCAGCTCGAACTCATCCAGCAAACTTATTAAAGACTCAGCTTCCTCTAAAAGATTACGGTTTTCCCGTTGAACATTTTTGATCAAAGCCGCGGCTATCGTCGCCTGCTCATTAACTTTTTCAACAGTGGTAGGCGCCGGCTCCGGCTGTTTTTCCGCGGCAACAGACCCCTGGCTTTTTCCCGGCAATTGCTCCTTGCGCTCCAGAGGGTATATCTCCGGCTTGCTGGCGATTGGCGGCGACTGTTCCCGGCGTTGCTCTACCGGTTTTGCATCTGTCTTTGCGGTATCCTTGCGATCTTTAGCAGGCACATCCACCAGTAACGCTTCCAAACCGCGGCCTAGTCCACGTTTTTTTAAAGTCATGACTTATTTTTTTCTTTTTTGATCATTTCATTTGCCAATGCCATATAAGACTTGGCGCCCCGCGATGTTTTATCATAAATCAGCACAGGCACGCCATGGCTTGGCGCTTCGGCCAGGCGAATATTCCTGGGTATGCAGGTCCTGAACACTTGATCGCCGAAATACCGGATCAATTGCTCCGAAACGTCCTTGGTCAAGCGGTTCCTGTCATCAAACATGGTGCGCAGAATACCTTCCAGGTGCAGTTCCGGATTGACGGTCTCCTGAATGTTTCTCAGCGTGCTCATCAAGGCGGACAAACCTTCCAGGGCATAATATTCGCACTGCATCGGAATCAATAAACTGTTTGCCGCCACCATGGCATTCAAAGTCAGCATATTCAGGGAAGGCGGGCAATCGATCAAGATATAATCATATTGTCCTTTAATTTGCATTAACGCATCGGCAAGACGCAGTTCCTTGCGCTCGGCCTTCATCAACTGCACCTCGGCGGCTGTCAGATCGGAGTTGCCGGGAATGACCGAAAAACCGATTTCCGGCAGATGCACAACCGTTTCCGCCACCGGTACGTCTTCCATCAATAAATCATAACTGGAATATTGAATTTCCAGCTTGTCGATGCCGCAGCCCATGGCCGCGTTGCCTTGGGGATCAAGATCGACCAGCAACACGCGGCGTTTGGAAGCCGCCAGTGATGCAGCCAGATTGACGCTGCTGGTCGTTTTGCCTACACCGCCTTTTTGATTGGTTACGGCTATTACTTTTGCCACTACTACTTTACCTCGGTCTCTTCAAGAGATTCTATTCGAACCAGACATCTTTCAGCTTCTATTCCCGGCACATGGATCGGTATTACCGCCACTTTCTGCGGCATGCGCTCCAGCTCCTCATCCGGGCGTTGGCCTTTCATTGCCAATACCACACCGCCCTTGCCGAGCAGATGCTCCGTTAATTCAACAATCGTTGGCAAACTGGCGAAAGCGCGCGTGATCACGGTATTGAAGGTATGCTCCGGATGATACTGTTCCACGCGGCTATGACTGACGGCTACGTTTTTGAGCTTTAATTCCAGCACCGCCTGCTGTACGAACCTGGTTTTTTTGGCATTGCCATCGAGCAAGACGAACTCGGTTTCAGGCAGGCAGATGGCTAATGGAATGCCGGGCAATCCGGCACCGGTCCCTATGTCGATCACGCGCGGGCCTTCAACAAAGCGGAGCACGGCCAGACTGTCGAGCAAATGCAGCCGCACCATTTCATCCCTGTCGCGAATCGCGGTCAGGTTATAGGCTTTATTCCATTTTTCAATCAGCTTTATAAAGTTCAGCAGACGCTCGACCTGGTCTTCATCAACGGACAGATGCAAGGCCTCCAGCCCGGCAACCAGGATTTTACGACAGGCATCCATCAGGCGGTTTTCTTTTTCAGATATACCAGCAGCAACGAAATAGCGGCCGGGGTAATGCCCGGAATACGCGATGCCTGGCCCAAAGTCTCGGGCCGCTGATTTTTAAGTTTTTCGCTGACTTCGTTGGAAAGGCCTGGAACGCCTTTATAGTCGATGGTGTCGGGCAGCCGCAGATGATCATAGCGCAAGGCCTTGTCTATCTCCGATTGCTGCCTGTCTATATAACCGGCATATTTGGCCTGGATTTCAACCTGCTCGGCAACCTGCTCCGAAACAGGCGCATCAGCGTCTAAAAACAACAGCAATCGGTTGATGTCGACTTCCGGCCTGCGCAGCAAGTCCATCAAATTGCTTTCGCGCATTAAAGGCTTGCCCCAGTACTCGGCAGCCAGCGCTGCTTCCTCGGTTTCAGACCTGATCCATCTTTTTTTCAGATTACCCTGCAAGCGGGCAATGGCTTCGCGCTTGGATTCAAAAGCCTGCCAACGCTCATCATCGACCAGGCCCAGTTCGCGTCCCTTTTCCGTCAAGCGCAGATCGGCGTTGTCTTCCCTCAGCAATAGCCGGTATTCAGCACGGCTGGTAAACATGCGATACGGCTCTTGCGTACCGCGCGTGATCAGATCGTCGATCATGACACCGATATAAGCCTCGTCGCGTCCCGGGCACCAGCTTTCCAGCCCCTGCACCAGACGCGCGGCATTCAGGCCGGCGATCAGGCCTTGCGCGGCCGCTTCTTCGTAACCGGTCGTGCCATTGATTTGCCCGGCGAAGAACAGCGCCTGCATGTGCTTGGTTTCCAACGAGAATTTCAGATCCCGCGGGTCAAAAAAATCATATTCGATGGCATAGCCGGGACGCACGATTTCGGCATTCTCAAAACCCAGCATCGAACGCACGAATTCATACTGCACATCGAAAGGCAGGCTGGTGGAAATGCCATTCGGGTAGATTTCATGGGTATCCAGTCCTTCAGGCTCGACAAAAATCTGATGCGAATCCCTGTCGGCAAAGCGCATGATTTTATCTTCGATGGAAGGGCAATAACGTGGACCGATGCCTTCTATGATCCCCGAATACAGCGGCGAGCGATCCAGGCCGGAGCGGATGATGTCATGAGTTTCGCCGTTAGTGCGCGTGATGTAGCACGGTATTTGCCGCGGATGCTGTTCGCGCTTGCCAAGAAAGGAAAAGACCGGCACCGGATCGTCGCCGTGCTGCACAGCCAGCTTGCTGAAATCGATCGTGCGGCCATCGATACGCGGCGGCGTGCCGGTTTTTAAGCGATCGATACGGAAGGGCAGTTCGCGCAGGCGCTCGGCCAGGGCAATCGAGGCGGCGTCGCCGGCGCGGCCGCCGCTGTAGTTTTCCAGGCCGATATGGATTTTACCGCCCAGAAACGTACCGGCCGTTAACACCACGGCTCGTGCCGAAAAGTTCAAACCCATCTGAGTCTTGACGCCGACGACTTTATCGCCTTCGACCATCAGATCGGATACGGTTTGCTGGAATATGGACAGGTTGGGCTGATTTTCCAGCGCGCTTCTAACCGCCTGCTTATATAATTTGCGGTCAGCCTGGGCGCGTGTGGCCCTGACCGCCGGGCCTTTGCTGGCGTTCAGGGTGCGGAACTGGATGCCGCCAAGGTCGATGGCCCGCGCCATGATCCCGCCTAACGCATCCACTTCCTTGACCAGATGGCCCTTGCCGATGCCGCCAATGGCCGGGTTGCAGCTCATCTGTCCCAGGGTGTCGATATTTTGCGTCAACAACAGTGTTTTCACGCCGCACCGGGCAGCCGCCAACGCTGCTTCCGTACCCGCATGACCACCGCCGACAACAATGACATCAAAATCTTTTTTGAATTTCACAAGCGTTATGTACTCTAAAAAATGCTATATTAATGCGTTGTATAGTGTTATACAAACTCGGCTCTATTATAAGGGGAAAATTATGAAAAAACGTAAAAATCAGCGCGAACTTGAGACGGTTCCGTTGCAAAATCCTGTCGCGAAGTTCGCGCATCAGTTTAACAAGGCGCAAACTTTTCGCGATAAAAGCAAATACAGCCGTAAAGCCAAGCATGCAAAACAGGAGGTTTTTCCAATGACTCTTTATCCGGTGTCATTGGAAAAACCTCCTGTTTTACTCAGCCGGATTTAAGTCAATCAGGCCGATTAGCGTTCTGACTGGCTGGCGCATTTGATGCACATATTGGAATAAGGTACCGCTTTCAATCGTTCCTTATTGATCGGCTCGCCGCAAACCGAGCAGATACCGTATTCGCCGCTGTCTATGCGGGTAATAGCCTGCTTGATTTTCTCTATTTCCATGCGGGTCGTATTACCTAAATAGTCCAGCACTTCATCATTTTCCGTTTGCGTCACCTGTTCTGCAAAATCCTTTTCCAAAGGCTCGTCCGAGTGTTTGACGTCCTCGGTAATTTTAGTCAGCCGCTCATCCAGCTCTTCGAGCATTTCTATGAGGCTGCGCCGTATTTCTTCATATTCTTTCATATAAGTCCTGTTGTTTCCGTGCCTTGAATCTTAACTTAATTCAGAAGCTTGCTCTATACTAAAAAACAGGCTTTACTTTACCCGTATTTCCATACGCCCTCATTCAACCTAGCATGCTATCACCACTTATGCAAAATGCAATTAATCAGCTATTAGATTCGGCCAACCAGATCATTCTCGGCAAGCCGCGCCAACTTCGCCTTGCATTGTGCTGCCTGCTGTCTCGCGGCCATCTGCTGATAGAAGACATGCCCGGCGTCGGCAAGACCACACTGGCGCACACGCTGGCGAAGCTGCTCGGTTTAAACTATCAGCGCATACAGTTTACCAGCGATATATTACCGGCTGATATTCTCGGCGCTTCCGTTTTTGATGCTCAAAACCATGTGTTTAAGTTTCATGCCGGTCCGATCTTCAATCAAATGATTTTGGCCGATGAAATCAACCGTTCAACGCCGAAAGCGCAAAGCGCGCTGCTGGAAGCGATGGAAGAGCGCCAGGTGACGATTGAAGGCAATACCTATGAACTGCCGCAACCTTTTTTCGTGATTGCCACCCAAAACCCGTCGCATCAAATAGGCACGTTTCCATTGCCGGAATCGCAATTGGACCGCTTTCTGATGCGTCTGGAGCTAGGCTATCCCGATCACGATGCCGAAAGAGCCCTGCTGACCGGCCAAAGCCGCCACAATCTGATTGAATCGCTGCCCGTTCAATTGCCGTCGGAACACCTGTTGCGGATGCAGCAGGCTGTCGCGCAGGTTTACGCTTCCCCTGCCCTGCTAGACTATTTACAGGCTATTATCGCTTACACGCGTGAATCACCGGACTATCACTGCGGCCTGTCTCCACGCGCAGGCCTGGCGCTGCTTACCGCCGCCAAAGCCTGGGCTTTCATGGACCGCCGTGACGCGGTCATTCCGGAAGATATCCAGGCCGTACTGGCCGCCGTGGCCGGACACCGGCTGAGATCCGGCCACAGCCATTCAGACGCTATCGTCGCGCCGTTACTGGAAAAAGTAGCCGTCCATTGAACACGTTTACACTGAATAAACGCTGGCGCCGAAGCCGTTTTGCCTCAGCCGAAAAAGCCACCGATGGACCGGTGACATTAACGCATCGGCGCATCTATATCATGCCGACCCAACGCGGCCTGGGCTTCATCGTCTTGAATATACTGTTATTGCTGATCGCCTTTATTTATAACAACAACCTGGCCTATTTGCTGACTTTTTTATTGACCGGCATCTTTCTTGTCACAATTTTGCATAGCTTTAAATCACTCTCCGGCCTGGTGTTGCATAAAGGCCATTGCAAAGCCGTATTTGCGGAAGAAGCCGCGGAATTTGGCATTTCCATCAATAATCCAACTTCGATCGAACGCTACAATTTACAACTCGCGCTGCGGAAAACCGAGAGCCTGGACCTCCCGGCATACAGCAAACGTTTGATTACGCTTTATTCCCCAACCCGAAAAAGAGGCTGGCATGAAGCCGGCGCGGTCACGGTTGCCAGCACGTATCCATTCGGCCTGTTTCGCGCCTGGTCGCCTGTACGGCTGGGCCTTAAGGTGCTGGTTTATCCCAAGCCCGCGAGCGCCGACAGTCCTCTGCCGGAATCGCCATCGGTTCAGTCCGGGCAAGGGATCAGCAAAAAAGGGACGGATGACTTTTACGGCGTCCAGCAATACCAGGCCGGCGATCCGATCAAACAGATACACTGGAAAGCGTTTGCCAAAGGCCAGGGACTGTTCAGCAAGCAGTATGGCGGAGAAGGGGCGGCCGAAATCTGGCTCGATTACAATGCTACCTCGGGACACCATACGGAAGAGCGCTTAAGCCAATTATGCCGCTGGGTGATCGATGCCGACAAAGCCGGCATTCATTACGGTTTATCGCTGCCCGGTTATAAGATAGCGCCCAACCACGGCGCCCTGCATGCGCAAGAATGTTTGGAAACACTGGCTCTGTTTTAAAAATCATGTCCGCCGAATTTAACAAAAGCACCCTGATCTTTTTACTGTCGTCTATCGGACTGATCGTTTTTCCTCACGTTTATCACCTGCCGGTTGCTATCCTCGGCTTTTTTTTCCTGCTCCTGGGCTGGCGCTTTATCGGCATCTGGAAACCTGGCTGGCTGCCCTCCAACTGGTTTGTTCTGCTACTGACCGTTCTCGGCATTGCGCTGCTGTACAGCCAGCATCGAAGCGTGTTCGGACGCGATCCGGGAACCAGCCTGTTCGTTATCGGACTGGCGCTGAAATTACTGGAGATCAAGACCGAGCGCGACATCTATCTGATCATCTATCTGGCGTTTATCGTCGCCGCCTCGCAGTTTTTGTATGAGCAGAGCATCCTCATGGGCGCTTATATTATGGCTGTCTGCTGTGTGCTTCTGGCGGTGCTGGTGTGCATTAACAGTCTGCGCCCGCAAACGCTGCCGGCCTTGAAAACGGCGGCCATTGTTATCGCTCAAGCCATGCCGATTGCGGGCGTGCTATTCCTTCTGTTTCCGCGCGTTGAAGCGCCACGGTGGATGCTGTTTACCGAAGAGCCTCAAACCAGGTCCGGTTTAAGCGACAGTATGGAACCGGGCTCGATCAGTAACCTCGGCTTGTCGGACGAACTGGTTTTCCGGGTCAAATTCAAAGGCGCCATTCCGCCGCAGGCTCAACGTTACTGGCGCGGCCCGGTCATGACGCTTACGGACGGGCGGCAGTGGACACAATCGGCAAACCGCCATTTTAATAGATTTCTCGACCAGCCTGAATTTACCGGTACCCCCTATCAGTACACCTTGCTGATGGAACCACAAGATAAACCCTGGGTTTTTGCCCTGGATATGCCGGCAAAATACTCATCGTCATTAAGCCTGAATGCCAATTATCAGCTTATCAGCTCGGAAATGCCCGAAAAACGCGCTGAATATCAAGTGACGTCGTATCCGCAATACAACACCGGCTATATCACCAAGACCGAATATCAGGAAGCCACGCAACTGCCCGGCAAACCATCGGGCAAAATCAACCAACTGGTCCGGCAACTGCACGGTTTCGACAGCCCGCCCGAAACCTATATTCAGCAGTTATTAGGGTATTTCAGGAAGGAGAACTTCTATTACACATTAACGCCGCCGCTAATGGAGGATAATCCGATTGAAACTTTTTTATTTGATACCCGTTATGGATTTTGCAGCCATTATGCCGCGGCTTTCGTCTATTTAATGCGTGTCGCCGGGATCCCTTCACGCATTGTCACCGGTTATCAAGGCGGTGAACTGAACAAAGTCGGCAATTTTCTGGAAATAAGACAAGCTCATGCCCATGCCTGGACCGAAGTCTGGCTACAGGACAAAGGCTGGGTTCGGTTCGATCCGACGGAAGCCATTGCGCCGGAAAGAATTGAGCAGGATATCAATGTCGATCGGCAAATCGCCAGCGGTGTCGTCACTTTCGTGAGTCCCGACACCAAAACCCTGGCGGCATTCAATTGGCTGAAAGGGGTCCGCCAGCTTTGGACCAGCGCCGATTACAATTGGCAGCGCTGGATTATCAACTATAACAGCCTGAGCCAACTCCAGCTTCTGGCATCCTGGGGTATACAGAACATTAAGGTCATGCTGTACTGGATGATCGGCCTGATCGGTTTGATAACCGCGGTACTGTCCTGGTTCCTGTTATATCGGAAACAGAAAGCGACCGATCGGGTTTTACGACTGTACAACCGCTTCTGTAAAAAGCTGGTTCACAAAGGGATCATAAAAAACGACAACGAAGGAGCAAAGGATTTTGCCGAACGCGTGAAAACCCAGTTGCCCGAGCAATCCGAACAGATCGATCAGATCACCGCCGTATTCATCAAGCTGCGCTACGGCCGGGGTTCAAATCCGGAA
Source organism: Methylobacter sp. BBA5.1 (assembly GCF_000746145.1). NCBI lineage: Bacteria > Pseudomonadati > Pseudomonadota > Gammaproteobacteria > Methylococcales > Methylococcaceae > Methylobacter > Methylobacter sp. BBA5.1. Next base: position 27,586 of record NZ_KN050817.1, read on the forward strand.
GATTTGAAGAGGCTGCATCAGCTGGTGTCGCTGTTTAAAGCCTGAGCCCCTGCTAACCGGGCTTTAAAGCAGGCGCGAATCCACTTGCCGACATTCCGCAGCTAATTCAGCCACTACAGGAATACTATTTCACATGGAAATCGCCTGATAATTTATGTTTCGGGTGCGCAATGGGTTATCGGAGAACCACAGGCCAAAGACGAACCGCTGAGCAAGGGCGAACACACAGGTTCGCCCCTACGTGTCTGTTCATTTTACGGCATCAGGATATCAATCCGTAGGAATTGCCAGATTAAAACGCTTGGGAATCAAGGAAAATGAACAGGCCGGTTAACAATCGGTACTGAAATAATTATGATTAGGTCAAATTTTGCCGCGGAGCAGGCACTTGTGCCCCATGGGTATTCGCACTGCCTGCATATCGCGAGTGTCACAGGTCGAATACCCTAAAGGGCACAAGTGAATTCGACCCTACAGTTTCGTAACATCAGTCAATACTCTGAAAATTTTACTCGTCAGAACAAGGCTGACTTAGTACTTGGCAATTTTCGAACCCATTGACCCGCGCTCCCTGACGCCTACTATAATTGCAGTCTTTACAGCGGCTATTCAACTTTTTCAACATCGAAGACCGTTCCGCGAATGGCCGTGACTTTCACCTTGGTATTGATATCGCAGTCCTCGCCGTGCACTTTCCAGATCGAGTCATCGACTTTTATTTTGCCCTGGCCGTTCACAATCGGCTCATACAGATTGAATACCCTGCCGATATACTGGGCGCCGCGTCTGTTCAGCAAGGGTTGGTCCGAGACTATCGGATGTTTTCTGGCATAGAACCGCCAGGCGACGATGGCCAGCACCGACAATACCGAGAAAACCGCCAGCTGGACGTCCATGCTGATCGATGGCAGCAGCCATAACAGGCAGCCTGTGATAAATCCGGCAATCGCCAGCCACACAAAGAAAAAGCCCGGCACTAATATTTCCACAACCAGCAGAAACAGCGCTAACACCCACCAATGCCAAAAAACAAATTCCAGTTCCGCCATGGTTCAACCTCTAGGCCGGAGGATTGGCTTTCGCCATCGCTTCTTTCGCCAGCTCCGAAATCCCGCCGATGGCGCCGATGACACCCGATGCCTCCAGCGGCATGAAGATCAGCTTACTGTTATCGGCCGCGGCGATATTTTGCAAGGACTCGATATATTTCTGCGCGACAAAATAGTTAACGGCTTGGATATCGCCTTTGCTGATGGCTTCGGACACCATCAAGGTCGCTTTCGCTTCCGCCTGAGCCAGACGCTCCCGGGCTTCGGCATCGCGATAGGAGGCTTCCTTGCGGCCCTCGGCTTCCAGAATAACGGCCTGCTTCTCGCCTTCGGCACGCAGGATCTCGGACTGCCGCGCGCCTTCCGCCTCGAGGATGGACGCACGTTTCAAGCGCTCGGCCTTCATCTGCCGGGCCATCGCTTCAACCAGATCCTTGGGCGGCGCAATGTCCTTGATTTCGATACGCGTGACTTTGATGCCCCAGGGCGCCGTAGCGTCATCGACCACAGCCAACAGCCGGGCATTGATATCATCACGGCGCGACAATAATTCATCCAGGTCCATCGATCCCATAACGGTACGGATATTGGTCATGACCAGGTTCAAGATAGCCCAGTCCAGCTTGCTGACTTCATAGGCGGCTCTTGCCGCGTCCATGACCTGATAGAAAACCACGCCGTCAACCGTGACCATGGCATTATCTTTCGTAATGATTTCCTGCGAAGGCACATCCATGACCTGTTCCATCATGACCATCTTGTTGCCGATGCGATCTATGACCGGCATGATAATATTCAGCCCCGGCGTCAGCGTGTTGGTATATCTGCCGAACCGCTCGACCGTGTATTCCATGCCCTGAGGCACGGATTTAACACTCATAAACACCAGCACCACGGCAAAAACCAGTAACGCTAAAACAAACTCAGTCATACATCCCCCTTATTGTTATTATTCATGAGGAAATCCGTTTAGCCGGCGCTTCACCTGGCATCTTCGTGCCATTCCGTAAAGACGTGCTCTTGATGGGGAACCGGACAGCGGAATTTCAGCATGCAGTCTATGACTCTGAAAGAATCACCATTAAATTTTCGGAACTAAATCAATGAAACCTTTAAAATAGTCCGCCGTGGTAAAACAACCACCCAGATAATAATAATGTAAATTCATCCAAATGTAAGTTTAACGGGTAATAGAATGATACACGCCGCTTTTAACATCGGAATCCTGACATTAATTTTTTTCATCGTCGGCATGATCAAGCCGCAATGGCCTTTATTCTTTATGAAGAAGCCGGACCGTTTCTGGGTTCTTATAATCTCGACCATATTGTTCATGGTCGCCGCGACCTTGTTTGGCGAAGGCAATCGGCGAGCAGAATTGGAACAACCCTCAAAATACTCCCAGCCCCAGGATGCGGTGCCGGTACCTGAAACGGCACCGGCCAAACCGGCTCAATAAAATAGAGCGGTGCTTGCCAATCTCTAAGAACACAGAGTTCCGCTCTGTGTTCTTTGCAGCAACTTTATACCCTTGCAGGGGTAGGCAAAGAAGAGCCCGGTCGCGCGATGCCCTCTCCGGCGACACGACCTTGACAGCTTAAACGCCGGCAATAAATCCGGCTGCCTCTATACCGGCAATCGCGCAACGCTCATCCTGATCCGAAACATCGCCGCTGATACCGACAGCGCCTATCAGGTTATTGCCCTCGTCGCGGATCAGAACGCCGCCCGGAACCGGCATTATTTTGCCATCCGCCATGCCCACCAAGGCATTCATAAATTCCGGCCGCTGTTCCGCCACGGCTTCCAGACTTCGCGATGAGATTCCCATATTGACCGCGCCCCAGGCTTTGGCTGTCGCAATTTGTTGCCTGATCATGGTGGCGCCGTCTTCTCTTTGCATGGCCTTTAAATGGCCGGCTTTATCCAGAACGACCACGGTCAGCGGTGCCAGCTTTAATTGCCGGGCTTTGCGAGTAGCTGCTTGTATGATTTGGTTGGCTTTATCCAGTGTCAATTTCATGGGTAACTCTCTCATTGAATACCTGCTTATAGCGATATGAAAAATACCTTGCCGCCGATTGCGTTTTGCATGTGCTATCGGCAGAGCGGATTGGATACTATAACGCTATTATTCCGCCTCGGCCAATGATTGGAATCAGCCATCGGGGTGCAGCTTATTATCACGCGCTGCCGCAAAGGAGGGGCCGCGGTTTGGGCTACTTCAGCAGCGGCTGCAGATGCAGCCAAACCTTATCGGCAATCATCGGCTGCGCCTTGGCATTAGGGTGCAGGCCGTCCGGCTGCATCAGTTCCTTCACCAACGCGACATCTTCCAGAATAAACGGCATATACGGCACGCCCAGTTCTTCCGACAATTGTGGATAGACGCCATACACCATCTCGGTATAGCGCTTGCCGTAATTCGGCGGAATGCGCATGCTCAACAGCAGGACCTTAGCGCCGGCTTTTTGGGCGCGCCGCGTGATTTCGGCCAGGTTATCCTTCATCAGTTTGGGTGACAGGCCGCGCAGGCCGTCATTGGCCCCCAGCTCCACCAGTACAATTTCCGGCTGATGCGTTGCCAGGATCTTGTCTATGCGTGCCAGGCCGCCGGCCGTCGTATCGCCGCTGATACTGGCATTAATGATTTCATAAGAAGCATTTTCCTCGGCCAGCTTGTGCCGCAACAAAGCCACCCAACCCTGCTGGACTTCAATTCCATAGCCGGCACTGATACTATCCCCGAGTACGACAATCGATTTAGCCATGGCTGTCATGGACATTAGCGAAACTATCAAGGCAACTAAAAATCTAACCATCATGTATCCTCAAGCTGATAAAACATTCAAACCTCTTATAGTAACGGAAAATCTCGGCAAATCGGTCCAAACTTCCGACGGCACATTAGAAATCCTGTCGGCTATCGATTTAAGCATTAACGCCGGCGAAAGCATCGCCATTATCGGCGAGTCCGGTTCAGGCAAATCCACATTGATCAGCTTGCTGGCCGGATTGGATACGCCCAGCACGGGTTCAATTACCCTGGACGGCAAAATCATCACGGTCATGAACGAAGACGGCCGGGCCGCCGTACGCAACGAATTGGTCGGTTTTGTCTTCCAGTCGTTTCAATTGCTGCCCGGCCTGACGGCGCTGGAAAACGTCATGCTGCCGCTGGAACTGGCCGGCGACAGAAACGCCCAAGCCTCGGCCACCGCCTTGTTGGACAGGGTCGGCCTGTCGCACCGGCTGTCGCATACCCCCAAACAGCTGTCCGGCGGCGAACAGCAACGCGTGGCACTGGCCCGCGCCTTTGTCACCGAACCGGCCATTCTGTTCGCCGACGAGCCGACCGGCAATCTGGACAGCAAAACCGGCGAGCACATCATTGAACTATTATTCGAGCTGAACCAGGAAAACCGCACGACATTAATCCTGGTCACGCATGACCCGGCCCTGGCCGCACGCTGCCAGCGCGTTATTAAACTGGAAGCAGGACATATCGTATGACCCGTTTTAACCTGGCACTTCGATTATTATGGCGTGACAGCCGTTCCGGCGAACTGACCATCCTGGTGTTGGCGCTGATCATAGCGGTCACCAGTTCCACAGCCATTTCACTGTTCGCCGACCGTCTGCAGCGCACGATGACCACGCAAGCGGCCGAATTTCTGGCGGCGGATCTGGTCATCGCAAGCCCGACCCTGATTCCCGAAACCTGGCTCGCCAAGGCCGACCAGCTCAATCTGGCCCAGGCACAAACGGTCGAGTTCTCCAGCGTGCTGATGGAAAACGACGAACTGCTGCTGGCCGGCGTCAAGTCCGTCAGCGACTTGTACCCGCTGCGCGGCTATCTGAAAACCACGACTTCGGACTATCTGGCCGAAACGAGCGTCGATAAAGGGCCTGAACCCGGCACGGCCTGGGTCGATAAACGCATTCTGTCCGCCCTTAAACTCAACCTGGGCGATGCCCTGACCGTCGGCGAGAAAAAACTGACCGTCAGCCGCATCATTACCTACGAGCCCGACAAGCGCGGCGACTTTTACAGCTTTTCGCCGCGCGTCATGATCAGCCGGCAGGATCTCAAGGCCACCGGCGTCATCCAGCCCGGCAGCCATGTGCATTATTTCTTCCAGTTCAGCGGCGACAGCAAAGCGTTATCCCAATTCAACCGCTGGATCAAGCCGCGGCTGAATCCGTCGCAACGGCTGATGGATATTCATGAGGACCGCCCGGAACTGGGCTCGGCATTGAGCCGCGCCGAACGTTATCTGGGCCTGTCCAGCATCGTCGTGATTCTGATCGCCGGCGTGGCCATCGCCATGGCCACGCGCCGTTACACGGAGCGGCACTTCAATACCACGGCCATACTGCGCTGTCTGGGCTGCAAGCAGCGAGAAGTCCTTTGGCTGTACAGCTGTCAGTTTGTCGTGCTGGGCATGCTGGCCAGCGCCGCCGGCTGCCTGTTGGGCTGGTTCGCCCAGGAAGCACTGTTCCATCTGTTAAGAGGGCTGCTGCCCGCGCAAGTCGCCAACCCCGGCCTGCTGGCGGTTTTTTTCGGCTTTATCACCGGTATGGTCATTTTACTGGGCTTCGCCTTGCCGCCCATCCTGCGCCTGAAACAAGTTTCACCGCTGCGCGTGCTGCGCCGCGACCTGGAACCCTTGCCGAGCAGCGCATGGCTGATCTACGGGCTGTCCATCGGCCTGGTGTCGGTATTGATCTGGCGCTATACCGATGATGTCAAAATGACCGCGACGATTATCGGCGTCGGCCTTGCGGCGCTGCTGCTGTTGGGACTGCTGGTTTACGCCGTGCTGACAATGTCCCGCCGATTGCTGCCGCATATGAGCCTGATCTGGCGCTTCGGCCTGCAGGGCCTGTTCAGGAACAGCCGGGCCAGCGTCAGCCAGATACTGGCTTTCAGCCTGACGCTGGTGGCCATGGTGCTCAGTTTTACCGTGCGCACCGATTTGCTCGACAACTGGCACAAGCAACTGCCAGAGCAGGCGCCCAATCATTTCGCGCTGAATATTTTCCCGGACCAGCAACCGGCCTTTCAGCAGGAGCTCGAGCAGCAGCAAATCGCCGGCAGCCGGTTCTATCCTGTGGTCAGGGGAAGACTGGTCGAGATCAACCAGACGCCGGTGCAGCAGGTGGTCAGCAAGGACACGCAGGGCGAAAACGCCACGCACCGGGAATTAAGCCTGACCTGGTCAAATGATTTGCCCGAGGACAATAAGATCACGACCGGCCGCTGGTGGCAATCGGAGCGGGCCGGGCTGGTCTCCGTCGAACAGAAGCTGGCCAAGAGCCTGAAAATCAAAGTGGGCGACCGGTTGACTTTTACCGTCGGCAGCGAGCAGTTTGAAGCGACGGTGTCCAGCCTGCGCGATCTGCAGTGGGATACGATGAAACCGAACTTTTACATGATTTTCTCGCCCGGCACGCTGGACGGTTATCCGAGCACCTTCATCACCAGTTTTTACCTGCCCGAAGACCGGAAAAACTTGTTGAATGATCTGATCAAAAAATTTCCCAGCACAACCATACTAGAAGTCGATTTGATTCTGCAGCAATTCAAAACCATCCTGACCCAGTTGACGGCAGCCATCAATTATCTGCTGTACTTTGCCTTGCTGGCCGGTTTCACGGTGTTGTTCGCGGCCGTCTATTCGACGCTGGACGACCGGATTTACGATGGCGCTTTAATGCGCACGCTGGGCGCGAACCGTGCGTTCCTGAGGAAAACCCACCTGATTGAGTTTACCTTACTGGGATTGATATCGGGCCTGCTGGCCATCCTGATTTCGGAAATTATCCTCTATACTTTATATACGCAGGTCATGCATATGGATTATGTGCCCAATATCTATTTATGGGGAATCATGCCACTGATAGGCGCATTATTCGTGGGACTGGCTGGCTATTGGGGCGTGCGGGGCGTGGTTAATAAATCACCGCTGCTGGTTTTAAGGGAACTCTAATGACATTGGATTAAATTAAGCCGGTTCATATACTATTCATAAATTATTATCTAAACTGCAAGCAAGTAATAACTCAATACAAGGTACTACAATGAAAAAATTAACAACCGTCGGTATCGTTTTCATGGCCAGCACGCTGATCACTGCTTGCGCCAATCAGGGGGGCTTTGGAAATACTTTAGGATTTGGCTGGACCCCGACCGTGGATCCATACAATGATCCTTACGCTTATCGAATCAACCAGGACATGGCGGAGTGTCAGCAAATCGCCGAGCAAAGCGCTGGCGGCACGCTGACAGAGACCGCTAAAGGCGCGGCGGTCGGCGGTCTGATCGGCGGCGCGGGCGGCGCGGCGATAGGCGCAGCCACTGGCGGCAATGCCGGAAAAGGCGCGGCGATAGGCGCATCGGCCCTAGGCGTTGCCGGGGGCGCGCTGCAAGGCTATCAGGCGAGAGATGCCTACAAGAGAGCCTATTCCAACTGTCTCAGAAACCGCGGACACCGCGTCATCAACTAATCTTTAACGATTCCAAGCATCGGATGCACAGGGATGTGTATCTGCCACAATCCAGACTTCCTACTTTCCCGTCCTCAAAAACCGCAGCAGAAAAGCCGATAAGTACTGTTCGCTGACTTGCGTATACACGCCTGCGGATTCATAAACAATCAGATTATCCTTGACCAAAACAGCGGCCGTGCGGCTGAACGTCAGCGCGGCAACCTTGGCCTCGCTGTGCGTATAAGCCCGGTAATCGGTCTGCCTGACCAGGTAAAAACCGGATGCTGCCGCGGCAGCGGCAAACTTCGCTACGGCATGGAGCGGCATCAACAGATACAGCAGTCCCTCCGGCGCGATTAAACGATCGGCAATCCCGATCAAATCGGCATAGCTAAGCCGGTCAGTGTGCCTGGCGATATGCCTGAGCGGATCGTCAGACTTGAAATGATTGTCAAAAAACGGCGGATTGCTGATGATCAGATCGTATGATTGCCCGGCTGCCTTAAGGGCGAAACTCTGAATATCCTGATGAACGGACGTGAGGCGATCTGCCCATGGACTCGCTCCGAAATTGATGCGGCATTCCTGATAGGCTTCGTCAGTCAGTTCCACAGCCGTCACGTGCGCGGCTCCCAGTTGCGCGGCCATCAATGACAACACCCCCGTGCCCGCGCCGACATCCAACACCCGATCACCGCCGTTAACAGGCGCCATGGCGCCGAACAGAATACTGTCGGTGCAGACTTTCATGGCCGATTGCTTCTGCCGAACCGAGAACTGCTGAAAATTGAAAGTCGTCATGCTTAATCATTCATCATCTAAATAGCCGATATTCAAACATGTATTCTAAAAAGAATTTAGGTGCCTCTATCAAAACCATATATCTACTCAAAATCTGATTTCAAGTTCGCCGCTCTGACTGTAACGGTGGGCCAGACCAATAGGATTGTCTTCTTTATCCCGGTAAAAACGAAATGCCACATAGTCTTCGGCTGGAGACAACCACTGTTCTTTCTGGGCATCGAGCAGCCGCCAGGCGTCATCAAAGTAAACCTCCGCCCAGTTGTGGTAGTCGGTTGCTCTCAGGATGGCATTTTTATCGGTGACGTAACCGCCCACCATGCGGGCAGGAATGCCGTTGGCGCGGGCCAATGCGACAGCCAGATAGGCATACTCGGTACAATCGCCCTGGCGCTGATCAAGAGCATATGCCGCCCCACGATCATTAGCAAGATAGCCCGTATAGTGAAGATTCTGTCTGACCCAATCGTAGATAGCCAAGGCGGTATCGCGGGTCTCTTGGCGTTTCAATTTTGCCGCCAGGGATTGCATGATCGAATCGTCGGTTTCGATATAGCGTTCCGACCTTAGCCATACCTGGGGATTTTCCAGTGGCGCCATCTCGGGCGAGGCACTCATGGAGACATTGACAATGAAGCTGACAACCTTTGCGGACAACGGCGCAAACCGTGGAAAAACAAGCGTTATGACGCTGTGACCTAACGGATCGATTTGTCGCTCATAGGGAACAGACACCTTAATGGATTCGAGTTTTTGCGTCGGAGTCTCAGCTGCGGGCATATAAAGCCACAAAACCTGATCAACAAGTTCATAGGGTTTAGGGTTAGTCAGCGTCACGGTAAAACGAAGCTGCTTTTGTATTCTATTGCCTTCCCCAGGATTTAAGGGAATTCTGGCGAATGATACGGACGATAAGGCCATGCCGGCCAAAAACCAAGCTGTTGTTGTCAGAAAAGTTCTGCGACTCACTGCATTGCCGTTACTGTCAACCGCCGCATCTCGGCGGCTGTTTCGGTCCCCTGGCCTGTGCCGACCACACCGCGTCTTGTTGTGCAAGTTGGCGGCTAAAAGCTTCCGCTGTTTCGGAATAAACCAGCAGCGGAACCGGCTTGATGGCCTGACTTAGCGTCTGAAAGTCTGCTCCCTTGTCAGCTACCAGTACGACAGCAGCCAATGGTGCTGATTTGTGCTGTCTGCGACGCTTATCGATCGTGGACCGGATTGTTTGCAGCTTTTCATCGGGTATCAGGACCGAGCCTGTTATCTGCTTTTGAAGCGCCTCCTGCCCGGCCTCGACCAAAACCAGATTGGATTCAAACCGGCTCTCGTTCCACAAATCCGATGGCGTCAGTTTCGTTAACCGCCCCGGATTAGGAGGCAATCCCAATACGCTCTGCCCGGATGCAAGCCAGGCCGGCATCCCGCCCCGTAAAACCTTGACCTGCCTGAAGCCATTCGACTTTAGTCTTTTGCAATCGATGTACTGTTGTTGTTCGGCTTTCCCATTGCCTATCAGGATCAGCGATTTTCCGCGAAGAAAGGTCTTGCTGCGTAACTCAGCAGTGCTTAGGTTCATCGCCCCATTGATATGGAAATTGGCAAAGTCCGTTGCTCCCCGAGTGTCGATCAAGACCGTATTGGGCGATTGCAGCTGACGGGCGACATCCCCCGGCGCAATGGCGCAGGACAAATCCGGCTTAACCGCTGCAACGCGGGCGAATTTAGAAGGCTTCAATTCCCCCGCATCATTGCGTGTACACGAACCGACAGACGGTTTGACACCCTTGAGCGCTTCCGGAACGCTTATAGCCCGATGAGGTTGAGCCGTAACCGAACTCATGTTCGCCAAAGCCAGAAAAATCACACCAGCCAGGCTCACTGTTCCAGAATTATTCAGTCTCATGGCAATATCGTCACCTTCCACTTTAAGCCATTAAATTCCGAAGCCGACATTCTCCTGCTACTTCGTACAACGATGGTATCGTCGCTTCCAATCGTCTCCCCTTGCTTGGCCTGCCCGAAAATGAGGGTATCTTCAATCACCTGTAGACCACTTAGCAGTTGAAGCAAGATGTCAATGAGACTGCCGAGTAAACCACTGGACGATTGATCCAACTTGGCAATGACGCCGCCGGCTGATGCGCCGGTATTAGTCAGCTGTGCGGACAACGTATACTCCCACAGGTTGTAACTTATCTGGTGCTCCGTGACAATCGCCATTCCGCAGATGTGCAGATTGGGATTGTCGGACGTTCCAGCCAGATCGAAGTTATCTAAATTCGTCAGGTTTGCCTGTGCACCGATCAGATCAATGTAGTTCGGATCCGTTGAAACCGCCTTACCCGACAGCACCTGATAGACTATATTGCCATCCGGCGCACAGTCGTTCACTCCGGTCACCGTTACCGCCTGATCCGCCGACCAATTCTGCGGCGTGAACGTCAGGCTGGCCGGTGCAACCGTTCCCTCCCCGCTATTGGTCGATGACAGCGGCACAATCACGTTTGCCGTTGGCGCGGTTCCCAGCCGAATCTTGAACTTCGCAGTCGCGCCGCCTTCCGAAGTGTAGAGATAATTGTTTTCCGTAACCACAATGCTGCCGGCTTGCGGCTGACTGGGGATTACCAGAGCCCCCGGCGCGTAAGCCCTTCCCATACCACCGGCATCATTAATTGTCGCATAGATATAATAAGTGCCGGCCGGAAGATCGGTAACATCCCACACATAACTCCCGGTTTGGGTTCCTGCACTCTGGGTTATGCCGTCGACAATCAACGTGCCGGCAAAACCGGATTGCTGAGAATCATAATACAGCGCTATGGTCGGCTCGATATTCGGGGCTACGCCTTCCCAATCAATCGTCACCTGCTTGCGTGTTCCAGTGGGCGTACTCACTGAAACCGGTGCAATCGGGGTTGAAGGCGTAGTCACTGCAATGGTCGGCGCCTGATAGGGCCCGGTACTGACGTACAACACTGCAGCAGGACTCCAATCGCTGGCGTCATCCTGTTCATCCAGCGCGCGTACCCGCCACGAATAAGTAGTTTTATCGATCAGCGGCATCGGCGGAATGAATGTCGCAGCGGTCAATATGCCCTCAGCGACTTTCTGTTGCGGCGGCGCGCCTTGATAAACCTCGAACTGATATCGCACGGCTTCACCTTCCGGATCGCTCACCGGATTGGCTTCCAAAATCGGCTGCAGTACCGATGACCAAGCCCCATCGCCTGGATTCTTGATGGTTGGGGCGGCAGGAGGATCATTGCTCTCATTCATCAGGAAATCGCCCACGACCCAGGCAGAGTCAGCGCGGCCATCCTGTGCCTTCGCCCGCCACCAGTAATGCTGGTTCTCGACCAATGGACCGGTAAACCAGCTTGTAGTGCCGCCCATACCTTCAAAGACAACATTCGAACTTTCCTTGGCGGGCGAATCGAAGGTATTGACCGTATCGATCTCGAACACATAAGTCACAGGATCGTGATCCGCATCCAAACTGTTCTGAATCTTGAGCTCGGTGCTTACATCAATGCTCTGGCCGCCTTTCTCAGGACTCAAAATGACGGGATCGGTCGGCGCCGTATTGCCGGTATTTACCACAAAAGGCCGCGTAAAGGACGCTGTTTGCGCGCCCAGGGCATCCTTCGCCACCACATTCCAGTAGTAGATGCCGTGGTTGCTGAGCGGCACGATAGCAGTCCAGCTCGTGCTGCCGCCGGCATCTTCCACCAAGTCTAACGCCTGCGCCACGATATCAATCAGCCCTGCATCGCCATATATCGTCACCTCATAGATAATGGCATCGCCATCCTTGTCCGAGCTGTTATTCCAGGTAAAGGTCGGCGTCAGGCTGGCCACTTCGGCATCGGAATCCGGATGGATCAGGTTAAAACTGTCAGGCGGATCGTTGAACAGGTTGACGAAGAAGTGGGCATTGGTCCACAAACTGTACACCGTGCCGTCATAGGCGCGTGCACGCCACCAGTAATGCGTATTGTCCGTCAGCTCAACCGGCAACTTCCAGGCTGTCGGCTGCGGAACGGGACCAGTGCCATCTATATCGATAGGCGGCATCTTGTCGATCTGGCTTGTTGCTACCAGCTGTGTCAAGGCTTCATCGGCATACACCTCGAATTGCACCTGCGCAGTTGGATCCGATGGATCAATGGACGTTTGCACCGACAGCGTTGGCGTCAGGCTGGTTACCTGCGCGCCTGACAGCGGCATAACGATCGACGGCGTTTCAGGGCCGGGAGGCGGCGTAAACGTTTCCACCTTGATATTGGCCGTAAGCTTGCTGTTCAGCTCGCCATCGCTGGCGGTATAAACAATCGGATAATCGCCAATCTGGCCCGCCGCCGGCGTCCAGTCGAAGACGGCACGAGCCAGGCCGGGCGCAAGAGGATCAGCCGGCTGCATGGTGAATGTAGCTCCCTGCGGCAGAGGCGCGGCCGTAATCGTGACAGCCTTACCTTGCGGACTGCTGGCCTCGACCAGGAAAGAAACCTGCTGGGTCTCCTGAACCAGTCGATCCGGAATGAACTGAATGACGGGCGCCAGCGCCGATTCCGGCGGTTCCCGGAATTCCGCATCATAAGAACCGGAAGTATTGACATCGAAGAAATTTACCCAGTATTGCCATTGCTTGGTCTGCTCGTTGCGGGTCTTGGACAGCCAGACATTGTCCGGCGCCATCAGCTTGGCGTCCGAGCGCAGGATAGGGCCCAACACCTTCTGTCCATTGAATGGATCGGGCAGTTTCGCATACATGAAGCCCGCCGTGGCCGGCGCGTCGAGACGATAGCCGGCGCCATCGGCGGAAGTGGACACTGCAGTTAACGTAGCTACCGCACTGCGGTCGGTGACGACAGTATCCGGGCCATCAGATTCATAGATGCGGATCACATCACCGTCCTGGGCCAGGAAATCCCGCACCGCATCACGTCCGGGCAGATCCACCCGCACATCGTGAATCAGGAAATGGGCGTTGGTTTCCTTGATGACCGAAGTCAGGGCGCCGCCCAGCTCATCGGCATGGCTGAACCTGGCGGTGAACTCGGTAAACTTGCCGGCCAGCGAGGTTTCCATGACCCAGCGCCCCATCTTGTTGCTGCCTGGGGCAATGTCGCCGAAGTCGATCAGCAGCGTGTTCTGCACCGGCGCATCGTTCACATAGCTGCCGGTGAGCAGGAAATTGATCAGCAGGCCTTGATTGTTCTCGATAATCTTCGGCTGCGCGGAATCAATCTTCAGACTTTTGGCCGTGTTCTGGCCGTCGTTCTTGACGCGCACGCCCAGGGTGAACGGCTCAACCGGTTCTATTTCCGCCGTCAACGGATCATCAGCCCAGACGTTCTGGGTCAGGAAATAATCCAGCGTCAGCATCGGCAGCGGTTTGACGGTGATGACGTCGGGAGACACCTCCAGCACCGTATCCTCGCCGGCGAAGGTGTATTTCAGCGTGGCGCCCACCAGGTACTTCTTACCGAACGGCGTGTCCCCCGCCGAGCCCGGCGCCGGAATCAGCAGCCAGTTGATGATCGCCGAGGTTTGCGGATTGACCGTGCCGGCGCCGGTAATGTCATCGATGTCCTGTTTGCTGGAAACACGGATGAAGAATTTAGCGGTCGTATCATTGGGATCGTCAGTCACGGCAACCGGCACACCGTTCTCGTCGGTGACCTTCACATCTACCGAAACATTCTGGATCACGCCGTCGGTGGTGGCGTTGTTGATCTTCATTTGGGCGTCGAAGGCCTGGCGCTCCAGCGTCAGTTCTTGCTTGATCTCGATCTTGACGCGGGCGCAGACGGTATCCACCGCATGGACGAGAGTAGGTGCAAAGGCCGCGAACAGAACCAGCCACAAAACGGCGTAAAACCGTGCCGGCCCTTTATCGTGCATCAGGGCAGATCCGTTGAAAGGTTGTTGATTTTTAGTTTCCATTTTTATTTCCGTTGGCTTGCGCCTTTTCTGCTCGCGCCTGTGCGCGTTTCCGATAATGCCTTCAAATCTTCAATTAACGAATCCATGGGCTCTCGTGCTCCGCATCGCCCAATCTTGCGCGGAACGGGATATGTATCCCGTCCCTAACGTTTATACCTTGCCAACAACATTGGATAAGCTTTATGGCCGGGGTAAATATACCAGTAGCGTAGGGCGGTTTCGCGCAGCAAACCGCCATTTCAAGCAGGCCAGTAACATCGTGGAACATGACGGTTTCAAGGCTCCGTCTGTGGCGGATTGCCAAGACAAATCCACCCCTACGATTCATCTCTCTTACGCCCTATCATTCCGCCGCTGTCGGCAAATCGTCAGGGATGCCGCACCAATCCGCAGATAATAGCCCATCCGCAACATAACGGTGGAACGTCGAATACGGCCAATCGGCAACCTGTTTCACATAACCGTGTTTCAACGGATTGACATGGATGTAATCGATATGGCGAGCATAATCCCGTTCGTCACGGATCATATGCTCCCAATAGCGTCTCTGCCAAATGCCCCGCTCGCCGCGCCGTTTCCGGACCGCCGATAAGCGTTCGGTCGCTGGCAACCCCTT
>NZ_KN050817.1:42749-58495 GCF_000746145.1 Methylobacter sp. BBA5.1
CCCGCCGATAATTCGGCATAAAACCTCCCTGTCATCAAATCAATATGGAAAAGCATAGGGTGGTTTCGCGCAGCAAACCACCATTTCGAACAGGCCAGCAATATGGCGGAACATGACGGTTTCAAGGTTCCGCTTGTCGGTGGATTGCCAAGGCAAATCCACCATACGATTCACCCGCCGTACGGTCATACGATTGATCCACCGTACGAGGTCTATGGTTCTAACTAGTTGCATCTAACCATTCTTCAAAAATTTCATCTAAGCTTCCATAGTCACCGCTTAATTCAAGCTCTTCAGTATCCCACTCATAAATTCGACCACTCCTTACCCCAACTGCATAAATACCTATACCAGCTTGATACATAAAAGGGATGGATTCTTCTGGAAATTTTGGGTTCATTGTAGATACGTATTTATTAAACTCCTCTAAGCTACCTACAAGTACTACACCCTCTACAGATTTTGGTGACTCTTTAGCAAATAACTTGAAAGTACTCGAAAAAAGATCCATTCCGTCATATTTAATATATAAATCACCTAATTTACTTAAACCTTCAATAATTTTTGTTGACTTATTTTTCCATATTGTAGAATGCTCACCCGAATTATGCCTTATTTCAAATCGGTCATCGTATTCATCGATTATTCCTGGGTGTTTCTCTAATATCCAATCAATAGTTTTCATGTCTAGTTCCCATTCATATGGTCTTTAAGTTGTTGATTACGGTTTAACAAAATATTTGGGGTCAGAGTAAAAACTCATTTATTTCCCATTTCTCTCTTTTGGCTTAGGCCCCCTTTTCAACGCCGACACCCGTCTGCCTGACAATGCCTCCACTTCTCTCTTGAACTTGTCGTTACCCAACGCCATACCTTTGTTGACCGTTTCCCGAATCCGATCAACGAGTTCTGTATCCAGATGGCCTGCAAATAATGAGCGATAGCTGTCCGATCGCTCTTTCGCTGTCTGACCAAGCTGCAAATAGACGTGATGAGGGCTCCACAGTTTCGCAGGTAGTCCTAATGCATTGGCACGATAACTCGACCAGGCATAATCTTCCGGTCGATCGACCATACCGGCTCTTACCGGATTGAGTTCTATATAGCGCTGACAAACCAGCAGGTATTCTTCTTCATCAATTATGCAGGATTTGAAACGACCTTCCCACAGGGGGCCTGTTCGACGATAGATGTGGTTGAAATAACGAACATAATGTCTTCCCAGCGTTTGCATCATTCGCGATAGACTTCCTTTCGACTCTGGCGTGACAAGTAAATGAACATGATTAGTCATAAACACCCAGGCGTGAATGGCAACATGATTATTTCTGGCACTTTCATCCAGCCAATGGGCGTAAGCCGCAAAATCTTCTTCTGATGCAAAGCAGGCCTGACGGTTAATTCCGCGCTGGATAATGTGTTGCGGAATGCCAGGCAGGCACAATCGAGCTAGCCGCGCCATTTATTTTCCTTAATAATTAAGACGGTAGTTAAACTATATTCAATACGTTTCTATCGGTCATTTTGAGTTTTTACTCTGACCCCAAATATTTTTTACTCTGACCCCAAATATTTCGGATCATATGCTCCCAATAGCGTCTCTGCCAAATGCCCCGCTCGCCGCGCCGTTTCCGAACCGCCGATAAGCGTTCGGTCGCTGGCAGACCTTTGGAAAACAGCAGTTTTATCAAGCGCCAACGAAGCGGGTAATCATCGGTATCAGGCGGCAGCGTCAAGACGCAGTGCATGTGATCCGGCAAAACCACCCAGGCATCAATATGAAAGGGATGCAACCGGCGCACCGTGCGAACGGAATCGCGTAACAGATCGATATGATCGGTCAACAGGGCCCGTTTGCGTTCCAGCAAATTGACCGTAAAAAAATAACAACCGCCCGGCAAAAAAACCCGCCGATAATTCGGCATAAAACCTCCCTGTCATCAAATCAATATGGAAAAGCGTAGGGTGGTTTCGCGCAGCAAACCACCATTTCGAACAGGCCAGTAACATTGCGGAACATGACGGTTTCAAGGTTCCGCTTGTCGGTGGATTGCCAAGGCAAATCCACCATACGATTCACCCGCTGTACGGTCGTACGATTGATCCACCGTACGAGGTATCCATCATACGGCCATTTTCTAGCAGCGTAGGGCGGTTTCGCGCAGCAAACCGCCATTTCAAACAGGCCAGCAATATTGCGGAACATGACGGTTTCAAGGCTCCGCTTGTTGGTGGATTGCCAAGGCAAATCCACCTTACGATTCATCCACCATACGGTCATGACCCCGTTCTCTCTTTTTACAATTCATCCATCTCACCATAAACAATTTCCCTGATCATTTCATCAGGGATTATATATGGACTAGCTATTATTCTAAGGTGGTTTATTTTTTCATGTGATTTCAAGTTACTCCAATACTTCTCTTGACTAATTTTTTCTTTTACAAAATTCCACTCTGGCCTAGTTTTCGTTAGAACTCTCCAATTCTTCCATTGTACTGCAGCATTTGAGTCTTGCTTCGCGGTATCAGCAATAATACTGTCTAAAACCTTATTTGCAATTTGAGACAGCAAGGGGGAAAAAGCAATTTCTTTGGCATTTACAGAAAACTTGGTTTCAATGATATACCTATGAAGCGCAAGTAATTCATCATTGTTAATGTCTAACATAATCAAAATGGATTAACCCCTGAGTAAACTATTTTATTTATTTGCCTCCCTAACCGTAAGGACCCGAAATGAATCAATTCGTTAGGTTGGGTACCTGGGGACAATGGTGTATTACAATCCATAGTAAACTGTATGACATATTGTCCCTTACCTTGATAAACCCCATAACCTCCCATGAATAAATTGTTTGAAGCCTGCGTAGAATTCATTGCATATTTAGTAACGTAGACAAGTCCGCTTGAATTTCGCCTTATTGTATAATTTGAATTGACAATTCCGCTATAACCAGCTTCATCTGTGTAGTGATAGTAGTTACATTCACAATTGTCGTCTTTTGACTTCGAGGCGCTGTCGTTAACAATATCATAAATTAAAGAGCCTATTGTTAGCCCTGTCGCCATCTCTGTCTGGCTCGAAGCGGCCTACGATCCCGGGTGGTCGCGACATTCTCACCATAACCAATGTCGCGCTGTTGCCTGCTGGCGTCTTGATACCATCGGCCCTTTCCAATGCGGTCATTTCGGGACTCTACACCTTCACGGTCAGCATTATCTGTTACCATTGCTCCTCGCCTGCTTTCGTGCCTACGCATCAAGCGCACTGTTACCAGTTCGCCTGCAAGGCTCGATACCCAGCCCGTAGCTAGCGGTTACTGGGACGGGATTCTCACCCGCTAGAATGTGCAGCATTGCCCAGCCGCAACCAAGACCTGACCCCGTTCGTGGTTTGACCCCGTTCGTGGTTGTGTGGTGGATTGCCAAGGCAAATCCACCTTACGATTCATCCGCCATACGGCTATTAGGGAATATTTACCCTATACGCTGCAAGAATATCTCTTAGCTCATTTTCTTCAATTGCATCTCCCCATGGGCCAGATCCTCGTCCATATTTGCTGAGTAATTCTGGATAGGGGGGTTCTACGTTTGCACGCCGAAGAATTTCTATGCAATTTTTAAGAAACTTAGAAGGTTGGTCTGTTGAAGCTCCATACATATCAACAATCCCAACCTCGACACAACTTTCCACAAGTGCGTTAAAACTGTCCAAATTAGTGATTGGGACAATTTCAGACACGTATTCAGGTAGTGGGTCGCCTCTACCAGTTATATCAAGGGTTGAACCTCGTCGTTCCCAATCTAGGAGATTTTGAGCGGATAACATTTTTAGCAAATGAAGAACTAGCTCATTAATTGAGCTATGCCTAATGCCCAAACAAGCACAAAACTGCCATAAACATAAAGCCGCATATGCTTGCATTTGACGAATATTAAATTTGTTATCCAACATAGTCATACCTATATACTTAGTACTTGATATTAAAACGATCTAGAACGTTTGCACAGGTTGTACATGGAGGTTTCGGTGTTCCATGAACACCTAATGTACTAGTCGCTCCTCGAACATTAGAAACACTGATCTCTGCACCATCCAAACTTCGTCCTTTATTAAGTGCACGAGACATAGCATTAATTTCTGCACACTGACCCCCAAAGCAATTCTGTGGCGCTTTGTCTAACGCCCTTTGAACAGTTGGATTTTGAATATTGCCTTGGTTTCTACCGATTGTCACTGCACCATTTTTATGCTTAATTACAGCGACAGTATTAGGTCTTTGAGATGATGTAAGCCCTTGGACCTTATCAGCCAGTCGCTGGGCTGCACTCTTTGTAATCTTACAATACTTACCAACAGCACCAGCCTTACCTCCCCCACCGCCCACATCATCGATCGCCCACATTTGCAACCCGATCAAAGGCATAAAGACGCGTAGCATTTTTACTGCTCTCAGGATAATCATAAAATAGCGACCATCCGGATCAATCCAACTAGCCGGATTCCCCCCAGCATAGGCATATATATTTACGCCGCCCACGAGCCCAATCGGATCCGCCGTCACATACCGCCCCAGCCCCGGCTCATAATACCGGTGCCAGTTATAATGCAGCCCCGTCTCCTCGTCCTCGACCTGCCCCGGCAGCCTCAGCGCCGAACTGATCGTCGGCCTGTCCGGACTCCCTGCCGGCGTGGTGATGGTCGCCCGCCCGAACACGTTGTACTGCGCCGACCAGACCACATTGCCCTGCTTGTCCGTCGCCTGAATCGGCGTCTTCAGATGATCGTGGTGATAATAAGCCACGGTATCATCGCCCTGGCTGTTTTTCGTTTTCACGAACAGCAGGCCGGTGGTGAACTCAGCATCAGGACGCGGGCCGTATTGGCTGGCAATGACGGGCTCGGCGCTTGCGGACACCGACTCGCTGGCGTCGAGCGTGACAGCCTGCCGGCTTTCCGCAATCAGCCCCTCGTCGGCATATAGGTAATAACTGCGCCGGGCCTGGGCCAGCACATTGCCGCTCCGGTCCCGATACTGCTCCTTCCAGATCCGCCGGTCGAACGGGTCGTAGCCATAGCGGGCAATCAGGTTGCCGCTGCCGTCCCTGACCTCGATAAGGCGGTTCCGGGTATCGTAGCCATACTGCCGCACTTGACCGATTTCGGTCTTGCGAATCAGGTTGCCGGCCTCGTCATAGTCATAACTGACCGCATCCAGCAGTAGGCCTTTGTCGGTCAGGCGGTTGTTGCCGTCATAGCTCCAGTCGCCCAGCACGCGGCTGTGCCCGGTGCGGTTGCCGACCGCATCCAGCGTGAAGGTTTCGGTGTCTTGCCCATTGCCGGTATCGGTGCTGGCTTGCGTGAGCCGCAGTTCGTCGTCGTAGCCGAAGCTGCCCGACACCGTGCCGGTGACGCCTTCCACCGTATCGCTGCGCGTGCGCGAGGTCAGTTCCTGGCGTTTGCCGTAACTGTTGGACAGATCCAGCAGCGTCTGCTGGCCGGGGTTTTTGACCTTGAGTCCTTCCAGGTTCAGCAGGCCATCGTAGGCTTTGTTCTGCACCGAACCGCCGGGCAGGATGACCGAGGCCGGCGTCATCCAGTTGAACTGGCTGACACTGAGGATGCCCTCGCCGGGAATCGTGACGCTGTCCAGCTCGCCATGGGCGCTGTAGCCGTAGTCGATGGCCGTGCCGTCGGCCCAGACCAGTTGGGTCTTCCGGCCGGCCGGGCTGTATTGGTAACTATAGCTCAGCGTGTAGGGCTGGCCGGTCGGGTTCGGGTATGTGAGGGTCTCGCCGGTCTTGCGGTTGGCGTCGTCATAACTGGCGGTGCCGCTGGCGGTTTGCTGGCCGATGGGGCGGGTCGCGTCGGTATCGCTCCAGGCGATCAGGTTGTGGGCCTCGTCCCAGGTCAGGCCGGTGGTCCTGACCAGCTGAGTGCCGTCCTGGTACTGCCTGATTTCGGCCAGCCAGTTAGTCGCATCATAGGTATAAGTGGTTTTGTGACCGTTAGGATCAAGGCGCTGGATCAGGTTGCCGGCCGGGTCATAGCTGTAGTCGGTGGCCTGGCCCAGCGGCAGGATTTCCCTGAGCACCCGGTCGTTGCGGTCGTACTCGAATTTGTGGACGTTGCCATTGGCGTCGGTGAGTTGGATCAGGTTGCCTCTGGCGTCATAAAGCGCCTGGGTCTTGTTGCCGAGGCTGTCGGTCAGCTCGGTCAACTGGCCCAGGGCGTCATAGCGATAGAAGCGCTGCTTGCCGGCGGCGTCGGTGTTGCTTTTAACCAGGCCGCGCGGGTCGTACTCGGTGCCGCTGGTGAGGGTTTCCGTGCCGGCGTGGTTGGTGTGGAGCAGCGTTTCGCTGGTCGGCCGTTCACGCTGATCCAGGCGGTTTTTCTGGGTAAAGGTGGGATAGCTGATTTCGGTGGGCAGCGACAGCGATCCCAGTGTCCCGGCGGCGCTTCCGTCGGGGATGTGGTAGCCGAAGCGGATTTGATTGCCCAATCCGTCGCTTAATTGAGTCAGGCGCTGAAAGTTGTCGAACTCGGCGTTTGCCGATTGGCCGTCCGCATCGGTGATAACGGTCGGCAGACCTTCGGCATTGTATTGCAGCTTGGCGATACCTTTGACCGGGGTAGTGATTTGTAAAAGACGATTCATGTCATCATAGGCCGCCACGGTCTGCTTTTCACGCGCGTCGGTCATGCCGGTCAGGTTGCCGACCTTGTCATAGGCATAGGTCGTGATGCGATCCATGGCATCGGTCACTTTAACGAGATTGCCCTCGGCGTCGACTTCAAAACGGGTCGTCTGATCGAGCGGATTGGTATAGCTGACCAGATTGCCGGCGCGATCGAAGTCATACTGCCGAACGCCGCCTTCGGGGGCGGTGGTCTTGCTGATCTGGCCCTGGGCGTCGTAGTCGATCAACCAGGTGGCGTCCGGTGTGATCATGCCGTTGGCTTCGGTGCGGCCCTTGCGGATCACTTGGATGATTTGGCCCCGTTCATTGACCTGATATTCGGTGACCCGCTGGTCGGGCGTCCCCGCCGCTTCGGTCTTTTTGATCAGATTGCCTTTGGTGTCGTATTCGTATTGGGTCTTGATGCCGGCTTCGTCGATCGCCTCAGTCATCTGGAGATTCGACGCCTGATAGCTGCGCTGGATGCTGGTTCCGTCCGGGTAATCGATGCGGACAATCTGCTCGAACTCGTTTCGAGTCAGGCGGGTCGTGAAGCCTCGGGAGTTGGTGTGCGACTCGGCCCGCGCCGCGGGATCGTAAATCACCTGGTCGTCGGTACGGCCGTTGGTGATCTGTTGAACCAGCTTGCCTGAACGGTTGTGGATGAACTCTTCCCGCTTGCGTCCAGCGGCGGTTTCAGGGCCGGTGATTTTGCTGATGAACTGTTGCTGGACAGTGTCGTAGCTGTATAAAGAGTCGGTGACGCCGCCGTCAGGTGCCGTGCGCTTGACGACGGCATTGCCGATATAATCAAACTGTTCAATCCGGCCCTCCTGATCGGTGATTTTGATGATGCGGTTCTGGGGATCGTAATCGTAACGGGTGATGCCACCTCGCGCATCGGTCACCGACGTCAGCCGGTTGTTGTCATCGTACTCGTAGAGCACGCTGCGCGGCGGCAGATCGCTGCTGTTTCCGGCAATGGGATAATCCCTGACTTCGGTAATGAGCTGTCCGGTGTAATGCAGGGTAAACAGCACCCGGCCGTTAGCGTCCACCACGCCGCGCAGGATGCCGTTGCTGTCGCGGACCAGCCAGACGCTGTTGTCATGGCTGTCGCCATAGGCCACGACCTGGCCTTGCAGGTTGTAGTCGATCCAGTCGCCTTCCTTGTGGGACCAATGGTAACCTTTGGGGATGTCGACCGGCGCCAGGGCGATGCTGCCTGTGGCCAGTTGCGCGTCGGTGGTCTGGGCATCGGTGGCTGGCAGGCCGCGCACCGGTCGTTGTTCCAGCAGGGCCCGGTTGTTGAAGACATAACGCCCGTTTTCGCCCAGGTACAGTTCGTTCAAGCGCCGGTAGCCTTCAAGAGACTGATTGACGTTCGACTGGAGCGGGCAATCGTTGGGATCAACAGCGACTCTGACGGCCGGGGGATAATCGCTGAGATGTTCGGCGGTCATGCGGTTGAACGGCGTCGTTCTTACGGGTTCCATGGGACCTGCCGCGGCATGCGCTGTGCTACTGTCGCCCGTAGAGCCTAAGATTGGTGTCCAGTTTTCATCAACCCAAATCCAGTAACCTTCCGTTTGGCCTGCGGTTGCAAATCCACTCTGGTTACAGGTCTGATTCTTCCAGCTCTGCGAAAGACTTTCCCAATGCCCATTGAACTTCCATTCCTGGCCATCCCAATTGCGTTTCCAGGGTACCGTTCCGCCGGTGCTTTCCAACCGCAGATCGTCAACCGCAACAGTCAGGTAGCCATTGGGGACCGACACATTGACCCTGGCGGCGGAGGTTTGGGCTTGTCCGGTGATTGATACGGCCAATAGCAACAGACTCAGGAGACTGTATACCATGGTGGCCGGCGCTTTTGGCTTGAACGGTGTATTTGCAATCATCATGAGCATCAATTCTAATTTTGTCCTGTTATCAGTGGCATTGGCTGCCGTTGCCTTTCGGTATGAAGACACATTTGCCCGTTGTCGGAATAGCTTCCCAGTTTGTTCCACTCCCTCCGAAGCCGCCACCTCCGAAGCCGCCACCTCCGTAACCGCCACCTCCGTAGCCACCGGACGTACCTGTCGGGCAGGAAGTATTGCTTCCGGATGAGAAGCTCGTATTAGTGCTGCCCGTACTCGTATCGCCATTAGCGCACAGAGAGCTGAATTCGACACGCGTGTTGTTGCTGTATGAGTAGCATCCACCGCCGGTCGCCATGTCGCTGCTGGCGGCGGCGTCAAGGGATTGCAATGCCACCACACGATAAGGAATCGTGATGCGTTGCTTGGCTTCCAGTGTCGAAGGCATATCCGCCAGGAACTCGTAGCGGAAGAAGCTATCGCTTCCCGGCAACTGCTGTTTGACGTTGTCGGCCCTGACCAAGCCGTAGTTGGTCAGCGTCAATTCGCCATAAAACACATCGCCAACCCCCATTTTAGGCAGATTGACGATGCCGGGCTCCAGCACCACCACAGCCGCCGGCACATCGGTTTCGAAGGTGGCGTTGAGGATGATTTCGTAACGATCCTCTATGGTGATCTCGCGGACGCTCCACTCGACCGTGATCAGGTTGTATTGCAGAAAAACCGGCTGATTGAAAGTGATGCCGGGCTTGACCACGAGGCGACCGCCTACCTCCTGATGATTGGGCGCCGTTGCGCGGAACTGGTAGCGGCCGGCCGGCAGGTTCTGGAAAAACGCCTCGCCAAGGCTGTCGGTAGTCAATTCCTGTTTGACTGTCGGCACATCCTCGTTTTGCACGGTGATGGTGGCGCCCGCAAGTCCTTGAATCAACTGGCCGTTTTTATCCATGGTGGCGGTATAGATATCAGCTGCCTTGAACAGCAGATTGCCCTGCCCGCTTTGGGTAACGCTCACGTATATGTTGAGGGTTTGCTGCGGCACATTGTCCCCCGTTACCACCAGCTTGAACTCATACACGCCGTCCGCCGTTCCTTCCGGCGGGGTGAAAGACAGGTCGATTGAGCGCTTCTCGCCCACGGCCAGGGTGCCATTGGTCTGGTTGACAATATTGGTCCACGCGGGCGCCGGAGCGTCATTGGCCGTGGTGAGCTTGAATGTGAGATTCTTCGCTTCCTGTAGCCCTTTGTTTTGCACCATGACCGATTCGATCTGGCTGCCGCCCTGCGCCAAACCGGTTTCGACAAAGCTTGGGGTACTGGTCAGGAACGGTTTGGCTTCGGTCAATGAGTAATTTACCTTGACCTGTCCTATCGGCGAATCTCCGTGCTCGTCGCTCAGGACATTCAGGATCAAGCCACCAGAAAGCAGCGCCTCTTCAGTTGCGGTAAACACGACCGGCAACTTGACGCTCTGCTTGCTGGACAGGCTGACCGGCGCAGGCAATTGCACGCTGATGCCGCCAGGCAGTTCACCGGTCGGCTGGCTGGCGGCATCGAACGTCAGCTTCAGATTGCTGGCCGAGGATCCCGGGCCCGCTTTGGCGGTAAACGGGATGGCATACGGCAGGTTCTTCGGCAAATCCAGTTTGAACGGCGTCGGTCCGACGGTGACGCGGTCGATGGTGAAGGATTTTTGCTCGGGCCGGTCGGTGGCATCCGGATGCACAGCACTGACCTTGTATAAACCGGAATCGGTTAATGCCGGCTTAAAGGCGTAGGTATAGCTGCCCGTGCCGTCCGTCAATACGCTGAATACACGTTCAAACCCCTGCTGGTTGAGGACCAGCTTGATACGGGTGTTGGGCAACGGTGCATCGGAGGAGCGGTCGATTGCGCGTCCTGTAATGACGATATCCTGTTCGCCGAAGGAATCGATCGGCGTGACGTCGGTGACTTCGCCAAAATAGGCGGTATCGATCAGCGAAACTGCCTTTTCCGATCCCCGGCCGGCAATCACGATTTCATCGGCTTGCCCCGTGTGGTAGCGCAGTTTGTCGACTTCCAGCCTGACCTTGACATTGGTCAGGCTGGTCGCAGGCACATCAAGCGCGAACTCATCGGAAACATAGCTGGCGCCGGCCGAAATGCGGGCGACGGTCTGGCCGTTGGAAAGCGAAACCACATTGGCGCCCAACCCCTGTTTGTACGGCTGCGTCGCCAATACGTTGCCGTCCTCGTCGAGGATCTTGAAGCGCAATTCCGTGGATTCGGCCTGGCCGGTTTGCGTCGCGGTCAGCAGTTCGACCTCGGTTTCGGTAGTGTTCTCGATGGCGAGTTTCAACTTACCCGTGGCGCCTCGGGTAAAGTCATAGGTAGACATGCCGACCACCAGGCTGCCTTCGGTGACATCGACAGACTGGTCGTGAGACAGTGTCACCAACTCGCCTTCATTGGGAGCAATTTCAACGCGCACTTGCGCCAGCGCCATATCGGGCAAATCGCTGTAACCGCCCACCACGACCGGCACTAAGCGGGTCTGACTGGCATCAATATTAACGGCTTGGGACGGATGATCCTTGAATTGAGTGGCCAATTTATCAATGGGTAATCGAACCACGACACGCACATTGTTGAGCGCGCTGGACGATTGGTTGACGACCTTTACCTGCAGTTGATTCATGACGCCGCGTTGAATCGGCAGGCCATTGGCGATAGTTGCCGTCACGCTGGGCAGCAGCAGGCTGCGCGGCATCTCGACGCCGTTGGCATCCACCGAGGCTACGGTGTAAAGGCGATCACCACCGTTATAGCCGTTATCGATGAAACTCAATGTCGTGATCGGATTCGGCGTCAGGGGTGCGTTGGGGAGATTCGTGCCCGGAGCGACATAAACCTGATACCCCGTAACATCGCTGTTCGGAGCCGTCCAGCCGATGCTGGGCAAGCCATCGCCGACCTGATCGATCTTCAACTGGGATACTGGCAACAGGCTGGCATTGAGGTAAGCCGAATTGGACAGGTCGGACTCGTTGCCGGCCGCATCCAATGCGGTAACGGCATAAGCGCCTTCGGTCGCGGATGGCGCGGCATCGATTGCCTTCAGTTCCTTTATGCCGGTCTTGATCGGCGCCAAACCGTCAATGGTGGTAAGGCTGGTGCCGGCGGCGCGATAAAGATTGTAACTGGCGACAGGCCCTTGTGAAGGCGCCTGCCACTCAGCCATGATGCCTTTTCCGGACAGCTGCAATGCCAGATTCTGCGGCGCCGCCGGCGGGGTGGCGCTGGCCACTACCGTTACCGACGGGCTCTGGCCGGAAACCGCTTCCTGCCCATTGGCCTGACGTACCGAGGCGACAGCATACTGATAGGTGCCATCCTCAGGCGTCTGGTCGAGATAATCGTTGCCGGATGCACGCGTCAGCTCTTGAAGCTCTGACTGGCCAGGTGCCTGGCGATAAAGCTGATAACTCTCGGCCTGGTCCACCGCCTGCCAGGCCAGCTTGACCTTGCCGCCGGGCAGGGCTTTGGCCGTAAGGCCGAATGGCACATCCAGCGGCGGCAGACTGCCCTGATAAACCTGGAAGCGATTGCTGGCCAGAATTCTGGTCGACACGTTATCCAGATCATCGATGGCCTGAGAGCTGAAAGTCAGCGTTTCAGGACTGCCTGCACCGGCATCGGACGGCAGGTCGAAGCTGCCGGCCCAAGTGGTCGCATCGACTGGCACAAGTCCGGTCAGAGGGATCGGGGTTCTTCCTGTTTCCGACAATAATATGCTCACCTCCGGTGATGTCTTGGGCGGTTTGCTAAAGGTGAGCGTCGCCTCTACCGTTTGTGGCGTGTCGTTATTAATGGGCGATGCCGGATCCAGGGCAATACCGGAAAGCGCTGGTCCCGCTGTGTCGATATTGAGGATTGCCCCCTCATCGATATCAGTGCCTCGATTTCCGACGGCATCCCGCGCGGAAAACAAGGCATTAGCCAGACCGGAAGGCGTCTTGGCATTAACTTCAAAATTGCCTGTGTAGATCTTGTCGCTGGTTTGCGTTAAAGCAACGGCTATGGGCGCGCCTCCTTGAGGAACGATAGAAAGAAACGGTGCACTCGGCAGCGCTTCAGTGGTTGTCAGCAGCACGTTGATTTGCCCCTGGCCTATGCGGCCGGTAGCGAGATCGACCTTGCCGAGCGGCGTATAGACAATGGACAAAGCGCGCGGCGCGGTGCTGTCCGACACGGCCTGCGCAAGATTGCTGGGTGTTGAAGGCGCGCCTATGGCATTGACTGCGACGACACGGTAGGTCCAAATGCCATCCTGCGGCGGGACGTCATCGAAGTCGGTGACAGTCAGTATACTGGCGTTCACCTTGGTGGCTTCGGTGATTGAATCAAACGCCGCTGGGGATCGATAGAGGTCATAACCCACGGCGTTAGGATCGGTCGAGCGAGTCCATGCCAGACGCACCTTGCCGGCGGCCTGAGCCGACGCGGTGAGAGTGCCCGGGCCTGAGGGAATGGTCTGGTCCAGGGTGACGAGCACGACAGCGGAGGCGGGGCCCGTTCCGTACTGATCCGTGGCCGTCGCCTGGATTTGATTACTGCCAGTAATTAACGTGACCGACGCAGAGAAATGCCCGTCACTGCCTGCGACAATCACGGGCCCTGCCGGCTGGGCATTGACGAAGAGTTGTACATCGCTTCCCGGCTGGGCTGTACCGGAAACGGCAACTGTTGCGATGTGCGTGCTGGATCCGCTGACCGGTTGACTCAGCACCGGAGCTGCCGGGGGGGCATGGGCCACGTTAATCGTATAGCCAAGGGTTGAAACGTTTGCGAGCGAATCGGTAGCTTGTAATGCAAGGATATGCGTCCCGTTGGATACATTGTCGAGATTGAGAAATGCCGTATAGGAACCGTTTCCGCTTGGCGTGGCAACAACGCTGCCATCCAGCAGTAATTTGATTTGAGCGATGCCACTGGGATCGCTTGCGGTAAAGCTGATCGTAGTGCTGCGCGCCAGCGTCACACCATCAGCCAACAAGTCGCCGTTGACGCTGACATTTGCCAGTTGCGGACCTTGTGTGTCAGCGACAGGCGCCGAGTGTGACAGCGTCACCGTTGCGGTTTTCTCACTGATGCGCCCGGCAATATCGGTCGCCGCAGCTCTGATCGAATGAACTCCCTCGGTACTGTTATTGGTATTCCAGTTATAGGAGAAAGGTGCGGCTGTGATGCCGGCAACCCGTTGGTCGTCGATAAAAAATTCGACTTTGGCGATACCGGACTCATCGGAGGCCGTGGCCTCGATGGTAATCGGCTGCGATATCACACTGCCGTTGGCGGGATTGGTGAGCGTCAGCGACGGCGCCTGGCTATCGATCAGGACGCCGCCCTCCAGGCTGGCTGTGTCGACCGTTCCTTCGGTATCGCGGAATTCGACGCTGATCTGTTTAAGTCCGTCGCCCGCCGTAGTCGTGAAGAGCACTTGCGCTCGATTGTCGGTCAGCGGCTGAAACGTTGCGTTGGTGAATGAGTCTCCCTCGACTAGCCGATATTCGGTTGCATTGACGCAGGACAGGTCGAGCAAGACAGTATGCTGATCGAAATAAGGCGCAGGCTCAGCCAGCCGCACGCTGGGATTGAACAGCGCTGTCCAGGTCATAAATCCATCAAAATTGACGCCTGCGGAAACGGCATCGCCCATTCCGCTTGGATTCAAATTGGGTTCTTTCGGCCCGGTTGGATGCCCCCACCAGTTGCCGGTTGCCAGAATGAGTGTATCGGGCGTCTTATTGTTGATCGCCATTACAGTGTTGCCGACCAATTGCGAGTCGGCAATGCTGGGCGTGCTGTTGTTATCGACCTCAATGCCAGTGCCGTTGCGCAAGAAGCTCGAGTCAGTGATCGCTGGCGCTGCGGCGTCAAGCACGCGCATGCCGACGCCGCTGTCAGTCACCAGCAGGTTTTGAAGTGTCGGGCTCCAGCCACGCACAGTCAGCGCTGCGGCTGTATCATCAGCAACGGTTGGCCCGGCGTATTGAATAGTAAGATCGTTCAAAGTCAATGCGCCAAACCCCGCCGCGGATTTTTCCAGGCGGAGTCCGCGCCAATCGCCCAATTGCGGCGATTGCGGCTCCGGATTCAATTGCCCCATGATGCCATCATCCTTCCGGCTGGTCAGAATGGCGCCTTTCCCGGCAACAAGGCGGTCACGTATGACCAATTGCGCATCGGCGCCGAATTTGACCACCACGCCGTCATCGATTCTGAGTTCGCTGGCAAACAGAGGCGCTGACACCAATTGCAGCGCCAAAGCCAGCAGACTTATCAATACAAGCACCCGCCTTGACAACATGAGTGTCAGGAAAGAAGTCCAGGATAAAACAGACAAATTGGATTCCATGGCAGTAGCTGTTCTTTGAGTTATTGATAACATTGTTGCCGCCTCACGGATTGACTGTAATGACGCTGGAAGTGGCAGTTTGCAGATCCGGACCACTGGCTGTGAGCGTGGTGGTGCCGGCCGCGACACCGGTGAGTTGGCCGGTGTTGGATGTCGTACCGTTTAGAGGTATGGTGAGGGTTTCCGGTACGGTAGCGACGGCTGGAGCGCTGCTGGTTATATTCACCGTAATCGGACTGATGGCTGTTTGGTTACTAGAGTAAGTCGCGCCCGGTGTTGTAAGACGGACCGAAAAGTTTGATTTTCCACCGACAATGGTGTTACCAGTCCCGCTGAAATTTAGGGCCGGCTTCACTACATTTACGCCTAGGTCTTGGGCCGGGCTATTATAGCCGACCGCACTGGCCGTTATCGTCGTGTTGCCCAATTCAAGTCCATCGACCTTGAAATATGCCGAGGAACTTCCTGCCGGTATGGTGACACTGGCCGGCACGGAACAGATCACCGCGGAACTGCAGGCCAGATTGACTGTTACCGCATCGGCGCCGGCGAACGCGGTGCCGTTGACGACGCGCACCACCTTTACCTCCTGGTAATAAGTTCTCAACCCCTTGCCCACCGTCACCGCGCTGGCGTTGTTAACTTGAATGAGCTTCAGATCAGGCGGGCTCACCGTGACCCCCCCCGAGGTGGCGCTGGTCACGTCCGTCGCGCTGGCCTGAACCTGATAACTGCCTGCCGTTGTGGGCGTGCCGATGTAAGCATAATCGCTGTAGGTCTGATCCTTGCGCAGTAGCA
>NZ_JQKS01000033.1:0-57690 GCF_000746145.1 Methylobacter sp. BBA5.1
CCATCGTGGCACGCAATATTCAGCGTTTGGGCGCCATGCTCCGCGAGCAAGAACAACAAGAAGCCGCTCGACGACGAGGCCCTTACAAAAAAGCGGCCTAAAGGCACGACTGGTGGCGGAAAAAAGGACGAAACACGGGAAAGGTGCGGCCAAAATTCGCCCGGAATAGCGGATTTGCACCATTGAGCACCACCAAAAGAGGAAATTGACTGACCTGCGCCGAAAAATGGCTGGAGTTAGGCTCAGTGAGTTGGCAGAATCATGAAAAAAAGCGAGTTTTCTTTCAGGCACTAAATAGGATAAATACAGAATGTTTGAAATAGATCATCTTATGATTGAGGTCGGTGACCCTTTG
The DNA here is from genome assembly GCF_000746145.1 of Methylobacter sp. BBA5.1. Taxonomy (NCBI): domain Bacteria; kingdom Pseudomonadati; phylum Pseudomonadota; class Gammaproteobacteria; order Methylococcales; family Methylococcaceae; genus Methylobacter; species Methylobacter sp. BBA5.1. The sequence continues at coordinate 356 of NZ_JQKS01000033.1, forward strand.
AAAGCTGCTAATAATGTAGCGGAACGGCTAGGTTTGCCTTTTGCATGGCCTTTAATGAAAAAAGATGAGTACACCAGCATTGGTGTGAATTTTGGTGATATAAATATCGAATTCATAAACTTTAGAGTCAGATTTGGAATTGAAGGTACGGCATTCAGAGGTTTCACTGGTATTGCATTTAAGGCCACGGATTCTCTAGAAGAGTCCATGAAGAGACTGAGCGCTTCTGAGATAAATTATCGGACCGGAGAGGAATGTCAGGCCCATACAACCCTTCCTATCGAAGAAAACCAGGTGTTTCCCACATTTTTTCTTGTTAAGTATCACTTTGATACTAGCGGCTGGATTGAACGACTTAAAAATGAATTTGCCGAGTGTTCTGGAGGGAAATTTCATATCGGACGTTTTAAATCCCTCTCCATTAACCAAAGAGCTCCAGCCAATTTGACAGATGAGTTTCAGATTAACGTCGGTGATAAGAACCAAATTTTCTTTGAATCACGCATTGGTGAAAATGCTGTTATTTCTGATTTGATTGAAAATTTGGAGATAGTAATCAATGGTAATCAATGAGGCCAGTGTCGTTGATTTAACCGCAAAGTTGTTGTTTTTGGCCAATGAAGACGAAGACTTGGCTTTATTGGGTATTGCTTTATTTAACAAGTCGATAGAAGGGACGCGCCGCCCATTGATGATTTTGGCGCTTGTTTTTTACCAAGGTTCAGCGGCTTCGTTTAAGCTCACAGAGCGGCGGCGCCCTTACCGTAAACGTTAGCTCAACCGGTCCGCCTGAAGACCGTTACAGGAGAAGTCATGACGCAGTATTTGATTGCTATTCACCACCCCGACGACTACGACCCGTTTGTCGCAGAGGACGAAGCGATGTCCCGCGACATTGACGCACTCAACGACGAAATGAAGGCTGCTGGTGTCAGAATTTTCGTTGGCGGCCTGCGCCCGGCAAGCAGCGCGAGGTCGCTGAGGGCGCAGCCCGATGGTGAGGTGCTCATCACCGACGGACCGTATCTGGAGACCAAGGAGCACGTGGGCGGTTTTTGGGTGCTGGAAGCCGCTGACCTGGACGAGGCGCTGGCATGGGGGCGTAAGGCTGCCGTCGCCTGTCGGGCGCCGGTCGAGGTGCGCCCGTTTCACTGACGGAAGCAACTCGTAAGGCGGATTCGCTTCAGCAATCCGCCATCACCAGTTCGGCAATGGCAGTTTGCTAGCGCGAAACTGCCCTACGTCCTCGGCGATTTTTTAAGCCGCACCACGGGCGCTGGAATCTTTAAGTCTGCGCGACCTCTGCACTATGATGGACAGAGTGTTTACCCCACCCAAACCCTGGCATTCCTGAACATGCGCATCCACGCGCCGTACTCCTGCCAGTCATCCGGATGCCATGAGTTTTGCAGCGTTCTGAAACAACGCTCCGGATGCGGCATCATGATGGTAAACCGGCCGTCGGCTGTGGTCAGGCCGGTAATGCCGAACGGCGAACCGTTGGGGTTGGCCGGGAACTGGGTCGTCACTTCGCCATAGTTGTCGACATAGCACAAAGCCACCGCTTCGGCATCCAGGGCCACGGTGGGGTCCATGGCGAATTCCGCGCGCCCTTCCCCATGGGCAATGGCTACAGGCATTCTGGAGCCTTCCATGCCGGCAAACAGGATGGACGGCGATTTTTTGACTTCCACCATGGCTACCCGCGCCTCGAACTGCTCGGAGGTATTGCGCATGAACCGCGGCCAGTGATCGGCGCCGGGAATGATGTCCTTCAATCCCGACATCATCTGGCAGCCATTGCAGACGCCCAGGCCGAATGTATCCTGGCGCTGGAAAAACGCCGCGAATTCATCGCGCGCGCGCGGATTGAACAGGATCGACTTGGCCCAGCCGCCGCCCGCGCCCAGCACATCGCCGTAGGAAAACCCGCCGCAGGCCACCAGTCCCCTGAATTCAGCCAGGCTGACGCGGCCTTCGATGATATCGCTCATGTGCACGTCGATGCTGGTAAAGCCGGCGCGATCGAACGCTGCCGCCATCTCGACATGGCCGTTGACGCCCTGCTCGCGCAAAATCGCGACCTTGGGCCTTGCAGCGGCAGCAAACGGCGCGCTGACATCGTCGTTAATATCGAAAGTCAACCGGGCATGCAGGCCCGGATCGTTATCGTCGGCAATGCGCTCGAACTGTTGCCTTGCGCAGTCCGGATTATCGCGCAGGGCCTGCATGCGGAAGCTGAGCTCAGACCAGATGGCCTGCAGTTCGGCACGGCCGGCCGAATAAATCAGTTGACCGGCATGACTGATCGTCAATTGCGGCTCTTCAACCACGTTGCCAATGACGTAGGTGCAATCGATCAGGCCGGCATCGCGCAGCAGGCCGATGACTTCCTGGCAATCGTTCTGGCGGATCTGGATCACGGCACCGAGTTCCTCATTGAACAGGGCGGCCAGCGCATCATCGCCCAGGCTGTCCAGCGTCATCGATACGCCCAGCCGTCCGGCGAACATCATTTCAGCGACGGTAGCCAGCAGGCCGCCGTCGGAGCGGTCATGATAAGCCAATATCTTGTCCTGGCTGCTCAACTCCTGAACCGCATCGAAGAAGGCTTTGAACAACGCGGGATCATCGAGATCGGGACAGTCGTTGCCGAGTTGTTTGTATACCTGTGCCAGCACGGAGCCGCCCAGGCGGTTTCTGCCCGCGCCCAGATCGATCAGGATCAACATGCTATGCTCGTCCGGCGCGGCTCTTAACTGCGGCGTCAGGGTTTTGCTGACGTCGGTCACCGGCGCGAATGCGGTGATGATCAACGACAACGGGGAGGTCATGGTTTTCTCGCCAACCTGGTCTTTCCAGACCGTCTTCATCGACAGCGAATCCTTGCCCACCGGTATGGCGATGCCCAATTGCGGGCATAACTCCATGCCGACCGCCTTGACGGTATCGAACAAGGCCGCATCCTCGCCCGGGAAACCCGCCGCCGCCATCCAGTTGGCGGACAGCTTGATTTTCCGCAACGACTCGACGCGCGCCGCCGCCAGATTGGTCAGAGCCTCGCCTATCGCCATGCGCCCGGAGGCCGGCGCGTCAATCACGGCAATCGGCGTGCGCTCGCCCATGGCCATGGCTTCGCCGGTCAAGGCATGGAAACCCGAGGCGGTCACGGCCACATCGGCCACCGGCACCTGCCAGGGGCCGACCATCTGATCGCGCGCTACCAGACCGGTCACGGAACGGTCGCCGATATGGATCAGAAAGCTTTTGTCGGCGACGGCCGGAAACGACAGCACACGCTTGACCGCTTCGTTCAGCTCGATGCCGGTCGTGTCCAGTGCCTTCAATTGAGGCTGCACATGCTCCGCCTGGCGGTGCATTTTCGGCGGCTTGCCGAATAGTACGGACATCGGCAGATCGACCGGCTTGTTGCCGAACCAGGCATCGTTCAGCAGCAAATGTTCTTCGTCCGTGGCTTCGCCTATCACGGCATACAGGCAATGCTCGCGTTCGCAGAAGGATTTGAACAGTTCCAGGGACTCGGGCTTGATGGCAACGACATAGCGTTCCTGCGCTTCGTTGCACCAGATCTGCATCGGCGACATGCCTTTATCGGCATTCTGTACGTCACGCAATTCGAAGCGGCCGCCGCGCTCGCAGTCATGAATGATTTCCGGCACGGCATTGGATAAGCCGCCTGCGCCGATATCGTGGATCGAAACAATCGGCGTGTCGTCGCCCAGAGAGTTGCAGTGGTTGATAACTTCCTGGCAGCGGCGTTCCATTTCCGGATTTTCGCGCTGCACGGAAGCGAAATCGAGCGTTTCGGAGCTCTCGCCGGAGGCCTGCGATGAGGCCGCGCCGCCGCCCAGGCCGATCAGCATGGCCGGGCCGCCCAGAATGATGATCAGCGAACCGGCCGGAATCGGCTGTTTTTTAACCAGCATCGGGCGGATATTGCCCACGCCGCCGGCGATCATGATCGGCTTGTGGTAGCCCCTGAATTCCTTGCCGTTGCCGCCCGGCGCGGGTTGCTCGAAGCTGCGGAAATAACCGGCCAGATTGGGCCGGCCGAATTCATTATTGAAGGCCGCGCCGCCGATCGGGCCTTCCAGCATGATATCGAGCGCCGAGGCGATGCGGTCAGGCTTGCCGTTATCGTCTTCCCAGGGCTGTATATACTCGGGCACTCTCAGATGCGATACGGAAAACCCGGTCAGGCCGGCTTTCGGCGTGGAGCCCCGCCCGGTCGCGCCTTCGTCCCGGATCTCGCCGCCGGAACCGGTTGCCGCGCCCGGATGCGGCGAAATAGCTGTGGGATGATTGTGCGTTTCCACCTTCATCAACACATGCGCCTCTTCTTCGACATAGGCATATTCACGGGTTTTGGCATCGCGAATAAAAACCTGCGCCGTCGAGCCTTCAATCACCGAGGCATTATCGCTGTAGGCCGACAAAATGCCCGCCGGGCTTTTTTCAGCCGTATTGCGTATCATGCGAAACAATGTCTGCGCCTGCGCTACGCCATCGATGGTCCAGTCGGCATTGAAAATCTTGTGGCGGCAATGCTCGGAGTTGGCCTGGGCGAACATCATCAATTCGACATCGGACGGATTGCGACCCAGGGCCTTGAAACTGTCGGTCAGATAGTCGATTTCATCATCCGACAAAGCCAGGCCCAATTCAGCATTGGCCTTGTCCAGCGCCTCACGGCCCTGCTCGATGACCGCCACGTTCACTAGCGGCTGGGGCTCGTGCTGGGCAAACAGATCCGGCTCGGCCTCGCCGTCCACCACGGTCTGCGTCATGCGGTCATGCAGCAGGGCCGCCAGGCGTTCCTTGATGTCGGCCGCCAACGGCGCCCGGGCATCGAGTACATATTCAACGCCTCGCTCAATGCGCTTGATGGTTGATAAACCACAGCGCTGGGCGATCTCGGTCGCTTTGCTGGACCAGGGAGAAATCGTGCCCGACCGCGGAATGACTAACAGGCGCTCAGTCCCGCTGACATTTAACGGTAGAGCAGAACCGTAGGACAGCAAGCGGTCCAATACCGCCGCCTGGCCGTCATCCAGATCATTTTCCAGATCGACGAAGTGCACAAACCGTGCCGAGACCGCATTGATCATTGGGTCTATAGCCTGCAGCTCAGCCAGCAGCTTTTGAACGCGAAAGTCAGAAAGTGCAGAGGTTCCGGGGATTTTTAACATAGAGATAACAATGAAGAATTAGAAAAATAGGTTGTGAAGCGAGTTCGGCCGTTTCGGCTTTGCAAGTGCGCTAAACACTTTAGGCACGGCAATGAAATAAGAACCGCGGAGGCAGGATTTCTGTTCCTGTTCAAGGCGTATAACCAGCTTTGTAACTGGTTGCGCAACGCCGAAGAGGGACGGAAAGACCAGTCAGCTGCGGGAATTATAAAACTCACGTTTCTTAGTAGACACATTGTTTACGCGGCCGCACTCTGCACAACGTTAAACGAAGCTTATTCAGGCTGATCAGTGGACATGGTTTCCTGCAGCAAGGTCAGCAATCTTAAACCGGGACCTTCGGATAACGGTTGCCGATCCGCATCCAGAACAACCACTTCCGAGTGCCGGTTGTTGGCTACCAGCTTGAGGATATATTCCTTCTCCTCGCTCTGAAGGCCTCGAAACAGAAAGACAACCTCATCCCAGATGGAACCGTCCTCCACAGCCTGCTCATCCGGGTCGTAATGAACATGAAACAGCGCGTCTTCCTGATTGCGCTCGGTGACTTCCAGCGAGTTCCGGCTTAGCGCCTTGCCGACCATGCGCCAGGCTCTCGCGACCGGCGCACCGATGCGCAGACGGGTTTCACCCGTTTCGAATTTAACCAGTTCCACCGGAATGACACGCGGCGTTTCGGCCTCTTCTTCCGCTGAAGGTTCAGCAGGCGCCGCAGCCGGCTGGCCGGGCACAGGCTCTGTTGAATCGGCAGCGGGAGCGCTTAATTCGGCATTCTTGTCCAGATCGGGCGGCAGTTTCAGAGGGGGAATTTCAGTGGTGAACTGATAATCTTTTTCCTTGTCCGGAAAATAGCTTTTAATATACGAACAGGCCGTCACGTTACCCAGCACGGCGGCAATAACCACGAGCGATCCTAATCTGGATTTCATCATGTGCCTATATGACTTCAGCCTGGCGCATCGCCTCGCGCACGGCGGGGAAACATTCCTCGGTCAGCCAGGTTAACGGCAGGCGTATGCCTTTGCCCATCAGGCCCATTTCGGCAACAGCCCATTTGACCGGAATCGGATTGGACTGAATAAACAGATTTTTATGCAGGCCAGCCAGTTTGGCGTCAATCGCCGAAGCCGTTTCGCTATCGCCGTTGATCGCCGCCATAATCATTTCATGGACCAGTTTGGGCGCCACATTGCCGGTCACAGTGATTGTGCCGTTACCGCCCAACAGGCAGAATTCCCGGCTGGTCGCATCGTCGCCGGTATAGATCGCGAAATCGTTGCCCGTCAACTCGCGGATTTTTTTAACACGGGACAGGTCGCCGGTCGCTTCCTTAACACCGACGATATTTTTAACACGGGACAGGCGGCCAACCGTTTCCGGCAGCATATCGCAGGCCGTACGGCCGGGCACGTTATATAAAATCTGCGGGATATCGACGGCCTCGGCGATGGCTTTATGATGCAGATACAGGCCTTCCTGGGTCGGCTTGTTGTAATAAGGCGTCACGATCAGGCAGGCATCGGCGCCGACTTCCTTGGCCCGGCGTGTCAGGTTGATCGCTTCAGTGGTCGCGTTTGCGCCGGTTCCGGCAATGACAGGGATTCGGCCATCGACATAATCGACAACCCACTTTATAACTGCACAATGTTCGTCCTCGTCCAGCGTCGCTGACTCGCCTGTCGTGCCTACCGCAACGATCGCGTCCGTGCCCTGCTCAATATGATATTCCACTAATTTTTTCAGACTGTCCCTGTCCACTGCACCGCTTTCATCCATCGGCGTTACTAAAGCTACGATACTACCTTGAATCATGAAATCTCTCGATCAGAATTAATACAGTTACAAAACCGTCGCCATTATAACAAGCAAATAAGCAAAACTCAGCCTGTAAGCACAAATTACGCTATAACCTCAATATTTAGCCAGCAACCTGTCCAGAGCATTGGCAAAATCCTGCTTGTCGCGCGCACCGAGCGGTGCCGGCCCGCCCGATAGCTGCCCGGCGCTGCGCAATTCGTCCATGAGATCGCGCATGGCCAGCCGGTCTTTGATGTTGTCCTTGGTATAAAGCTCGCCCCGCGGATTAAGGGCATGGGCGTTTTTCGCAATCACCTCGGCCGCCAGCGGGATGTCGGCGGTAATCACCAGATCGTTTTCCTGCAGGTGCTGGACGATGTAGTTATCGGCCACATCAAAACCGCCCGACACCTGCACGGCACGAATCAGCCGCGAAGGCGGCGCGGCCAGAAAATGGTTGGCGACGAGGATCAGTTCCAACTGCTTGCGCCCGGCCGCGCGATACAAAATATCCTTGATCACGTTAGGACAAGCGTCCGCATCCACCCAGATTTTCATATTTTCCCTCAAGCTCGATCAATTTATGCAAATGCCAATATAATGCGGTACAATGCCCGGTTATACAAACATTCCTCTGCGCACACGCGCCTTCTATCTTTCTACAGGTAAATTCATGTCCAACGATGTTTCAACATTACCCTCTTTCCGTGACTTAGCACTGAGCGAACCGGTGCTACGCGCATTGGATGATGTCGGTTATGAAACACCCTCGCCGATTCAGGCACAAACAATCCCGCACTTGATGGCAGGCAAAGACGTTCTGGGGCAGGCACAAACAGGCACGGGTAAAACGGCGGCCTTTGCGTTGCCCATCCTTTCACGACTGGACCTCAAACAAAAAGATCCTCAGGTTCTGGTTCTGGCGCCAACGCGCGAACTGGCCATTCAGGTGGCGGAAGCGTTTCAGCGCTATGCCGCTCACTTGAAAGGCTTCCATGTTCTGCCCATATACGGCGGACAGGATTACAGTTCCCAACTACGCCATCTTAAGCGCGGCGCTCATGTCGTGGTCGGCACGCCGGGCCGGGTCATGGACCACATGCGCAAGGGCACATTGAGGCTGGACGGCCTGAATTATCTGGTCCTGGACGAAGCTGACGAAATGCTGCGCATGGGCTTTATCGATGATGTGGAATGGATACTTGAGCAGATTCCGGAACAGCGTCAAATTGCGTTGTTTTCAGCGACCATGCCAACGGCCATCCGTAAAATCGCGCAGAAATATCTGGTTGATCCGGTTCAGGTCACGATCAAAGTCACGACTACCTCGGCCGAAAACATACGGCAACGCTATTGGATGGTCAGCGGCGTGCACAAGCTGGACGCGTTGACACGCATTCTGGAAGTCGAAACCTTCGACGGCATGATTATCTTCGTCAGAACCAAGACCGCCACCGTGGAACTGGCCGAGAAACTGGAAGCGCGCGGTTTTTCCGCCGCCGCGATCAACGGCGATATGTCACAGGCCTTGCGCGAGCGCGCGATTGCCAATCTGAAAAACGGCAAGCTGGACATTCTGATCGCGACCGACGTGGCCGCTCGCGGCCTGGACGTGGACCGTATCACGCATGTCGTCAACTATGACATCCCTTACGATACCGAATCCTATGTTCATCGCATCGGCAGAACCGGCCGCGCGGGACGCACCGGCGACGCCATTCTGTTTATCGCGCCGCGGGAAAAAAAGCTGCTCGCCAATATAGAAAAAGCGACCAAGCAAAAAGTTGAGGAAATGGGCCTGCCTTCGACCGAAATCATCAACAACAAGCGTATCGCCCGCTTCAAACAGAACATTACCGATACCCTGGCGGCCGAGGAACTGAGCTTTTTCAGCCAACTGCTGGACCAATACCAGCAGGAACATAATGTTTCGGCGCTCGAAATAGCCGCCGCCCTGGCTAAGATGGTTCAAGGCGATACACCGCTGCTGATGCAACCGCCCAAAAAGACCAAGGCAAGCCGGGAAGACAGGCCGGACCGGTCGCGAAAGGAAGACAGCGCCCCGAGAGAGCGCAAGTCCAGACGCGGCGGCGCGGGCATCGAAATGGAGCTGTTCCGCATCGAAGTCGGCCATAGCCATGGCGTAAAGCCCGGCAACATTGTCGGCGCCATAGCCAATGAGACAGGACTTGATGGCGAACACATCGCGCGCATTAAAATTGAAGATAATTACAGCATGGTGGAACTGCCTGCCGGCATGCCCAAGACACTGTTTCAGGAGTTGAAGAAAGTCCGGGTCGCCGGCCAACCGCTTAATATATCAAGAATTGAATCGGGTTCCAGAAAAATGGATGACGACAGTAAAAAAGCGGCAAAAAGCAAAAAAAGAATGAGTTCCACGTCCAAGCGAGCAAAGTCAAAATCCGCTGAATGATGAAATTCCGCGGGCGGCCAATCGGTCGCCCGCAACGATTCAAACCAACTGATTCCAGATGCAGGCACCGCTGGCTTTTTCGACAGCTTCCAGACGCTGCTGATGCGCCCGCAGTTCTTCTTCATTACAACGAATGACTTTCAGTGCCGGGCGATCGGCCGGCAAAACGCTGTACACCGTATTCGTGCTGACCGCCTCCTGTTCCGACAACCCTTCGTCAAGCAAGGAGAACTGCCCGCCAGTCATTATCAGGAACACATCGGCCAGAATCTCGGCATCCAGCAACGCGCCGTGCAAATCGCGGTGGCTGTTATCAATACCATAGCGTTTACACAGCGCATCCAGACTGTTTCTCTGCCCGGGATGCTTCTGGCGGGCATACGTCAGCGTATCGAATACCTCGCTGTAATCGACGACACTGCCGGTTCCGTTATTGAGCAAGGCGAATTCATGATTGATAAACCCGACATCGAACGGCGCATTGTGAATGATCAATTCGGCGCCGCGGATAAACGCGATAAAATCTTCGACAATAGCCTCGAAACGCGGCTTATCCTCTAAAAATTCATTGGTAATGCCATGAACCTCGATGGCCCCCTGATCAATAACGCGGTCAGGATTGATATAAACATGAAACCGATTTTGCGTCAGACGGCGGTTCACCAGTTCCACGCAGCCGATTTCAATGATTCTATGCCCTTCCTGAGGATTAAGTCCGGTAGTTTCGGTATCCAAAACCACCTGCCTGACTTTCGGCTTTGTCATATTTTTACTCTAATATTATATAAACGCTTATGGCTCATCATCCCTTAACCTAACTGCCATGACATCACAGCTAGCATTATGCAGGACGCTATTCGCCGTTGAACCCAATAATAATGCCAGGCCATGCCGACCATGCGAACCCAGCACGATCAGATCGACCTGTTCGCGTTCGGCGATCGATACAATCTCCTGATGAGGCACTCCCCAGACCAACCACCGATCGGCAGACTCGATGCCCAGCTTATCCGCTATTTGCACCAACCGGGATTTCTTCTCTTCCAACAGATCATAGCCCGAATCGCGATCCAGCGGAATCACAGTGCCATAAGCCGTATCCGACATGGGGATATCATCCAGCACATGGATAATGCTCAGTCGGGACCGGTATTGTTTCGCCAGCATCCTGGCTTTACGGACCACCGTATCATCATGACCGGAATAATCCACAGCCAGTAAAATATGTTGATAATCACCCATGACCTGATTTTTGATAACTTAAAACGGTTAAGTGTACCGCCATTTGCAGAGGATCATTAATCAGTTTTTTTCGCGATGTGCAAAACAACCTTATTTAATGAGGAAATCGCGCATCATGCCCATATCTTCATGCTCGAGATTATGACAGTGGTACATAAAGATCCCGGTATAATCGTTAAAAGGCTTTAAAATCGTGACCTTCTCTCCCGGCATAACCAGCACCGTATCTTTCCAGCCGCTGTCGACAAAACCCGCCGCTACCGATTCATGCGCCGACCTGAAACCCGGGTTAATTTCGCGCCTCAGCACCTGGAACTGCTCACCGTGAATATGCATGGGATGCGGCATCGCCATCATGCCTCCCATGCCCATGCCCATCCCGCCGCTAAAACCATTATCGAATGTTATAACTTGCAGAGTATTGACCGGAATGATTTCATCGGGCCGAACATCATCCATCGCGTACGAGCGTCCGTTTAGTAAAGCGGACATATGACGCATGGACAAGAGAATGTTTCTGGGATTGTCAGCATTGGCGGCATCCTGCAAGCGCAACGGCTTGATAGTCGTCAGGCGTTCAGGCAATTTATCCTGCGCCTGCGCCTGCCTGGAAACCTTGACCTTCAACACAGCATAATCGCCGCCTAAAGGCAAATCGCCGCCCGACATCATGCCGCGCCCTCCCATCATGCCTCGCCCACCCATCATGCCTCGGCCTCCCATCATGCCGCGCCCACCCATCATGCCACCGCCATGCATGGAGGATTCAAACGGAAGACTGCGCAGGTTCAGCTCAGTCCCTACCGGTTTACCGCTGAAATCCACCCAGATCTCGCGCCGTTCTCCCGGAGCCAGCATCATATAAGCATGTTGCTCCGGATGTTCCAGCAATCCGCCATCCACGCCAATGACCGTCATAGGGGTACCATCATCCCAAGCCAATTTATAAATGCGCGAATTAGAGCCGTTCAGCAACCTTAATCGATAGGCCCGGGTGGCAACCGGCAAGATATAATCGGGCTGGCCATTGATCATAATCTGATCGCCCAGAAACCCCTGCATGCGCTGCATCATATGGTTGTTGTAATGCAGCTGATTCTGATTGTCGAAACTGCGGTCCTGAATTGCAAGCGCGACATCATATTCGCCCTTGGGCAAATCCAGTGCCTGCTCTTCCGCGTCACTGACGATAAAGAGCCCCGCCAGACCTGAATAAACCTGTTTGGCGGTAACACTATGCGTATGGGCATGGTACCAATAGAATCCGGCCCGATTCAGAATGGTAAACTCATAGACGAATGCCTGCCCCTGATCAACGGCATACATGGGATTGCCGTCCATTTTGGAAGGAACATGCAAACCGTGCCAATGCAAAATGGATTGGGCCGGCAAATTGTTTTTCAGAATGATCCTGACCTTCTGCCCTTTTTGCAGGCGTATGGTGGGCGCGATATAGCTCGCCGCATGATTTTCTATCGCGGCTTCAGGCCCTTTCAATACCTTGCCGGAGACTTTCCAGATTCGCGTTTCAGGACCTTTGAAGATAGGAACATGGGCAACTTCCTGCGTTAATTCAATTTCCACATCCGGATCGAAATCTTTTGATGCCTGATTGCCCATCGCCATGCTTTCGGCATAGGACAAAAATGGGTAAGCAGCAGCCATTGCAGCCGTGAGTCCAGCATACTTCAACAGTTTGCGGCGCTGAATGTTAATCGTGTTTGGCATTTGGGTACTCCGGATATTGAGCAAAATTACTTTATAGTGATTTTGTAATACACAAAGTCCGGCATGTAAAGCTGAATTCTTAAATAGATACGGTTACCGCGATATGGTCAATCCGGGCGAATCCCGGCTGGTAACTGAGAAACCCTGACTATCGCGAGCTTAAAAAAGGTCCATTTCCGTATGACATCTCAGTCACTTATTACCGGACAACCATAATGCAACTTGACTGACAATCTGCTGAGCACCTTATGATTGCTTCATAAAAGGAAATAATTTATCTAGTTTTTTCCGCATTGTTAATCCGGAAATATCCGTATAGTCTCAATCGAAGTTACCCAAAGAACTAATTTAAAACTTTAAAGAGGATATTGACATGAATGACTTTCGAAAAGATATTCTGATCGGCCTGATCTTCATCGCCGGTGTTTTTGGTTTTATATCAGGTGAGTTTGTTATTTCGACCATACTGTTTGCATCCGCCGCCATTGCCGGCAACGTGATACATTACCAAGATTAAGACGAGCGTTACCGCCTGAATTACCTTGTTTAAACGCGTAACAAAGAAAAACCGATGCGTTTATCCTATCAGCCTGTTTGGAAACTCCCGACCCTATGGGTCAGGAGTTTTTTTATGATCCTGAAGAATTAATAGCGATTGCCGAGATAAGATCCGGCCGCCGCCCCGAGGCCGGCTGCTATTGGATCGCCATGCCCCATTTCATACCCCAGGGCACTGCCTACGACACCGCCGACAAGCCCTGCCCCCGTGCGCTGATCATAGTAGCCTCTGCCCGGATAGGGCGCCGGATAATAGTTAACCTGGGGCTGCGGGTGATAATGATGCACCACAGGCGGCGCGTAATAATGATGAACCTCTGCGCGCGGATAATAACCTCTGTCATGATGATGGTGATGATGACCGCGGTGGTGATGGTGATGGTGATGACCTCCAGCAGACGCGTAAGATGAATATCCAGCTATTGCCAGGGTCAGTTGCGTTAAGATGAATATTTTTTTCATTTTATCCCTCGCCATTAATGACTCAAGTTAAACCTAACCGGACGATACCGTTAAGTTTCGGTTTTAATTATTTTGGCGAGATTTTATGCCAGATTTCTTAACGCTAACTGAACAGGATTCCTGTTATAAATATATTTTTGAGAATACCGATCTTTACTGAGGTTTTTAGCTGAGGCGAATGCTCCAGCCGGCATATATCCTGCTCCCGGCTGAAACAAAAAAGGCCCCGATAAAAATCGGAGCCTTTGGAATTCATGGTGCCCAGGGGCGGAATCGAACCGTCGACACGAGGATTTTCAGTCCTCTGCTCTACCGACTGAGCTACCTGGGCATTCTTGAGATGTTACCGTTATTCTTGTTGATTTTTTTGTAATGGTGCCCAGGGGCGGAATCGAACCGTCGACACGAGGATTTTCAGTCCTCTGCTCTACCGACTGAGCTACCTGGGCAGTACTACAAAAGAGCGCCATTAAACCCGATTCTCTGATTCCCGTCAATAAAAAATATGATTTTATTCCTGGGACTCCGCGTTCAGCGGTCGCTCGTCCCTTCGAAACAGACTGATAATAAAGCGGAATACCTTTTTTACACCCGCCCAGATCCGCGGCAATAACCAGATCATCAACAGGACAAACAATACCAGGACCGCTAAGAACAGCAGTGGATGATTGATACAAGCCCAAACCCCGCCAATAACGGCAATATCCTCGCCTACGGATGCAACCCAGTTGCTGAAGGGCTCCGGCGAAGTATTGATCAGCACGCGCGTGCCGGCTTTGGTTGCATGCGTGCCTGCCGCCAGACCGCCTCCCAATATTGCCGCCGCCAACTCAACCGCCGGATTTAAATCGCCAACGGCGCCGGCAGCCAGCATCGCGCCGGCAGGGATGCGGATAAACGTATGTATCGTGTCCCAACCGGTATCGACGCCGGGCACCTTATCAGCGAAAAACTCAATAAAATACATAACCCCGGCCGCCCCCATGACCACCGGGTTAGCGACTATCTGCAAATCCGGCGGCAAATTCAAATTGCCGGTATTGGCAAGATAGCCCAGCATAAACAAGGTTGCATAAAGATTGATACCGCTGGCCCAAGCCAGTCCCATTGTCAATGCCAGCGTAGTTGATATTTGATCCAGCGCTTCCATTAAAGAGTCCTTTATTTGAAATTTGTCTCAGCATAGCCTATTTTGCTGAACTTCCAATAAACACAAAAATCTTAATCTCCGTTACACCAAGTAAACGGAGCACTTTATTTTTTACCACATTTGAACCCAGACCATGTAGAATTGGCACCATCATTTTCGTAACTTTGGGATTTTAAAGTGAGTTTTAGAGGTACAACCATACTTTCTGTTCGCCGCGGCGACAAAGTGGTGATTGGCGGTGATGGCCAGGTCACTTTAGGCAATACGGTCATGAAGGGCAACGCCCGCAAAGTACGCCGCCTATACCACGACAAGGTTATTGCCGGTTTTGCCGGCGCTACGGCGGATGCGTTCACCTTGTTCGAGCATTTTGAAGGCAAGCTGGAAAAGCACCGAGGCAACCTGACTCGCGCTGCGGTCGAAATGGCTAAAGACTGGAGGACCGATCGCGCATTGCGCAAACTGGAAGCCCTGCTGACCATTGCCGATGCAAAAACGTCATTGATTCTTTCCGGTACCGGAGATGTCATTGAACCTGAGCATGACTTGATGGCTATCGGTTCCGGCGGCGCTTTCGCGCAGGCAGCCGCGCGCGCTTTACTGGAAAATACCGATTTGAGCGCCCGCGAAATTGTCGAAAGATCGTTAAGAATAGCTGGCGACATCTGTATTTATACCAACCACAACTTGACCATCGAAGAATTGGACGCAGAACCTAACGAGTAAACGAATGACTCAGATGACACCTAAAGAAATTGTAAGCGAGCTGGATAAACATATTATCGGCCAGGCCAGCGCCAAGCGCTCTGTCGCTATCGCGTTGCGCAATCGCTGGCGCCGCCAACAGATTGATGCCGTTTTACGCGAGGAAATCACTCCGAAGAATATTTTAATGATCGGACCTACCGGCGTCGGTAAAACCGAGATCGCTCGTCGTCTGGCGCGTCTGGCCAACGCCCCTTTCATTAAAATTGAAGCCACCAAATTTACCGAAGTTGGTTATGTCGGCCGCGATGTTGAATCGATTATCCGCGACCTGGTCGACACCGCCGTTAAAATGACGCGCATGGCGGAAATGGAAAAAGTTCAGAATCGCGCTTACGATGCGGCCGAGGAAAAGGTGCTGGATATTCTGCTACCAAGAGCCGGCAGCGGCATGCTGTCCGATACCGAGGAAGCGACCCGTCAGAAAATGCGCAAAAAATTGCGCGAGGGCGACCTGGATGACAAGGAAATAGAAGTCGACGTGCATGTAGCCCCGGTAGGCGTCGAAATCATGGCGCCGCCCGGCATGGAGGAAATGACCAGCCAGTTGCAAGGCATGTTCCAAAACCTGAGCACGGGCAAAAGAAAATCCCGCAAGATGAAAGTCAGCAACGCATTAAAGGTGCTTCAGGAAGAAGAAGCCGCCAAGCTGGTTAATGAAGATGACATCAAACTGCGCGCCGTGGAAGCCGTCGAACAGAACGGCATTGTCTTCCTCGATGAAATCGACAAGATCTGCAAACGCTCCGAAATGGGCGGCAGCGGCGGCGAAGTTTCCCGCGAAGGCGTGCAGCGTGACCTGTTGCCGCTGGTTGAAGGCAGCACCGTCAGCACCAAATACGGCACCATCAAAACCGATCACATCCTGTTTATCGCATCCGGTGCCTTCCATTTGACCAAACCCTCGGACCTGATTCCCGAACTGCAAGGCCGGTTTCCCATCCGTGTCGAACTCGATGCGCTGACCGCCGAGGATTTCGTGCGCATCCTGACCGAACCGAATGCTTCATTGACCGAACAGTATCAAGCTTTGCTGGCGACGGAAGGCGTTTCGGTGACGTTTGCTCCCGACGGCATTCAACGCATTGCCGAACTGGGTTTCCAGGTTAATGAAAAAACGGAAAACATCGGTGCCAGGCGACTGCATACGATACTGGAACGGCTGTTGGAAGACATTTCCTATGACGCGCCCGACCTCACTGAAAAATCCATCGTTATCGATGCCGCTTATGTCGACGGACAACTCGCCGAGTTTGTTCAGGATGAAGATCTGAGCCGTTATATTCTGTAATTTTATGCGCCTGACTGTACAACCCTGCAATACCATACCTACTGAAATAAAGCTGCATCAGGTTTCCCGCCTGCTTGAAATCAGTTTTGACGATGGCAGCGTTTTCACGCTGCCCTATGAATATCTGCGCGTCTATACCCCTTCGGCCGAAGCGGTCGGCCACGCACCGGGCCAGGAAGTGCTGCAGGTCGGCAAGGAAGACGTCACGATCGTGGAAATCAAGCCGATGGGCAACTATGGCATCGCGCCTGCGTTCAGCGACGGCCATGGCAGCGGCATTTATACCTGGGATCTGTTGTACAAACTGGGCGCGGAATACCCCGCTTTATGGGCCGTCTACCTGCAGCGCCTGGAGGCAGCCGGCCATCAACGCAACGCATCGACACCATCTACAGAGCAATAACATACCAAGCATGACAATGACAAATGACAACACCACCCATTTCGGTTTCAGACAGGTAGCCAAGGAAGAAAAAGTCAACCTGGTGCGCGGCGTGTTTGATTCCGTGGCAGGACAGTACGACATCATGAACGATTTGATGTCGATGGGCATCCATCGCATCTGGAAGCGCATTGCCGTCCAACTGAGCAATGTGCGCAAGGACGAACGGGTGCTCGATCTGGCCGGCGGCACCGGCGACCTGACCATGCTGTTCGAAAAACGCGTCGGCAAGGACGGCCAGGTGGTTTTGGCCGATATCAACTCAGAAATGCTGCGCACAGGCCGCGATCGCCTGATTGACAAAGGACTGATCGGCAACATCCGCTATGCGCAAGTCAATGCCGAATGCCTGCCCTTTGAGGACAATACCTTTGATTGCGTCTGCATCGGCTTTGGCCTGCGCAACGTAACCGACAAGGACGCCGCTTTGCGTTCCATGTACAGGGTATTGAAACCCGGCGGCCGCGTCATCGTGCTGGAATTCTCACACCCGACCGACAAGGTCACGGAGAAAGTCTACGATTTTTATTCGTTTAATCTGCTGCCCAAAATCGGCAAGATCGTGGCCAAGGATGAAGACAGCTACCGCTACCTGGCCGAATCCATACGCATGCATCCGAAACAGGATGAACTGAAAAAAATGATGGAAAACGCCGGTTTCGAGCGTTGCGAATATTTCAACTTGACGCAGGGCATCGTGGCCGTGCACAGAGGTTATAAAATCTAGCATGGCCATCAAACCGTTACTGGCCGGCGTGCTGGAAACCGCGCTTAACCAGTACCTGGCACTGGATCAGGACAGCCGCTATTTTCTGGAACCGTTGGCCGGCAAGGTCATTGCCGTCACGATCCTGCCGTTCAATGAAACCATTTACCTGTGTCCGACGACAGAATCCATTCAGTGCCTGGATCATTTTCCCGGCCAGCCCGACACCCGCCTGACCGGTTCGGTCTGGGCATTGGGCCTGATGGGGCTCAGTGCCAAACCGATGCGCTCAGTGTTTTCCGGCGAGGTGAAAATTGAGGGTGATGTCCATACCGGCCGTAAATTTCAAGAACTGTTCGACAAACTGGACATCGATCTGGAAGAAAAACTGTCGCACTTCACCGGCGATATTATCGCACATCAGGTCAGCCGCTTTTTCCGCGCCGGACAGCGCTGGGGGAAGGATTCCATCGAATCCTTCAGGCTGAATACCGCGGAATTCCTGCAGGAAGAAACCCGCGATTTGCCGGCCGGACCGGAAATGGAAATTTTTTATCACCAGGTCGATGAATTGCGCACTGATTTTGACCGCCTGTTAAGTAGAGTTGAACGTCTGGACCATGCGTTAGCCAATTTAAAGCAGAAATAATCCAGCCTTGCCTTATTGACACCCTCTTTGGCGAGCGCGAGAAGCCGTGCCCGCCTACAAACCAAAGGTAAATACGTGATCCGCCCTAAATTATTATTGCGCCTGATCCATATTAACTGGGTCCTGGTCTTTCACGGCCTGGACGAAATTGTTTTAAAAACCCATTTATTCCGCCCCATTCGTTTTCTGGCCGTTTTCTCGCCCAACTACTGGCTCAAACATCAAACCGCCCCGCGTGGCGTGCGCATACGGCGCGCATTGGAAGACCTGGGTCCTATTTATGTCAAATTCGGCCAGGCGCTGTCGACCCGGAAAGACCTTTTGCCTGACGACATTGCCGATGAACTGGTCAAGCTGCAGGACAGGGTTCCGCCGTTTCCCAATGAAACCGCGCGCGGCATCATTGAACAGGAACTCGGCATGCCCATCTCGGAGGCTTTCGCCGAATTCAGTCCCGAACCCTTGGCCTCGGCCTCGGTCGCGCAGGTGCATACGGCCGTGTTGCACAGCGGTGAGCGGGTCGTCGTCAAGGTCTTGCGTCCCGATATTGAAGAACGCATTCACTCCGACGTAGGCCTGCTTTATGAACTGGCCCGCTTCGCCGAAAAATTCTGGCCTGAAGCGAGACGACTGCGGGCGCTGGAAGTTGTTGCCGAGTTTGAAAAAACCACACTGGATGAACTTAACCTGGTCAGGGAGGCGGCCAATGCGACCAAACTGCGCCGCAACTTCGAGGGCTCGGATATTATTTACATCCCGGAAATCCACTGGCCGCTGACGCGCGAGAAAGTCATGGTCATGGAACGCATTCAAGGCATTCCGGTTGGCGAAATCGCCGCGCTGCGGGAAGGCGGCGCCGATTTCAAGCTGCTGGCCGAACGCGGCGTGGAAATCTTTTTCACGCAGGTCTTCCGCGACAACTTTTTTCACGCCGACATGCATCCCGGCAATATTTTCGTCGATCTGCCGGCCAAATACATCGCCGTCGATTTCGGCATCGTCGGTTCCCTGTCCCTGTCCGATCAGCGCTACCTGGCCGAGAATTTCCTGGCTTTTTTCAATCGCGATTACCGCCGGGTCGCGCAAATGCATGTCGAGTCCGGCTGGGTCCCCGGCACAACCCGCATAGAAGAGTTCGAATCGGCCATACGCAGCGTGTGCGAGCCGATCTTCGAAAAGCCGCTCAAAGATATTTCTTTCGGACAGTTGCTGCTGCGCCTGTTCCAGACCGCGCGGCGTTTCGACATGCACGTGCAGCCGCAACTGGTCTTGTTGCAGAAAACCCTGCTCAACATCGAAGGACTGGGGCGCGAGCTCTATCCCGATCTCGACTTGTGGCAAACCGCCAAGCCTTTCCTGGAAAGATGGTTTCATGAGCGCCTGGGGCCTAAAGCCAAAATCGACAGAATCGTCAAACAGTTTCCGGAACTGGCCGAGCAATTTCCGGAAATTCCATCACTGATCTATAAAGCGCTGGACAATGCCGCTCACGCCAGGCCCAATGCCGAAGCGCACAACCGCGAACTGGTACTGCTGCGTCAACAGATGGAACATAATCATCGCCGGACGGTATGGGCTATTCTGGTCAGCGCGGTTATGATCAGCATGGCGGTTTTGTTTCGGTAACTGATTCGGCGTACGGATAGTTTTATCCGGTCGCCGGTCAAGTACCCGCGAGAAGAGCAAGAAGCGGTCGGCTTTTCTTTGAGGCACTGCTAATATAGGACCCATATTTGTACGAATTCACTTGTGCCTCAGGCAATATTCGCGCTAAACGAGCGGCACGGCATTAAAGACAGCAGATGTCCCCGGTCGAATGCGCAGGTTTAATGCATAAATCAGTTGTAAAAAAATACCAATAAATAACACAAACAGGAGAGTCTACTATGTCGATTAAGAGAATGGTCGATCTGGGTTTATCAGGCAAACGCGTACTGATTCGCCAGGATTTGAATGTGCCCGTGAAAAACGGCAAGGTCACCAGCGACATCCGCATTCAGGCCAGCGTGCCGACAATTAAACAAGCCCTGGAGGCAGGCGCCGCCGTCATGTTGCTGTCACATCTGGGCCGGCCCGTTGAAGGCCAGTATTCGGAAGACGCGTCATTGAAACCGGTGGCCGAGCGTTTGTCGGAATTGCTCGGCCAGCCTGTCAGACTGGAAAAAGACTGGCTGGACGGCATTGACATCAAGCCCGGCGAAGTCGTACTGTGCGAAAACGTGCGCTTTAACGCCGGCGAAGGTAAAAACAGCGATGAATTGGGCCGCAAAATGGCCGCGCTCTGCGATGTTTTTGTCATGGATGCCTTCGGCACCGCGCACCGGGCGCAGGCCTCGACGCACAGCGTCGCCAAGTACGCGCCTGTCGCCTGTGCCGGCCCTTTATTGGCCAGCGAACTGGACGCGCTGGGCAAGGCGCTGGAAACGCCGGTCAAACCGTTGGTCGCCATTGTCGGCGGCTCCAAAGTATCGACCAAACTGACGGTCCTGAAATCGTTGTCTGAAAAAGTCGATCAACTGATCGTCGGCGGCGGTATTGCCAATACCTTTATTGCAGCCGCGGGTTTTCCGGTCGGCAAATCGCTGTACGAAGAAGACCTGGTTGAAGAGGCCAAACAGCTGATTGAACAGGCCAGGCGCAACAGCTCGGACATTCCCATACCGGTCGATGTCGTTTGCGCGAAGGAATTCTCGGAAACCGCCATCGCTTCAGTTAAGAAAGTCGAGGACGTTGAAGCCGATGACTTGATTATGGACATCGGCCCCGAAACGGCAAAACACTATGCGCAATTGCTGAAATCGGCCGGCACTATCGTCTGGAACGGCCCGGTCGGCGTGTTCGAGTTCGACCAGTTCGGCAACGGTACAAAGTCGCTGGCCAAGGCTATTGCCGAAAGCAGCGCCTTCTCGATCGCCGGCGGCGGCGATACGCTCGCGGCCATCGACAAATACGGCATTAATGATGATATCTCTTATACTTCCACGGGCGGCGGCGCCTTCCTTGAATTTCTTGAAGGCAAGGAACTTCCGGCCGTTTCTATTTTAAAATCACGAGCATAGAGGTTTAAGTCCGGCGGTGTTTTTTATATAATGCACCGCTCCTCCCTTTCAGTCAGCTTAAGATGGCAGAAATGAAACGGTTCTCCATCAGTCCGGTCAAATGGATTGATTTTCTTAATTTATTAGGTTTAAAAAATGGCCAGAGTCACGATCGAAGATTGTTTAGAAAACGTAGAAAACCGCTTTAAGCTGGTTTTATTAGCCAGCACCCGGGCGCGTCAGCTCAGCAAAGGCGCGGATGAATTCGTTACGCGCAATAAAGACAAAGATACGGTTGTCGCATTACGTGAAATCGCGGCGGGCCATGTCACCCCTGAAAATGTCAACCTGCTGCATCGCGCTGGCGAGAGTCACGATACCGGCACCATGTTTTAAGCCCTGACCGTATTGAATTGACCATGTTGAATATAGCCGACACAATTGAGCTTGAACGCCCTCAGGACAAACTGATCCGGCGTTTGTGCGAAACTTTGAGCGGCTATCTGGATCAGTCCCAGATCGATGAAATTGTCCGTGCCTATGAATTCAGCGCCTCCGCTCATGCCGGCCAATTTCGCAAAAGTGGCGAAGCCTATATCTGCCACCCTATTTCCGTTGCCATCAGCCTGGCTGAAATGCGCATGGATGCGCATGGCATCATGGCGGCGATTCTGCACGATGTCATTGAAGACACCCCGATCAGCAAAAAAGAATTAGCCAACCAGTTCGGCCCGGAAGTGGCGGAACTGGTCGACGGCGTCACCAAGCTCACCAAAATCGACAGCAAATCGCATGCCGAAGCGCAGGCCGAGAATGTCCGCAAAATGTTTATGGCCATGGCCAAGGATTTGCGCGTCATCATGGTTAAACTGGCGGACCGGCTGCACAACATGCAGACTCTCGGCGCCATGAAGGTGGAAAAAAAGCGCCGCATCGCCCGCGAAACGCTGGATATTTATGCGCCCATTGCCAACCGCCTGGGCATGAACAATATCCGGCACAAGCTCGAGTCGCTGGGCTTTGAGGCGCTGTATCCCTTGCGCCATGCCATTTTAAAGAACGCGGTCAAAAAAGCCCGCGGCAATCGCCGCAAGATTGTCGATACCATTGAAAGCGCGATAAAAAACCGCCTGGAACAGGCCGGACTGCACTGTGAAGTGGCTGGACGGGAAAAAAATCTTTACAGCATTTACCAGAAAATGCTGAACAAAAAAATTTCTTTTTCCGATGTTTTCGATGTCTATGCCTTCAGGATTTATTGCGACAATGTCGACAATTGTTACCGCGTATTAGGCATCGCACACAACCTGTACAAGCCGATTCCGGGCCGGTTCAAGGATTACATCGCCCTGCCCAAGGCCAATGGTTATCAATCCCTACACACCATCCTGATCGGTCCTTACGGCGTGCCCATTGAAATCCAGATCAGAACGCACGAAATGCACCGCATGTCGGAATCGGGCATTGCCGCGCACTGGCTGTACAAATCCGATGACGACAAATCCGAAAAATTTCAGGCTGGCGCCAACGAATGGCTCAGGGAGTTGCTGGAAATTCAGAAATCGGCCGGCGATTCGCTGGAGTTCATCGATAACCTGAAAGTCGATCTTTTCCCGCAGGAAGTGTTCGTGTTTACACCGCAGGGCGGCATTATCAAATTGCCGCGCGGCGCGACCATTATTGATTTCGCCTATGCCGTCCATACCGATATCGGCAATGCCTGCGTTTCCGCACGCATCGACAAGCAACTGGTGCCGCTGCAATCGACGCTGGAAAACGGCGTCACGGTGGAGGTCATTACCGCCTCCTGGGCCCGGCCCAACCCGCTGTGGCTCAACTATGTCATTACCGCCAAGGCCCGTTCCAGCATACGTACCTATCTAAAGCATTTCAAGCAACAGGAAGCCATCAATCTCGGCCGCCGTTTGCTGGAAAAAGAGCTGCAAGCCATGCATTTGCATCTTGAAAACATCGAGCAGGACCGGATACTGGGGCTGCTCGATGCGATGTCCATTCAGAGCCTGGATGAACTGCTCGAAGACATCGGGCTGGGCAACAAAATGCCGTTCCTGATTGCCAAGCGCCTCACGCAGGACGACGTGCACGCGGCAGTCAAACTCGATAACAGCGATAGCGGGGTAAGAAACCCGCTGATCATCAAGGGCACCGAAGGCATGGTCATCACGCTGGCAAAATGCTGCCGGCCGATTCCGGGCGATTCGATCATCGGCTTTTTCAATCCCGGCCGCGGCATTGTTGTGCATCACCATGAATGCCGCAACCGCATTGATGCCAGAAAAAAACAGACCAGCTGGCTGGATGTGGAATGGAGTCCGGATGCCATCGGCGACTTCCCGGCCGAAATTCGCATAGAAATACTGAATCAGCGCGGCTCCCTGGCGACAATCGCATCGACGATCTCCGAATTGAATTCAAACATCGAAAATGTCACCGTGGTCGACCAGGATGACCGCGTTTCCGTCGACTTGATCACCTTGACGGTCAAGGACCGCGTGCATCTGGCCCGGATTATGCGCAGGCTGAAGGAATTATCGATCGTACTGAAAATCACGCGGGTCAAAGCTTAGGGCCAATACTGTTGAGTTAAGTACTATCAGAATCCATGAAACAAAAAATCCAGTGCCGCGGTAATTTCAAACTGCTTGTCAGCAAGCGATACAACCGGTGATTTCAATAATTGACGTGGCACCGCCGCCAGCTTTGGAATTTCTAATAAACACTCAATCCCTTCCACCTCAATAATTGGAATAAGATTACCGGGAATTGCGACTGAAGAGAAACGGTCACGCCTTCGTAGAGGCACTACGATACGCGTGTCCAGACCGTGTAACAGATCACTTTGCACATCCACCAGATACGGAGTCTCAGCAGATTGCTTACCCGCGTTGCGATAAACATCAAAACGCGCCATTTTAAAATGAGCGCCACTGATCCAGAGGCAAACCCTCACTGTTTATGGTCTGATTATAAGCCTCAATAAAATCGCTGTTATCTTGCAGCCAACGTCGTTCGCGCTCCTTGGCAACCAGTTCACGCAAAAATTGGTCACAAACTTGAGAAATATTAATATTTAAAGCCTTCGCCTCGGTTAGAACATCCAATGAAAGCGTAATATTAGTAGGCTTCTTGGATGATTTGAGTATTTTCTGCATGATATGCACTCCTTCTGTAGAGAGTTGATGCGCATAATATAACAACATGTTTAGTATTTAACACGCGTATTTTTAAGCTAAGGACTTGGCTAACCTGCATTAACAACTGACAAACCGCCCCATCACCTTCCATGCCGCCGGCAATCGGCAGAAATGGCCACCATGAGCTTGTTGGCCGTGGCTGATAAGACTTCAGAGCCACTGTGTCGTTAATCTTGACGGTATTCTGATCGGCTCCCGTATTAAAACTGGCGCCCAATTTAAACTTACTGCGTAACATCAGTGATTAAATTTGAAAGCTCAGGCGCTTCCAAGCATATTCGCTATGTTTTTTGAATAGACCACATTCGGAATGACCTGAACCCTTGACAACAAAGGACACAAGAAAATTTCCGCCGGATTCCTTATAATGCGAGGGTGAATTAATTCTCGTCCAGTGATTTAACTACTTTGCCAACTGATACACAGGAATAACAATGACAAAAGAAATTATCCAGACCGATAAAGCACCCCAGGCCATCGGAACCTATTCGCAAGCAGTTAAGGTCGACAATACCGTTTATCTCTCGGGGCAGATTCCCCTGGTTCCGGCCACCATGACCCTGATCGAGGGCGATATCTCGGCCCAGATCACGCAGGTGTTCGAAAACCTGAAAGCGGTAGCCGAAGCGGCCGGCGGCGATCTGTCCGATATCGTCAAACTGAACGTGTTTCTGACCGATCTGTCGCACTTTCCCATCGTCAACGAAATCATGGGCCATTATTTTCAGGCCCCTTACCCGGCGCGTGCCGCGATTGGCGTAGCCGCGCTGCCTAAGGACGCCGGCGTGGAAATGGATGCGATCATACAACTGAATGCACAAACCTATCCTATCTAAACTCAAGCTTGACCAGCCCGTCGATGCTGCATCCGAATACGCTTAATCAGTCGGTCGCATCCTTGGCGGGCATAGGCGGCCAAACCGCACAGCGCCTGGAAAAACTCGGTATCCGCACGGTCCAGGATCTGATTTTTCACCTGCCGCACCGCTATGAAGACCGCACGCGCGTCTACCCTATCGGTTCCTTGACGCCGGGCATGACCGTATTGGTCTGCGGTAAAGTCGAATTCACCGATATTCTGCCCCGAGGCCGGAAAAGCCTGGTCTGCCGCATCAGTGACGGAACCGGTTTTATCAGCCTGAAATTCTTTCATTTCAGCGCCAGCCAGCATAATGCGCTGCAGCCGGGCACTCTGCTCAGCTGTTTTGCCGAAGTGCGCAATGGCTTTGCCGGCCTGGAAATGGTTCATCCTGAATACAAAATCATATCAGGGCCGGACAGCTGCGTGACGGAAACCTGCCTGACGCCCGTTTATCCACTGACCGAAGGCCTCAGGCAGGCGACGTTAAGAAAAGCCATAAAACAGGCCCTGGCCATCTGCCTCCATGAAAGCCAGCTGTTACCGGACTGGATTCCCGAGACGGTCTTAAAGCGCTACCGTTACCCTTCCTTGCTGGAGGCCATACAGACCCTGCATGCGCCGGACGAATCGATCTCGACGGCGGCGTTGCAAGACGGCAATGTGCCGGCGCTGAAACGGCTGGCGTTTGAGGAATTGCTGGCTCATCACCTGAGTCTCAGGAAATCGAGAAACAAGATCAAGACCTGGCATGCTCCGTGTTTTCCCATCAACCGGGTCATCAGCGAGCACTTTATCCGTGCCCTGCCCTTCGGCCTGACCCGCGCGCAACAGCGCGTCATCGCCGAAATCGAGGCGGATTGCAGCCGCAACCATCCAATGATGCGTCTGGTTCAGGGCGATGTCGGCTCCGGCAAAACCGTCGTGGCCGCCTACGCGGCCTTGCTGGCCTTATCGGCAGGCTTTCAGGTTGCGATCATGGCGCCGACCGAATTGCTGGCCGAGCAGCACTTCCGCAACTTCAGCAGCTGGTTCGAGCATTTCCAGACACAGGTGGTGTTTCTGACCGGACAACTGAAAGGCAACCCGAGAAAAGACGCCCTGCAAGCGCTAGCCGACGGCAGCGCCGGCATCATCATCGGCACGCATGCTTTGTTTCAGGACAGCGTCAACTTTCACAAGCTGGGCCTGGTGATTATCGACGAACAGCACCGCTTCGGCGTGCACCAGCGGCTGGCGCTCAGGGAGAAAGGCCAGCAGACCGGGCTGCGTCCGCATCAGCTGGTGATGACAGCGACCCCGATTCCACGCACGCTGGCCATGCTGCAATATTCCGATCTCGATATCTCGATTATCGACGAGCTGCCGCCGGGCAGGCAACCGGTGGTCACCAGCGTCATTCCCGCCGAGCGCCGCGACGATGTTATCGCACGCATCGACACGTGGGTCGCCCGAAAAAGGCAGGCCTACTGGGTGTGCACGTTGATCGAGGAGTCGGAAGTGTTACAGTGCGAAGCCGCCGAGAAAACCGCCGAACGTCTGAACCAGGCCTTGCCGAATGTGCGCATCGGCCTGGTCCACGGACGCATGAAAGCGGCCGAGAAAGAGGCCGTCATGCAGGACTTCAAGCAGCATCATCTCGATCTGCTGGTCGCCACGACCGTCATCGAGGTCGGCGTCGATGTGCCCAATGCCGGCCTGATGATTATCGAAAATCCGGAACGGCTGGGCCTGTCCCAGCTGCACCAGCTGCGCGGCCGGGTCGGCCGCGGCGAAGGCGACAGTTACTGTCTGCTGATGTACCAGCCGCCGCTGACCGATACGGCCCGCCAGCGCCTGGGTATTTTAAGAGACAGCAACGACGGCTTCGTGATCGCCGAGAAGGATCTGCAATTGCGCGGCCCGGGCGAGGTCATGGGCACACGGCAAACCGGCGCCATGCATTTTAAAATTGCCGATTTGTCCCGCGATTCGGATTTACTGGATAATATCCAGCAGATAGCCGACACTTTTTTTAACGAATCGCCCGAAGCTGTACAGCCGTTGATCGATCGCTGGCTGGGCGATGCGACAGACTATGCAGAGGTTTAGACTCGTTGACCACTAAAAGCTTTTTATTCACGCAGGAACCTGACTGGTTCGAGAACCGCCAGGGCACTCGTCATTGTCTACCGGAGGCCGTTCAGTCCTGGACCTATGAAGCCGGCTCCTTGACGCAGCGCCTGCGCAATTATTACGGCGATGCCGTTACCGTTAAAGTACTGCGGCAGCAATGGCACACGCCGTTTCTGAGTGAGCGCCGGCTGCTCAAGTTACGCGAAAACCGTTACAGTCTGATTCGTGAAGTGCTCATGCATGCGGACGGCAAGCCGCTGATCCTGGCCCGCACCATCATACCGGTCCGCACCCTCAACGCCGCCAAGCGCAGCCTGTCGCACCTGGGCAACCGCCCGCTGGGCGAAGTGATTTTTTCCTACCCCCGGCTCGAACGCAAGGAAATGGATGTCGCTATGATCAATCCAGTTATATGGACGCCGGCAGCGATTGCTGAAGCCGGCATAAATGGGCCGCTATGGGGCAGAAGAACCGTCTATGTCATTCGGCGCCGGCAGATGCTGGTCAGTGAGTTTTTTCTGCCGGGAGCATTGGAAATTTCATAAACTTACCTCGGCTTGATCGCACTGGGATGGCGGATCAGCATCGAAAAGCCGTTCCTGTTTTTATTGAGCCAGCCGCGAACTTCGATACTCCGCCCCAGATAGCTGTTCATGTCCGGAAACAAGGACAGCCATTTGCGCTCAATGCGTGCTTCGAACTGACTGGAAAATTCCAGATAGCTGTATTTGCGGCTGTTGCGGATCTTCATCACCCTGCCCACCAACCGAGTCCAGCCCGCATGCCCCTGGCCGGCAAGACGGCTGACCGGCATGACGGCATATTCGGCGCGCCGCCAAATGCCCAGCCCGGCCTGCTCGACCTGATCCTGGGCGTTCACCAGTTCCTCGGCATATTGCAGATTGGGCGGATAAATATTGACGGTTGCCAACCCTGCCGCGACCAGTTGCAGATTAATATGTTCATTGTCCTCGGTAAACAGATGCGCCAGCGTTCTTTTGTATTTATCGGTTTTCTCGGCATCGGTTTCCAGACGGACCTTGCCGTTCCGCAGCTTATCGGTCAGCCAGCGCTTCGCCTCATCGCCGCCGGCCTGGGCGTCCTCGTTTTTATGCTGGACTTCCGGCGTATTGATGCCCAACAGCCGAACCCGGCGACCATCCTCCAGCAGCACTGTATCGCCGTCAAAAACTTTTTTTACCCGGTAGAATGAATAACCTGGCTGGATATCGACGATTTTCGCACCGGGCGATGGCCGATCGGAGAAATGCCGGTTGCCGCCGTCATCCCGCCATTGGTAAATTTCGGCGCCAGTCCAGGATGACCACGCCAATAATAAAATCAGTAAAAACCTCATGCACCTGCCTGTATTATAATGATTAAAATTTTTATCCATGCCAACCTGACAACCTGTGCCAATACTCATGCTCACGATCATTCAACGCGTCACCACCGCTAACGTCACCGTCAATAATGAAGTCATAGGCCAGATCGGCAAAGGCATCATGGCGCTGGTCGCCGTTGAAAGAGAAGACAGCGAAAAAGACGCTCAGCGCCTGCTTGAGCGCATGCTCAACTATCGCATTTTTGCCGACGACAATGATCGCATGAATTTGAGCTTGCGTGATATCGGCGGCGGCCTGTTGCTGGTCCCGCAATTTACCCTGGCCGCCGACACCAACAGTGGCAATCGCCCGAGCTTTACCCCGGCCGCGTCGCCGGAAAAAGGGCAACAGTTGTTCGGCTATCTGCGGCAGCTGGCAAGCGCCACTTATCCGCACGTCGAATTCGGCCAATTCGGTGCCGACATGCAGATTGCACTGGTCAATGACGGACCGGTTACTTTTACGTTAAGGACGACAACCAACCGCAATAACTGAGCCTGGGCACTAGCAAGATAAAAAAATTCGACTAAAATGACTTTTTTAATAAAAAAAATTAAATGAGGTCATCATGCTTAAGGGAACTAAAGAAACACCGGTCGAATTTACCGGCAAGGCAGGCGAATATTTTGGCATCTGGATCGTCAATCTATTGTTGAGCATTATCACGCTGGGTATTTATTCCGCCTGGGCCAAGGTGCGGCGCAAAAAGTATTTTTATCAGAATACATTAATCGATGGCGTCGGCTTTGAT
This sequence comes from Methylobacter sp. BBA5.1, assembly GCF_000746145.1. Lineage (NCBI taxonomy): Bacteria > Pseudomonadati > Pseudomonadota > Gammaproteobacteria > Methylococcales > Methylococcaceae > Methylobacter > Methylobacter sp. BBA5.1. The sequence goes on from NZ_JQKS01000033.1 coordinate 30,153, forward strand.
TATCATGCCTCGCCTATCGCCATACTCAAAGGCCGCATCATTGCCTTCGTTTTCTTCATGGCTTATATCTTCAGCCAGCACATTTCACCTTTCCTGCCGACGGTGTTTGCCCTCATCATTCTATTTTTAATGCCCTGGCTGGTCATACGGACGATGACTTTCAACGCGCGCAACTCCAGCTATCGCGGATTGCGCTTTGATTTTAACGGCGATATGCGCGAAGCGGCGATCGTCTTTATCGGCTTGCCGATACTGATCATTTTTACCCTGGGCTTGATTGTCCCTTACATGGTCATGCGCCAATCCCGCTATCTGATCCAGAATCACAAGTTTGGCCTCACCGCCTTCAGCATGGATGCGCAGGCAAAAGATTTTTACCAGATCTACGGAAAAGCCCTGTTGCTCTTGTTGGGCATAGGTGCAGCCCTCTCGGTTGCAGTGACATTGACGGTCGACCAGAATTTTTTATTGAACGCTGTCAATGACATGCGGACGGTAGAGACGTTCGCCAACTTCGGAATCATCATCGCGGTGTTCTTCCTGTTTTACTTCTTGGTCATACTAGGAATAGGCGCTTATATACAATCAAGAATCTCAAACCTGGTCTGGAATTCCACCACGCTCGGCAATCTGTCTTTCCACAGCCACTTGCGCGCCCGCGATATGCTCTGGCTGTATCTGAGCAATCTGCTGATCATCATCTGCTCGTTCGGCCTGCTGACGCCATTGGCACATATTCGCATGATGCGCTATCGGGCATCGCGCCTTAACCTGACAGGCGAAACCGATTTTGAGCGTTTCATTGGCGACAAGAAAGCCGATGTTAAAGCCACGGGTGCGGAAATGGCGGAAATGTTCGACCTTGATATTTCATTTGGATGATTAATTTTCAAGCGGATTACTTCGACGGCATCAGCGCGCGTGCCGTCAAGGTAGACATCGAAGCGGACAGCGACGGGCTTGCCTTTATCGCGCAAGGTGTCCGGCACCTCTTTCAGTTGGTGGATATACAGGTACAACCGAAACTTGGCCGCGCGCGGCGCGTGATCGAACTGCCGGACGGCGGTCGGCTGGAAGCTGAGGATATCGCCCTGCTGGAGGCGCTGAAACCTGATAAAAAGGCGTTCTTCTGGCATTGGCTGCACCGGCTTGAAAATCATCTGAGCTGGGCGCTGCTCGCTTTAATACTGACCATCCTGACAGGCTGGGCCAGCGTGCGCTTCGGTATTCCGGCACTGGCCGAACAGGTCGCGCATGCCATGCCGCCCGCCATGGAACGCCAGCTTGGCGAGCAGGTATTAGCCATAATGGACCACGAACAGTTGGGGTACTTTAAGCCCAGCCTTCTGGAACCGGCGCGTCAAACCGCTTTGAGCGCAAGGCTCAAGGCTTTGTGCGAGCAACAACTTGATTGCCCCGCGTACAACCTGGAATTCCGGGGCGGCGGCCATATCGGCGCCAATGCCCTGGCTTTGCCTGGCGGCTACGTGGTCGTCACGGATGAACTGGTCGCCCTGGCAACAACCGATCAGGAAGTCATCGCGATACTGATGCATGAACTGGGCCATGTAAAACTGCGCCATGCCCTGCGGCAAACGCTGCAAGGCGCCTTGTCCGGTCTGTTGCTGGCGGCGGTGACCGGCGATGTCGACTCCCTCGCCTCCGGCCTTCCGGCCGTGCTGCTGCAACTTCGTTACTCGCGCCAGATGGAAACGGAAGCCGATAGCTATGCCCTGGCATCGCTGCAGCGCGCCTGTGTGCCGCCGCATCTGTTCGCCGATCTGTTAAGCCGACTGGAACAGGAAGCGGGCGCCTTAATTCCCGAGATCGTGTCTTCTCATCCTGACAATCAAGCGCGAGTACAGCCTTTTCTCGAGGCAAAACTCGATTGCCTGCCAGCCCCTTCCCCTGCTCACTCAGTGCCTTAGCTTCTGTTACCAATCATCGGAACTGTCCTCATCATATGGCTGGGGGTTAATGTTTTTTGGAATCTTCGGCATGTTCGCCGTTCTGAGTAAAATCAAGGCACTGCCTAAAACAAAAAGCAGGGCGATGATCAATAATATTATCCACATACAATACTCCTGAATTGACAGGCTCTATGTTCGATTGCCCGGCGGCCCGGACCCTCTACCTGAGCGACAGTCTTGGCCGGCCGGCCGCTAAGCTATCTCACTTAATCGCCGCAAATTACGATAGAATATATGGCAATCGATTCCATTGACACACATACCATGAAACAAGTTGAACTGCTTTCCCCCGCCGGCACCCTGAAAAACATGCGCTATGCCTTTGCATTCGGCGCCGACGCTGTCTATGCCGGACAGCCGCGTTACAGTCTCAGAGTGCGCAACAATGATTTTCTTGAAGACAATCTGGCCAAGGGTATTAGTGAGGCGCATGCGCTGGGTAAAAAATTTTTCCTGGCCACTAATGTGATTCCCCATAATGCCAAAATCAAAACCTTTCTGGCCGATATCGAACCGATTATCGCCATGAAACCGGACGCTCTGATCATGGCCGATCCGGGGCTGATCATGATGGTGCGCGAAACCTGGCCGGACATGCCTGTCCATCTGTCCGTGCAGGCCAATACGGTCAATTATGCCACGGTAAAATTCTGGCAAAGCATGGGCGTCGAGCGCGTGATCCTGTCGCGTGAACTGTCGCTGGATGAAATCGAGGAGATCCGCCAGCGCTGCCCCGACATGGAACTGGAAGTGTTCGTGCACGGCGCGCTGTGCATCGCCTATTCCGGCCGCTGCCTGCTGTCGGGCTATTTCAATCACCGCGATCCGAACCAGGGCACCTGCACGAATTCCTGCCGCTGGAAATACGACACGCTGCCCGCGCATGAAAACGCCGAAGGCGATTACGTGCTCGATGGCGGTGCCCTGTCCATGGCTGATATCAGCACGGCCAGCTGCGGCGGCGCGGACCGGCACCCCCTGGCGGACAAAGTCTATTTCCTCGAAGAGGAAGGCCGCAAGGGCGAACTGTTGCCGGTCATGGAGGATGAGAACGGCACCTACATCATGAATTCGAAAGACCTGCGCGCCATCGAGCACGTGCAGCGGCTGGTGGAGATCGGCGTGGACAGCCTTAAAATCGAAGGCCGCACCAAGTCGCATTATTACGTCGCGCGCACGGCGCAGACCTACCGCCAGGCTATTGACGATGCGCAGGCAGGACGCCCCTTCCGGCCCGAACTGCTCGGCGTGCTGGAAAACCTGGCCAATCGCGGCTATACCGACGGCTTTTATCAGCGCCATCATACGCACGAATACCAGAACTATATCACTGGTTATTCGAAAAGCCATCAGCAACAATTTTGCGGCGAAATCAGAACTTATGACAAGGACAGCAGCCTGGCCGTGATCGATGTTAAAAACAAGTTTGCGGTCGGTGACAGAATCGAGCTGATTCTGCCGGAAGGGAACCGGGACATTACCGTGGAACGCATGCTGGACATGTACGGCCGCGATATGCAGGAAGCTCCGGGCGGCGGTTATGAAGTAAAAATACCGATGCCTGAAACCGCCAATAACCACGGCCTGATCGCGCGTTACTTCGCTTGATTCGTTAACCAATGGGCCGCCGGACCGGCAGCCCCACAGCCTGGATTTAGACTATGAATTTCACGACAGCTGACCTTTGCGATGCACATTCCGAGGAAGAACACTTCCAGATTGCCGAACCCCTGTTCAGATCCTATGGGGCGAATCCTGCCTTTTGCGGCCAAATAACCACGCTGAAAGTATTCGAAGATAATGTATTGGTCCGGCAAACGCTGGAAGAAAAAGTGGACAACCGGGTATTGGTCGTCGACGGCGGCGGCTCGCATCGCTGCGCCTTGCTGGGCAGCAATCTGGCCAGGCTTGCCGTTGACAACGGCTGGCAAGGCATTATTATCTATGGCTGCGTGCGCGATTCCGCAATAATTGACCAACTGCCTATCGGCATACGCGCATTGCATACGCATCCGTTGAAAAGCCACAAGCGAGGCCATGGCGAACGCGACCAGCCGGTCTTTTTCGCCGGCGTCACTTTCAAAAAAGATCATTTTCTGTATGCCGATACCGATGGAATTATCGTATCGGATACGATGTTGAGTTAGAATAATCCCAAATTAACCAAGTAAAGAAGTCAAGATATGCAAATTGTACTCGCTAACCCTCGCGGATTCTGTGCCGGTGTCGACCGGGCTATCGAAATTGTTGATCAGGCCCTGGAAACCTTCGGGGCGCCGATTTATGTCCGCCACGAGGTGGTCCACAACCGAACAGTGGTTGAAGGGCTGAAAGAAAAAGGCGCTATTTTTATCGAGGATTTAACCGATGTACCGGTCGGCTCGTATCTGATCTTCAGCGCGCACGGCGTATCCAAACAAGTACAACAAGAAGCCGAAGAACGCAATTTGACCGTTTTCGACGCTACCTGCCCGCTGGTTACCAAAGTGCATCTGCAAGTCGCCAAGCACGCCAAATCCGACCGGGAAGTGATTCTGATAGGTCATGCCGGCCACCCGGAAGTCGAAGGTACGATGGGACAATACGAAAAATGTACCGAAAACGGCGGCATCTACCTGGTGGAAACGCCGGAAGACGTTGAAAACCTGGAAGTCAACAATCCCGACAACCTGGCCTACGTCACGCAAACGACATTATCCATGACTGACACCAAAATCATGGTCGACGCCTTAAGAACACGGTTCAGCGGCATTCAGGAACAGAAAAAAGACGATATCTGTTACGCGACCCAGAATCGTCAGGATGCGGTCCATGAACTGGCCAAGACCTCCGATATCATCCTCGTCGTCGGCTCGCCCAACAGCTCCAATTCCAACCGCCTGCGCGAGATCGCCGAACAGCTCGGCAAACCTGCTTACCTGATCGATACGGCGCAGGACATGCGCCAGGAATGGTTTGACGGAATTAATGTAGTCGGCGTGACGGCCGGCGCCTCGGCGCCGGAGGTCCTGGTTCAGGAGGTCATCAATCAGCTCAAGCAATGGGGCGGCACATCGACTACCGAGATTCAGGGCATAGAAGAAAAAGTCGTGTTCTCCTTACCCAAGGAATTGAAAAAGCACATGAACTGACGGTGCGCCGGATGACTGCCACGGCAGTCATCCAATCCGGACTTTTCGCCGCCAATTGCTTCAAGTCATTGTTTTCATAAGAGCAATAATCAACCCGCAAAAAAGACTGGCCGCACAATATTATTTATTGCTAATATGTTTCTTATTTTTTTCAGGAGACGACCATGACCTTAACCCCAATGGATCTTGTTGCCCAGGCCAAACAACAGATTACTGAAATAAATATTGATGAAGCCAAAAACGAACTCGGAACGAGCCTGATCCTGGACGTCAGGGAACCGGCTGAATACGCGGCGGGCCATTTGCCCGGCGCCGTCAATATCCCGCGCGGGGTATTGGAATTCAAAATAGGCGCGCACCCCGATTTTCAGGATAAACAGGGCGAAAAAATCATTGTTTATTGCCAGACCGGCGGCCGTTCCGCCTTGGCTGCCGAAGCATTGAACAAAATCGGATACGGCAATGCCGTCAGTATGGCGGGCGGTTTCAAAGCCTGGACGGACAGCGGTAATAAAGTAAGCGCGTGACAGAACTCGAATCCGTACGTTTGGATAAGTGGCTATGGGCTGCGCGTTTTTTTAAAACGCGCAAGCTGGCCGCTGACGCCGTTTCCGGCGGCAAGGTTCATCTTAACGGCCAACGCACGAAACCTAGCAAGGAAGTCAAACCCGGCGCCACACTCTCGATCAGTAAAGATCAGTATACCTGGGACATCACCGTTATCGCGGTCAGTGAGCAACGCCGCCCGGCCAAAGAGGCGGTCCTGCTCTATGAAGAATCCGCCGAAAGCCAGGCGAAACGCCAGCAGCAAATTATTCAGCAACGTGAACAGCGGGAATTATTCGGCCTGAGCTACAGGGAACACAAACCGAACAAGAAAGAGAGACGCCTGATTCACCGCTTCAAACAAGGGTGATTATAGACAGGTTGGCGGTTTGGGCAGCCCGGCCAGTTTGCAGGCATATTTTAAAGGGCCCTCGGGAAACAGTTTATGCAAATACCGGCTGTTGCCTTTTTCCTCGCCCAATGCCTTGGCAACGGCCTTGGTAAACACCCGCGCATTCGGCAAGTGCTTGAACTGCTGATAATAATCGCGGATAAACACGATGATTTCCCAATGCCGCTCATCCAGCTCGATATCGTCCAATTCGGCCAGCCGCCTTGCGACCTCTTCATCCCAATCACCGGCATTGACCAGAAAACCCTGATCGGTTAAGTCCAGCTCCCGACCATGAACACTCAAGACCATGATTGAATCACGTGATTGTTGACGGTCAACGCGACCAGCTCGGCATAATCGATAATATCGATGCCTTCGACCAGTTCATCCACGGCGATGCCGCGCACGGCCATGTCTTCCGACAAGACGCACAGGCGGTTCGTGCTGAGCAACTGCGTCAATGACGCGCTCAGCAGACCATTTTTCAGCAGCCTTAGCACGGCGTTTTCAAGAAACACGGCCACATCGCCGGTCTCAATGCGCTCCAGAACGGCCGCCTCTATCGGTGACTGAAAAACAAGATGCAGCATTATCAGGCGCTATCCGTTAATTTAAGCCCTACAATGCCGGAAATGACCAGCATAATCGACAGCAACCGGTAAAGATCCGCCGATTCCTTGAACAGAAAGATGCCCACTATGGCCACGCCTACCGCTCCCATGCCTGTCCAGACCGCATAAGCGGTACCGAGCGGCAAGGATTTGATTGCCAGCATCAGCAGATAAAAACTGCTGCCGCCTGAAATCATGGTCAGAATACTGGGCCACAATCGGGTAAAACCCTCGTTAAATTTAAGACTTAAGGCAAACACTATTTCCGCCAAACCTGCAGAGAACAACAGCAACCACGCCAACGCACACCTCTACTTCATACATAAAAAAATATCGCCTATTTTACAACAGGCAAGTCAATAGCATGCGAAATTTTAGTGCACACTGAGGATTGGGCCGTCAATAATTCCCTGTTTAATATAGGATGTGCCGACGGCAGGAGGCGCACTTGTGCCCTTTAGGGTATCATTCGCGATGCGATGCGATTTACTGCACGACCTTGAGCGCCTGCTTTTGGTCGGCACATCCCATGCAAGGTGTTAATTTCAGAAAGGCATTTTCAGCCAAATACTGAGAAAATCAAGTGATCCTGTTGAATTACAAGACTGAAAAGATAACGCCGATTTTTGAACCGGCGTTATTTGAACGAAAAAGACAAACACCCTGCCCTGGTTTAATAGCGCCGTCCATATCTGTCGTATTGATCATTCCGACTCAGAGCCGAGATCCGGCCGGAAACCTGATTCAGTTTCCTCTTTAAAATAGTGCGTTCGGGGCGGGTCAACACGCCGTCGCGTTTAAACCGGCTCTCGAGTCTGGCGATTTTCTGCTGCTGTTTCCTGAGGTTTTTTACTTCTCTCGGGGAAAGCTGTCCGCGACGAATGCCTTTCTCGATCTGCCGCTGATGCTGCTGCTGATGCCCATCAATCCAATCACCATGCCTGCCGTAATGGCGATAATCAGAAGCGTAATGCCCCCTGAAATCGGCCTGTGCAAATGATGCAAACAATAAACCCGCAAATAAACCGATAACTCTTAAACTTTTCATGGCAAACCTCCATCATTAGGGTTGACTGCAGATTAAAAGGCAAGGCATGAATGCAAACTGAACAGTACAGGAAGTGATAAAATTATTGCATGACGATTATCCTTCCCTCCGCACAACGCAAAATATACACGGTTACTCAACTCAACCGTGAAACCAGCCTGCTGCTCGGCGAGCATTTCCTGGCTATCCTGGTCGAAGGTGAAATATCCAACTTAAGCACACCGGCTTCCGGACATATTTATTTTTCCTTGAAAGATGCCAATGCCCAGATCCGTTGCGCCATGTTTAAGAACATGCGGCGCAGATTCGGGTTCAGACCAGAAAACGGCAAGCAAGTCATCGTCAAGGCGCAAGTCAGCCTTTATGAGCCCAGAGGCGATTATCAACTGATCGTCGAACAGATCGAGGAAGCCGGCGACGGTGCCTTGCGCAGAGCTTTTGATGCCTTGAAGCTCAAGTTGTCGATGGAAGGCCTGTTCGATGCCGCCAATAAGCTGAGCCTGCCGACCCTGCCGAATACCATCGGCGTAATCACCTCCCCGACAGGAGCCGCCATCCGGGACATACTGACTGTCCTGCGCAGGCGTTTCGCGGCAGTACCGGTCATCGTTTATCCGGTGGCCGTGCAGGGAGACAATGCCAGACATGAAATTGCCAGAGCCATAGACACCGCCAACAAACAAGCCCTGTGCGATGTGCTTATTCTTAGCCGGGGCGGCGGATCGCTGGAAGACTTGTGGGCTTTCAACGAGGAAATCGTGGCGCGCGCCATTTTTGCCAGCGACATCCCGATCATCACGGGCGTAGGCCATGAAACCGATTTTACCATTGCCGATTTCGTCGCCGACCTGCGCGCACCAACGCCATCGGCCGCCGCCGAGCACGCCGTTCCCGATCAACAAACCTGGCTGACGCAATTCGTTTATTTGGAATCCCGGCTGCACCAGCTGCTGCAACGCAAACTAAACCAGTCCCGACAGTCACTGGATTGGCTGCTCAAGCGGCTGCAACAACAACACCCGGGGCAGAAACTGACAAGAAACATGCAGCGCATGGATGAACTCGAATCGCGGCTTCATCAAGCCATGCACGTCAGACTGCGCCAGCATGCCCAGCTGCTGGAAGCCAAAACGGCCAAACTATGGCAACACATCCCCAGCGTTGCGATCAACAGCCATAAGCAGCGCCAACGTTACCTGAGCGAACGCCTGAACAGTGCCATCCGCCACCGCCTGGAGCAACTGAACCAGCGCCTGTTAAACGCCGGCCAGACGCTCAATGCCGTCAGTCCACTGGCAACACTGAACCGCGGTTATTCAATAACCAGTCATTTGCCGTCCGGAAAAATCATCACATCCACCGAGCAACTGAAAGCCGGCGATATCGTTCAGACCCGCCTTGCGCAAGGCCAAATCACGAGCCAAATCAAGACCATTGAATAGAATGGAGTGGAAATATCCTGACTATACCTGATGCGAATCATTTTATTTTTGTTGCGATAAACCCAAAACAACTATAAAGTTGCGCGATTTTATCGCGTGTCGGGTCACACAAGACACATAACCTGAATTGGGTTGTTGATACTATTATGCGAATACTGATTCTTGGCGCCGGCATGACCGGCGCCTCAGTCGCCGAGGCATTGGCGAGTGAAGAAAACGATATTGTTGTCATTGATTATAAAGCGCATCTGCTGGATGCTTTAAAAGAACGTTTCGATATTGCCACGGTTGTGGGCAATGCCGCGCATCCCAGCGTTCTGGAGCAGGCCGGGGTACACAATACCGACATGGTTATTGCCGTAACCGATCGCGATGAGACCAATATGCTGGCTTGTACGATCATCAACAAGCTCTATAGCCGCCCGAAAACGATCGCCCGCATCCGCGCCATCGATTATCTGCAAAATCCCAAACTGTTCGCTCCCGGCGGCATTCCTGTCGATATCGTGATCAGCCCCGAACAAATCGTCATGGAATCGATACGCAACCTGATTGAACTGCCGGGTGTTCTACAAATTACCGATTTCGCCGATGGCCTGGTGCGGCTGTTTTCAGTGAAAGTGGGCGCGGACGGCTTTTTAACCGGTAAAAAAATCAAGGAATTAAAAAAACGCCTGTCCGGCGGCAAAATTCGTATAGCGGCCATTTTCCGGCAAGGGCGGCCTTTGGTTGCCAACGGCGAAGCCTTTATCGCCACAGGCGATGAGGTGTTTATCGTGGCTCCGCGCAAGGAAGTGCAGCAGGTATTGAAAGAGCTTCGTAAACTGGAAGCGCCATTAAAGCGCATTATCATCGCCGGCGGCGGTCATATCGGCAAGCGCCTGGCGCTAGCGCTGGAAAAAGACCATCAAGTCAAAATAATCGAGCGGAATCCGGATCGTGCCCAGAAAATCGCCAATGATCTTGATCATACCGTAGTGCTGCAGGGCGATTGCACCGATGAATCCTTGCTGCTTGATGAGTCCGTCGATAAAACCGATCTATTCTGCGCGGTGACCGATCATGACGGCGAAAACATCATCTCGGCTTCCCTGGCCAAGCAATTAGGCGTACGCAAAGCAATATGCCTGCTTAACAATCGGTCTTACACAAAGTTATTGCCCGGCACGGGCATCGATGTGTCTGTCCTGCCCAACTTTGAAACGCTGGGCAGCATTTTAAAATACGTCAGGCGCGGCGACGTGGCGCGCGTCAGTTCCTTATGCGGAGGCACGGCCGAAGCGATCGAGGCCATTGCCCACATGGGTAATGGCCAGAATTCGGTGGTAGGACTGCAAGTAGACGCGATTCAATGGCCGGAAGGCATCGTGCTAGGGGCTTTGATTCGCAACCGCCAGGTTATTTCAATACACCACGATACGATCTTCGAGGAAGGCGATCATGTCGTCATGTTTGCACTGGATAAAAAACTGGTCACCTATATCGAGCAGAAATTCCAACCGCTCAACAAGTAGTTTTCCCAACAATGCCCTCTCTCATCATTGTGCAGGATTCTTGTTTCACCGCCGCTATACGACTTGTTATATTTCGAGTGCTATGGCATTCATCGCGGCCGCTACTTTAAACATATACACAATTTAAGCGTTTCCATGAATGTCATTTTCACTACCATCCATATTTTTGGCCTGATCACGATTGGCTTCAGCGCCTTGATGGCTACCTGCCTGATGACATCTTTTATCAGCCATGACGGCGCCATTATCGCTTTCTTTGAAGGCACAGGAATTACTTTACTGCTGGGCGCTTTAATGTTTTTTCCAACATTGCGCACACCTAAAAAAGTATCGCGGCAAACGAGTTTTCTGCTGGTGTCCATGACGTGGTCGCTGATTCCGGTATTTTGCACGTTGCCGCTGATAATCTATATGCCGGAAATCAGCTATATCGATGCGTATTTCGAGGCTGTCTCAGGCCTGACCACGACCGGAGCGACCACATTGACCGGACTGGATGATTTACCGATGTCGATTAATCTCTGGCGCCACGAATTGAATTGGGTCGGCGGCATGGGCATCATCATTCTGGCGGTAGCCATATTACCGATCCTCGGTATCGGCGGCATGCAGCTATACAAGGCCGAAGCGCCCGGCGCGGTCAAGGAGTCCGAGCTGCCGCCACGCATCGCGCAGACGGCTAAAGCGCTGTGGCTGGTATACGCAGGCTTCACATTAACCTGCATCATCGCCTTGAAATTGGCCGGCATGACCTGGTTTGATTCTGTCTGCCATGCGTTTTCCGCTATGAGTTTGGGTGGATTTTCAACGCACGATGCCAGTATCGGTTTTTTCGATTCGCCCGCCATTGAAATGGTGCTGACCAGCTTCCAGTTACTGGCGGCCATTAATTTCGCGACCCATTATATCGCCATCCGAAAACAGACCTTGAAACCTTATGCCAAGGATATGGAAGCGAGAAGCTTTCTGGCGCTGGTACTGGGAAGTTGTCTCGTAGCAGCTACGGTATTGTGGCACGCCGATACTTATCCTGACTTTCTCACGGCGTTACGCCATGCCGCTTTCAACATGGTCACCATCGCTACCTCTAGCGGATATTCCAGCCAGGATTTCAATCAGTGGCCAATTTTCGTGTCAATGTCGATGTTATTCCTGAGCTGTATTTCCGCTTCTTCCGGTTCCACCGGCGGCGGCATTCGCATGATCCGCACGATTATTCTAGTGAAACAATCACGTCTTGAGCTCTATAAATTCATCCATCCTTTTTCAATTAAACCGTTGAAAATAGGCACCAATATCATCAGTCATAATATTGTCGCGTCCGTGACAGGCTTTATTTTTCTGTATTTTATTATTATCGTTATTATGGTGTTCATGATGCTACTGAGCGGCATGGACTTCCTTACCGCGTTCACGGCCGTCATCGCCAGCTTTAACAACACGGGCCCCGGTCTCAATCAAGTCGGCCCCGCCGCCAATTATGCCGGCCTGAACGATTTCCAGACTGGCGTTTGCATCATTGCCATGCTGCTGGGCCGCGTGCAGATTTTCTCGATGATCATCCTGTTTGTGCCTGAATTCTGGAAAAAATAAGGCGGTCACTGCCTCTATCGTTCTAGCCGACGGTTTTGATCAAGGGCCATTTCCGCAGCACTTTATAGATCACACCCTCCGACGTGCCGCAGGATTCCATCAGGCAAAAGGAATCAGCGCGCCAAATGATGGGAGCGAACTCCTGCACGATAGCACGCGCCTGTCTGGCCAAGGTTATATGCGGCGTGTAAGGCCTCGTATCGGTTTCCACGCCGCAGTCCGCCGCCGCTTGATCCAGCGCGTCCGCCAGGTCCACCACCTCATACCCAAATTGCCGGCAGGTCAGGCATAAAATCCTGGGCCTGCTCCAATAGCTCAGCTGGTCAAAGGTCAACACGAAAGGCTCGGCCGAAATATCGGCGACGCGCTCCTTGATCATGGCTTCAGTCGCCTCATCGACATTGCCTAGAAATACCAGCGTGACGTGCAGATTTTGCCCAGATACCCATTTCATCCTTTTAGCTTCCATGGATGTCTGCAAGCGCATGAGGCCCTGCCTGGTTTCATCGTCCGGCCATAAAGCAAAAAACAATTTTTTCATTATTCATCTCTCTTAAATCATGCCGAGGTTCTTTGTATAAATATTCACCCCTCCCGTCAAGCAAAGTACACTGCCATTGGTTTACAACACTCTAAAACGAAAAAAGCCGCATCCCACTGTCGCAGGATGCGGCTTTTTGTTTCAGTAAGTAAATGCCTGAACTTACAGTTTAGCCAATACGGAGGCCACCGTTTCGCCCATCGCGGACGGAGTCGGACAAATCGTCACGCCCAGTTCCTTCAACATCGCGACTTTTTCGGCCGCGCTTTCGCCTATGGATGAAATGATCGCGCCGGCATGCCCCATGCGACGGCCTTCCGGCGCGGTTAAACCGGCGATATAAGCCACGACCGGCTTGCTCATGTGTTCTTTGGCGAACAGACCAGCCTCCACTTCCTGCGGACCGCCGATCTCGCCAATCATGACCACGACTTTGGTTTCCGGATCCTGTTCAAATCTCTCCAGAATATCGCGGTGTGAGCTGCCGTTGATCGGATCGCCGCCGATACCGGCCGAGGTGGAAACGCCTATGCCCAAGCGTTTCATCTGGTCGGCGGCTTCATAACCCAGAGTGCCCGAACGGCCGACGATACCGACGTTGCCCTTCATATAGATGTGTCCAGGCATAATACCGAGCATGGCGCGCCCCGGGCTGATCGTGCCGGCGCAGTTAGGGCCGGTCAGCACCATTCTTTCTTCTTTCGGGAAGCGGCGCAGAAAGTTTTTCACTTTCATCATGTCCTGTGTAGGAATGCCGTCGGTAATGGCCACGCAATATTTAATGCCGGCATCGGCCGCTTCCATGATTGAATCAGCCGCGAAAGCGGGCGGAACGAAGATAATACTGGCCTCGGCACCGGCTTTCTGCACGGACTCCTTGACCGTATTGAAGACAGGCAGCCCCAGATGCGTCTGCCCGCCCTTGCCCGGCGTGATGCCGCCGACGACATTGGACCCGTAATTAATCATATCCTGGGCATGGAAGGAACCGATTTTGCCGGTAAAGCCCTGAACAATAATGCGTGTGTTTTCGTTAATTAAAATAGCCATTTATAGTTTCCCCTAGCCTGCTTTTGCGACAGCTTCATTACGCGCCTGAACCGCTTTTTCAGCAGCTTCTGCCAATGTTTCTGCCGTAATGATAGGCAAACCACTCTCAGCAATAATTCTACGGCCCTCTTCCACGTTCGTACCGGATAAACGCACGATCAACGGAATTTTCATGTCGATTTTCTTGACCGCCTCGACCACGCCTTCGGCGATCCAGTCGCAACGGTTGATACCGGCGAAAATGTTGACCAGCATCGCTTTGACGTTTTCATCGGCCAGCACCAGACGGAAGGCTTTCTCAGTACGCTCGGCCGAGGCGCCGCCGCCGACATCCAGGAAATTGGCAGGCTCGCCGCCGGCCAGTTTGATCATGTCCATCGTCGCCATGGCCAGACCGGCGCCGTTGATCATGCAGCCGATATCGCCGTCCAGGCCGACATAGCTCAAGCCACGGTCCGCCGCAGCCATCTCGCGCGCATCTTCCTGCGTCTTGTCGCGCAACTCGGCCACCTTGGGCTGACGGAACAGGGCGTTGTCGTCAAAGCCCATTTTCGCATCCAGCGCCAGCAGCTCGCCGCTGCCGGTAATAACCAGCGGGTTGATTTCCAGCATGTTGGCATCCAGGTCACGCAAGGCACGGTAGCAGCCTTTAATGGTCTTGACGGCATGACTCAGCATGGCCGCATCCATGCCTAAGGCAAACGCCATTTCACGCGCCTGATAATCCTGCAGCCCTACCGCGGGCTCAATATAGATTTTGGTAATGGCTTCAGGATTGGTTTCGGCCAGTTCCTCGATCTCCATACCGCCCTGCGCGGAGCCGACCATGACGATACGTTCCGAGCCGCGGTCAACCAAAAAACAGAAATACAGTTCTTTGGCGATATCGGTTCCGGCTTCGACATACAGCCTCGAGCAGACTTTACCGGCCGGTCCCGTCTGGTGCGTGACCAGTCTTTTGCCTAACAGCGCTTCCGCAGCCGCCTCAACTTCTCTATCGCTTTTACAGATTTTAATGCCGCCGGCTTTACCACGAGCTCCCGAATGAATCTGTGCCTTGACAGCCCAAACATTGCCCCCGATTTCCCTGGAACGTTGCACGGCATCCTCAGGACTGTAAGCCATCCCACCTTCAGCGATTTTAACCCCGTAACCGCTTAAAATTTCTTTCGCTTGATACTCATGAATATCCACAGCATCTCTCTCTTTAATATTTGAAAATTACCAGCACAGGCCGTAAATCAAGTACGGCTTGTCTCTGTTGTTAGTTATTTTTGCTTTTCGCGGCGATGGCTTCGGCCGCCCTGACCACATTGTTCGCCATTCTTTCCGAAGCGGCGTCGATCAGGCGACCGTCCAGTGCCGCCGCGCCTTTGCCCTGTGCGGCCGCTTCTTTTAGCGCGGCTAATATGCGTTGCGCTTTCTCGACTTCAGCCGCGGGCGGTGTAAATACATCATTGGCCAATTCCACCTGAGACGGATGAATCGCCCATTTGCCCTCGCAGCCTAGCGCGGCCGCCCGTCTTGCAGCCTGCTTATAGCCGTCGGGATCCTTGATATCGCCGAACGGCCCGTCAATAGGCCGCAGGCCGAATGCGCGGCAGGCGACGGTCATGCGGCTGATCGCGGCATGCCATTGATCGCCCGGATAATCAGGATTCAGCCCGCCGATGTTGGTGGTTCTGGCGCGGTTACTGGCCGCATAGTCGGCCACGCCGAAATGCAGGGCCTCCAGACGGCCGGTCGCGCCGTTGCGCGCGATATCTTCGACATTGGCCATGCCCAGCGCCGTTTCAATCAGCGCTTCGATGCCGATTTTATTTTTCAGCCCCTGCTGCATTTCCAACTGATTGAGCATTGCCTCAACCATATAAACATCGGCATAAACGCCGACTTTCGGAATCAGGATGGTGTCAATTTTGCTGCCGGCCTGTTCGACCAGATCAACCACGTCGCGAACCATGTACTGAGTATCGAGGCCATTGATACGTACTGAAACGGTAACCCCATGCCCTTTCCAATCCAGATCATTGATCGCTTCGATGACATTTTTGCGCGCCTGCAGCTTGTCATCGGGAGCAACCGCATCCTCAAGGTCAAGAAAGATGAAATCCACGCCGCTCTTCATCGCTTTTTCGAACATGCCGGGGTTTGAGCCCGGAACCGCTAATTCACAGCGCTGAACTCGTTGAACTGACGCTTCATATAATGTGTGACTCATTGATACCTTCCAACTTTATTATTAAACTAGGGCCCTGATTTCAGTGCTTAAATGGCCTTCCCCGGCCTAAACCGGACATAAATCAACCCAACATTTTACTTTCAGAGTCGTCAAAGTCAATTTTTAAAGCGCATTTTACCAATCAGATCTTGCTGATTTATAGCGGCTATGTCATGATTGGCCATTTTTCGAGCCTTAAAAGGCTCAACCTTGTTTTATTCAACATCCAACTATTAAATTATAAAGAGGCGATACAATGGCTGGTCGTAACCACCTATATATTCCTGGCCCGACTAACGTGCCAAGTGAAGTTCTGAATGCTATGCATGTCAACATGGAAGATCATCGCTCACCCATCTTCCCCAAGCTGCTGAAGCCTCTTTTACAGGACCTGAAAAAAGTATTTAAAACAGAAACCGGGCAAGCATTTGTTTTTCCGGCCACAGGCACAGCGGGCTGGGAAATTGCCTTAACCAATACCTTAAATCCAGGCGATAAAGTATTGATCTATCGTTTCGGCCAATTCAGCCATTTATGGGCCGAAATGGCAAAACGCCTGGGCTTTGATGTCGAAATCCATCAGGAAACCTGGGGCAAAGGCATTCCTCTGGATAAACTGGAAGCCCGTTTAAAAGAAGACAGCCAGCACGAAATCAAAGCCGTTCTGGCGACCCACAATGAAACCGCAACCGGCGTTACCAGCGACATCGGTGGCGTCCGCAAAGCCATGAACGCCGCCAACCACCCGGCACTGCTATTCGTTGACGGCGTCAGCTCGATTGCCAGCCTGGATTTCCGCATGGATGAATGGGGCGTTGACGGCGCCATCAGCGGCTCGCAAAAAGGCTTTATGCTGCCGGCCGGCGGTGCTTTCGTGGCTTTCAGCCAAAAAGCCCTGCAAGCCTGTGAAACATCCACTTATCCACGCTGCTTCCTGGACCTGAAAGACCAGATGTCGGCGAATAAAGACGGCTATACTCCCTACACCCCTTCACTGCCGATTTTATACGGTTTGCGCAAAGCGCTGGACCTGTTATTCGAGGAAGGACTGGAAAATGTGTATGAGCGCCACCACCGCCTGGCTGAAGGCACACGTAAAGCCGTTGAGGCATGGGGGTTGAAATTATGCGCGCAACCCGGTTTCGAATCCGACACCGTTTCCGCGATCGTCGTGCCGGAAGGCAAGGATGCCCGCGATGTGATCAGCACGGCATTCAACAAGTACAATATCTCACTGGGCGCGGGCCTGTCTGAAGTAGCCGGCAAAGTCTTCCGTATCGGCCATGTCGGCGATATGAATGATGTCTCCATGCTGGGCGCGATCGCCGGCGTTGAAATGGCGATGCTCGATAACGGCTTCGATATCAAGCCCGGCTCAGGCGTTGCCGCGGCGATTGAATATTACCGGTCCACGGCAAAATAACGCGACGGCCTAATCAGCAGGAAACCCAAACAAAGGCATCCCGTTAATAACGGCGATGCCTTTGTGCTTTATAGCGTTATATTTTCAAATCGAAAACAATCCCTATAAGTTGCTTACCTGGAGGATATTAATGAGCAAACCCAAAGTCTTCATCACGCGCAAGTGGCCTGAGTCCGTTGAAGCCAAGCTGAAAGAGCTTTATGACGTTACCTTAAACGAATACGACCGTCCGCTGTCCGCCGCTCACTTCAGAGACGCGCTGCAACACTACGATGCCGTATGCCCGACCGTTTGCGATTCATTCCCCGCGGAGGTCATCAACGCCCCGAACAAGCGCTGCAAAATCCTGGGCAATTTCGGCGTCGGCTTCAACCATATCGATATCAATGCCGCAAAAGAACAGGGACTGGTCGTTACCAACACCCCGGGCGTATTAACCGAAAGCACCGCCGATATCGCCATGACCCTGTTATTGATGTCGGCGCGGCGCGGCGCCGAAGGCGACCGCCTGGTCCGGGCCCGGCAATGGACCGGCTGGTGCCCGACGCATATGATGAGTTCCGATGTCACGGGCGCCGCATTAGGCCTGATCGGATTTGGCCGCATTGCCCAGGCCATGGCGCGAAAAGCTCATCATGGCTTCAACATGAAAATCTATTACTTCAGTCCCCGAGCCGCGGATCAGCATGTCGTTGACGATCTGGACGCGACACGCTGTGAAACACTTGAAGAGCTTATGCAGGTTTCCGACTACGTTTCACTGCACTGTCCAGGCGGTGCAGAAACGCATCATTTAATCAATGAACAGCGACTCAGCCAGATGAAGCCGACAGCGCATTTGATCAATACCGCGCGCGGCGACGTCGTCGACAGCAAGGCCTTGATCAAGGCATTGAAAGAAAAAAGAATAGCCGGCGCTGGCCTCGATGTCTACGAAGGCGAACCTGACATTGACGAAGGCTTTCTGTCGCTGGAGAATGTTTCGCTGTTACCGCATTTAGGCAGTGCTACGATTGCCACGCGTACGGCGATGGGTGAAAAAGTACTGGAAAATCTGGCGGCCTTTTTCGCCGGCCAGGAACCGCCCGACCGGATGGCTTGATTAAAAAAGGGCGGTATAGCCGCCCTTTTTTATTGTCGACGGAAAGAGGTTCAGAACAAATGCCTGACCGAATCCCTCTCTTCTTTTAATTCGGCTTCGGTTGCCCGCATTCTCTGCATGCTGAACTCGTTGATCTCGAGCCCCTTGACGATATTGATCTGCCCATCGACGACGGTCACGGGATAAGAATAAACCAGACCCTGCTCAATGCCGTAACTGCCATCCGACGGTATCGCCATGCTGACCCAGTCCCCTTCCTTGGTACCCAGCGCCCAGTTGTTCATCTGATTGATCGCGGCATTGGCCGCCGATGCCGCGCTGGATTGCCCTCTTGCCTTAATAATGGCGGCGCCGCGCTGCTGCACGGTCGGTATAAATTCTTTTACAAACCAGTCATGCTCAACCAGTGACAAGGCATCCTGCCCCTTGACCTTGGCATGATGCAGGTCGGGATACTGCGTGATGGAATGATTACCCCAGATAATCATGTTTTTCACATCGGACGGCAGCACGCCGCATTTTTCGGCTAATTGGCTAAGTGCCCGATTGTGATCCAACCGGGTCATGGCGGAAAAATTCTCCGGCTTCAAATCCGGCGCGTTCTTTAGAGCAATCAAGGCATTGGTATTGGCCGGATTGCCTGTCACCAGTATTTTTATATTCCGGTTGGCCACTTCATTCAAGGCCTTGCCTTGCACCGCAAAAATTTCCGCGTTAACCTCCAGCAAGTCCTTGCGCTCCATACCCGGCCCACGCGGACGCGCGCCAACCAAAAAAGCATAATCGACATCCCGGAACGCTACTTTGGGGTCGGCGGTGATTTCTATACGATGCAGCAGCGGATAGGCGCAATCCTTCAATTCCATCACCACACCCTGTAAAGCTTCCATGGCTTGGGGAATTTCCAGTAAATGCAAGACGATCGGCTGTTCGGGACCGAGCAACGAACCCGCCGCCAAGCGAAATAGCAATGAATAACTGATTTGTCCTGCCGCACCAGTAACCGCGATATGAACGGGTGTTTTCATCTGTTTTTTCCTAATTTCTATAATGTTTTCGGAACCCATGCACAAGTTCCAAACGATCGGAAATCATATAGCATCCAACTTTACTTATATTCCCGACACCACACATCTGTGTAATACCCATATCATCCATACTACATGACTACAGCATAATATTGATTAAATGATAACGAAAAGCCCACGCTCCACGCAACCTTATAAGCCCTTGCCCGGCAAATCATCCCCAACGACGAGCACAGCCTCCCTACACCGCATAAAGTAATGCTTAAATGGAGCACTTAAGACTTTATCGAGTATAATGCCGCGGTTTACGAATCGTATTAACGGGTAATTTTCCAAACCACTCTTAGGTAAGTTAATGAAAAAACTGCTATTCCAATTCGATACAGACGCTCACCCCTCCGTTTTCGATACTGTTGTAGGCTATGATGGCGGCGCGGATCATGTGATCGGGTACGGAGGACTGACACCTGACAACATCACTTCCCTGGTGGAAGGCACTATTTTCACACGCGCACCTAAGGAAAAGAAAAACACCGCCATTTTCATCGGCGGCAGCGACATGGTCGCCGGCCAGGAATTATTTGCCGCCGTACAAAAACATTTCTTCCCCGGCTTTCAGGTCTCCATCATGCTGGACAGCAACGGCAGCAACACGACCGCCGCGGCAGGCGTGGCCAAACTGGCAACCAGCGGCACCATCGCCGGCAAAAAAGCCGTGGTATTGGCCGGCACAGGCCCGGTGGGCCAGCGCGCGGCTGTCATGCTGGCGCAGGAAGGCGCCGAAGTCTCGCTGACTTCCCGCTCGCTGGAGCGGGCCGTCCAGGCCTGCAATGCCATGAAAGCGCGCTTCGGCGTTGACTTGACGCCCGTTGAAGCAGCCGATAACGAGGCCAGGGCCAAAGCCATCGAATACGCGAACATTGTTTTTGCGACCGGTGCCGCTGGCGTCGAACTGCTCACAGTGGACCAGTGGCAGGACAACCCCCATATCGAAATGATGGCCGATGCCAATGCGACGCCACCGATCGGCATCGGCGGCACCGACATGATGGATAAAGGCATCGAACGCCACGGCAAGGTCATCTGGGGAGCTATCGGTTTCGGCACGTTGAAACTGGCTTTACACCGCGCCTGCATTACTAAACTGTTCGAAGATAACAGACAGGTTTTTGATGCCGAAAACATCTTTGCTCTCGCGATGGAAATGGCCTGATCGCCTTATCGAAAAATATGAGCAATTTTGTCAATCCCGCTTCAATCGATGCCATGAGAAAAGATGCGCTCAGCATTTTTCAAGCCGGCATTGAGGCTGCCGACCCTTACCTGGCCGTCAAGCGCTGTCTTACTGTTGCCGATCATCATATCGAAATCCGGTTAAATTTAAATGACAGCAATCAGAAACGCCTGGGCAGATGGACAAAAGTCCATTTGATCGCCTTCGGCAAGGCCGCCTGCGCCATGGCCCGGGCCGCGCAGGAAATTATTCCGGCGCCGCTGCTGGCGGGCCGAGGCATTGCCGTGACCAACCACGAAAACGAAGCGACCGTCGATCATTTTAAAGTAATCGGCGCATCGCATCCGCTGCCCGATGCGGCCGGTCTCGAAGGCGCGCGCCTGATTGCCGATCAGGCAGGCAACGCGCAAAAGGATGAACTGGTACTGGTACTGGTCAGCGGCGGCGGTTCGGCGCTGATCCCCTACCCGGCCTCCTCGATTACACTGGAGGATAAAATTGCCACGACGGACCTGTTACTGGCCTGCGGTGCCAACATCAACCAGATCAACTGCGTGCGCAAGCATTTATCCCTGATCAAGGGCGGCGGCCTGGCTAAAATGGCGGCGCCGGCCGATCTGCACGCGCTGGTTTTATCCGACGTTCTGGGAGATGATCTGAGCGCCATCGCCAGCGGGCCTACCGTGCCCGACGCGACGACATTCGCCGATGCCATCGATGTCTTCAAATCCAAAGGCGTCTGGGACAAGGTACCCGCCAACGTTCAACGGTATCTGGAACAGGGCCGGCGGGGCCTTGTGCCCGAGACGCCGAAACCGGGCGACAAAATATTTAACAATACCGGCCACACGCTGATCGGCAGCAATGCCATCAGCGTCGGCGCCATTATGAAAGCATCCGAAGCCCTCGGTTATCAACCAACACTGTACAGCGATCATCTCTGCGGCGAGGCCAGGGACGAAGCTGAAAAATGGGTCATCCATGCCAAACGGCTCATCGCTAACGGCATCGACAAACCGGTTGCCCTATTAGCGGGCGGTGAAACCACGGTCACCTTGAAAGGCAACGGACGCGGCGGCCGTAATCAGGAGATGGCGCTGGCCTTCGCCTGTGCCGCCGAACAACACGGCTTAACCGGCAACTGGGTCTTCCTGAGCGGCGGAACCGACGGCCGTGACGGTCCGACCGACGCAGCCGGCGGCCTGGTCGACCCGGGCTCGATCCGGCGCATGAAGGACAGCAGTATCGACCCTGCCGCGCTGCTGGATAATAATGATGCCTATAACGCCTTAAATACCGCCGGCGACTTACTTGATACGGGCGCAACCGGGACCAATGTAGCCGACTTGCAGGTACTGCTGATCCATCCATAATTTTGCATACAATAGAACTCTATATCGGGAGACATAAATGTTTAAAAAATCCATGACAATCGCCGGCTTTGATGATGAATTATTCCAGGCGATGGAAGAAGAGCGTCGCCGTCAGGAAGATCACATCGAACTGATTGCCTCCGAAAACTACACCAGTCCGCGTGTGATGGAAGCGCAAGGTTCCCAGTTGACCAACAAGTATGCCGAAGGCTATCCCGGCAAGCGTTATTACGGCGGCTGTGAATTTGTCGACAAGGCCGAGCAACTGGCGATTGACCGTGCCAAGGAACTGTTCGGCGCCGATTACGCCAACGTCCAGCCCCACTCCGGCTCGCAAGCCAACATGGCCGTGTTCATGGCCCTGGTTCAGCCCGGCGATACGATTCTCGGCCTGGCGCTGTCCGACGGCGGCCATTTGACGCACGGCGCCAAACCGAACTTTTCCGGCAAAATCTACAATGCCGTACAGTACCATCTGGATCCGGCCACCGGCCTGATCGATTACGACGAAGTCAGACGTCTGGCGCAGGAACACCGCCCTAAAATGATCGTGGCCGGTTTTTCCGCCTATTCGCGCGTCATGGACTGGGCGCGCTTTCGGGCAATCGCCGATGAAGTCGGGGCTTATCTGTTTGTCGATATCGCGCATGTAGCCGGCCTTATTGCCGCCGACCTGTACCCCAACCCGATGCCTTATGCCGATGTCGTCACCAGCACCACGCATAAAAGCCTGCGTGGCCCCCGCGGCGGCCTCATCCTGTGCAAAAGCAACCCGGACCTGGAAAAAAAGCTCAATTCCAATATCTTCCCCGGTATTCAGGGCGGTCCTTTAATGCATGTCATCGCGGCAAAAGCCGTGGCTTTCAAGGAAGCCATGCAGCCTGAATTCCGCGCTTATCAGCAACAAGTGATCAAAAACGCCAAAGCCATGGCCGAAGTGTTCATGAATCGCGGCTTCGATGTCGTGTCGGGCGGTACCGACAACCACCTGATGCTGGTTTCGCTGATTCCCAAAGGCATTACCGGCAAAGCCGCCGACGCCGCCTTGGGCAGAGCGCATATTACCGTCAATAAAAATGCCGTGCCTAACGATCCTGAATCGCCGTTTGTCACCAGCGGCATTCGCGTCGGCACACCGGCGCCGACATCGCGAGGCTTCAAGGAGCCGCAAATGATCGAAATCGCCAATTTGATGTGCGACGTCATGGAAAACATGGACGACGAAAACGTCATCGCCGCGGTACGCGAAAAAGTCAGCATTCTGTGCTCTCGTTTTCCTGTTTACAGTGAATAAACCATAAACAGTTCAGGTTTTTACCCGGCCTGCTTCATTGCCAATGAAGCAGGCTTTTTGCGTTTATCGAATTTAAAAAAATTACATCAGATCGGGAGGTAGTATGTCTGATATTGAAATCGCCCAGAAAGCAAACATGAAGCCCATCATCGGGTTGGTTAAAGAACAATACGGTATCGATGCCGAGCATCTGGATCCTATCGGTCATTACAAAGCGAAAATGTCGCTGGAATACGTCAACAGTCTGAGCGATAAAAAAGATGGCAAGCTGATTCTGGTGACCGCGATCAGCCCGACACCGGCCGGCGAAGGCAAAACCACCACCACGGTGGGCCTCGGCGATGCCCTGAACCGTATCGGCAAAAAAGCCATGATGTGCCTGCGCGAACCTTCTTTGGGTCCCTGCTTCGGCGTCAAAGGGGGGGCTGCCGGCGGCGGATATTCCCAAGTCGTGCCGATGGAAGACATCAACCTGCATTTTACCGGCGATTTCCATGCCATCGGCGTGGCGCACAATCTGCTGTCTGCCCTGATAGACAACCACATCAACCACGGCAACGAACTGGACATAGATCCCCGGCGCATCCAGTGGAAACGCGTCGTCGACATGAATGACCGCGCCCTGCGCAATATCGTCGTCGGCATGGGCGGCCCGGCCAACGGTTATCTGCGCGAAGACGGCTATGACATCGTCGTCGCTTCCGAAATCATGGCGATTTTATGCCTGGCGACCAGCCGCGCCGACCTGAAAGAGCGCCTCGGCCGCATCGTGATCGGCTATAAATCCGACAAAGTGACGCCGGTCTATGCCCGCGACCTGAAAGCGCACGGCGCGATGGCGGCCCTGCTGAAGGATGCGATCAAGCCGAACCTCGTGCAGACGCTGGAAAACAATATCGCGATCATTCACGGCGGCCCGTTCGCCAATATCGCGCACGGCTGCAACACGGTCACGGCCACCAAAACCGCCCTGAAACTGGCCGACTATGTAGTCACCGAAGCCGGCTTCGGCGCCGACCTGGGCGCTGAAAAATTCATCGACATCAAATGCCGCATGTCCGGCCTGAGGCCGTCGGCCGTCGTATTGGTCGCGACCGTCAGGGCGCTGAAATTCCATGGCGGCGTCGCCAGGGAAGAGCTGAATGTCGAAAACCTGGCGGCCCTGGAAAAAGGCTTTGAAAATCTGGAACGCCACCTGAGCAATATCAACAACCATTACGGCCTGCCCTGCGTGGTCTGCATCAATCATTTCACCTTCGATACCGATGCCGAAATCGCGTTGCTGAAAGCCAAATGCGAAGCCCTGGGCGCCAAATGCGTGGTTTCCAGACACTGGGCCGAAGGCGGCGCCGGCGCCGAGGAACTGGCCCGGGAAGTCATCAACATCGTGGACAGCCGCGAACCCGGATTCAGCTATGTTTATGACGAAAACCTGAGCCTGTGGGAAAAAATCGAAACCATCGCCACCAAGCTGTACGGCGCGGCCGGCATTACGGCCAATGCCAAAGTCAAGGCGCAATTGGCGGCCTGGGAAGCCGACTACGGCAAATTCCCGATCTGCATGGCGAAGACGCAGATGTCGTTCTCGACCAATCCGAATGCCAAAGGCGCGCCTGTCGGCCATACGGTGGAAATCCGCGACGTCAGACTGGCCAACGGCGCCGGTTTCATCGTCGCCATCGCCGGCGACATGATGACCATGCCTGGCCTGCCTAAAGTGCCGGCCGCGGAACGCATCGACATTGACGATGACGGCAGAATCACCGGCTTGTTTTAACCTTAGCCGGTCCGATTAGCCTGAAAAAAAGCCTCTGACGGTTAACCGTCAGAGGCTTTTTTATTTGTACCAGAGCCTGTAGGGCGGGTTAGACGCGCTAATCACCGAATCTTCCGCCAGCAGCCACCCTCCGCGCGTCGTAACCCGCCTTTCGGTAACCGCGCCTATTCCATGCCTGAACGTCCACCGGAGCCGCCCATTCTCGAAGACAGCTTCCTAAACGAACGTGAATCCTCAAAAAAGGCGGGTTACGGCGCGCGGGAAATTCAGTGGCAAATTCAACATGGAGGGCTTGCGCGTCTAACCCGCCCTACGCTATAGAATTAACCGGCATAATAGGCGTTGAGTCCTTGCATAACCGCCTCTTTATCGATATCCGCACCCATGTTGATCATGGCATCGGCAAAGCGGCCGACGATGTCGCCAATCGCCTCAACGGTCAATTGATTCAGGATGCCGATGCGTATTTGCACAGGCTCCGACAAGGTAGTCCAGATGGCAAAGCCTTCGGCACGACACTTAGCAACCAGCTCTTTTTCCTTACCCGCCAGGCTACCGGGCAAGTTCAAGACGACCAGGCTGGTCATATTAGACGTGACTTCGCAGCCCATGGCCTGAACGGCTTGTTTCAGCGCGGCCTCATGGTAGGCATAATCGAGTGCCTTTTGCTTCACCGTGTGTGTCAGCAGGATGCGCAAGGCTTCATGGAAAGCCGCCACGGCATAAGACGAATGCGTGCGATGATAGGCCGCCGCTGCATCCTGACCATCAATGATGCCCCAGTGGCGCGCTTCCAGAATAGGATGGTGCACATAGGTATAGCAGCCGCGTCTGGCTAAAAGATTGATCGCTTCATCGCGGAAACTGACCGGCGCATAAGTCAACGGCAGGCTCAACACGCCTTTCTGCGGACAAGATGCCCAGGCGACGATAGCCGGATAGTCATCGATGCTGAAATCGGCGACACCCAGGCTGGATACCGCATCCACAATGCCCATGACGCCGTGTCTGGCGCAGGCATCGTTAAAACCTTTCAGGTCATTGACGCGGCCGCTGCCGGTTTCCCAGTGCGCCATAAAGGCCCACATCGGTTTGTGTTTGGCCAATTCCGCCTCGACCGTTTCGCCGCTCACGGATTGCCCATGCGGCACATTGACAATCGTCACATTGGCCGGTTTCGGATTCAGGGGATCAGCCGCCAAATCCTGGACGCTGGAGGCCTTCATGCGAATCGCCTGCCCGTCGATGCCGCTGAAAGTACCGTTAATGAATGCAACGACTTTATCACCGGGAAGAATCAGGCTGAATACACAATCCAGACCGCTGAAACCGGTACCGGCAACACCGTAGGTATAGGTATTTTTTGTGCCCCATGCTTCGCGCAGCATTTGCTTGGCTTCAATCATGCCTCTCACCACATCGGCCTGCATGTGATCGGCAACGCCGGTTTTGCACAGGCGATCGAGTACTCTGGGATCTGTATTACCAGGACCTGGGCCCGCGGCTAAAGTATTGGGGATTTCCAAAGCTGGAAAAATAGTCATTAAAAAAACTCCTATATAATTACTGAATAACGAGAGAATAGAGACAGAACCAATCCAACGTGCCTATCACTCAAGCACCAGCCTTACAATTCAAAAAGCCGGCTATCATACCAAAAACAGATCGTGCGGTCTTGCAAAAACCCGCCAATTACCTGTTTATGAACCAAAAACGGCTTATCCACAAGCGCTTCCGCCTTACTGCACCAGACTCAACAAAATGCCGGCCGCGACCGCCGAGCCGATGACGCCGGCCACGTTCGGGCCCATGGCATGCATGAGCAGGAAGTTGTGCGGATTGCTCTCCAGGCCCAGCTTGTTGGCGACGCGCGCCGCCATCGGCACGGCCGAAACGCCGGCCGCGCCGATCAGCGGGTTGACCAGGGTCTTGCTGAACTTGTTCATCAGCTTGGCCATCAGCACCCCGGCGGCCGTGCCGATCGCGAACGCCGCCGCGCCCAGGGCCAGGATCCCCAAGGTCTCCATCTGCAGAAACGCCTCGGCGCTGAGCTTGGAGCCGACCGACAGCCCCAGGAAAATGGTCACGATGTTGATCAGTTCGTTCTGGGCGGTCTGGCTCAGGCGGTCGACGACGCCGCAGGCGTTCATCAGGTTGCCGAGCGCGAACATGCCGACCAGCGGCGCCGCCGACGGCAGCAGCAGCGCGGTCAGGCCGATCAGCAGCAGCGGGAAGACGATCTTTTC